>NZ_JASCPA010000001.1:0-322952 GCF_029959715.1 Pseudomonas sp. PS02288 | reverse complement strand
TTTTTTTTAAAAACCACAAATACCGCCGCCCGCCCCCCCCCCCCCCCGGCGGGGCCCCCCACCTCACTGCCGGGCGAGTCGCCGGTTGTCGAAGGTCGTCGCGTGGTTGCTGCGATACGGGTTGATGTCCAGCCCGCCCCGGCGTACGTAACGCGCATGCACGCTGAGACGCTCCGGCTGGAGCAGATTGAGCAGATCCAGGTAGATGCGCTCCACGCACTGCTCGTGGAAATCCGAGTGCTGGCGGAAGCTCACCAGATAGGCGAGAAAACGCGCGTGGTCCAGTTTTGGACCGCAATACTCCACCACCAAGGTGCCCCAGTCAGGCTGACCGGTGACCGGGCAGTTGGACTTGAGCAGGTGGCTGTGGAAGCTCTCGTCGATCACTTCGCTCGCGTTGCAGCGCAGCAGCTCGGCCCGCGGCCGGCTGAAGTCGTCGATCTCCACATCCAGCTCGTCGATGCACACGCCGGCCGGCTCGGCGATGCCTTCCTCCGCCACCCGCCCCAGCGTCTTCAAGGTCACCGCCACCGTCGCGCCGGCGGCAGCGGACAAGTCGCGAACCAGAAGCGCCTGTAGCGCGTCAGGGGAGGCGAAGCGGGTCTGGTTCAGCGAATTGAGGTAGAGCTTGAACGACTTGGATTCGATGATGCTCGGCGAGTGCGCCGGAATCGCGAACTCGCCCACCGCCACCACCGGCTTGCCCGACACCGTCAGCCAGGACAACTCGTAGCAGTTCCAGTAATCCACGCCCGAATACGGCAGGCTCTGCGCGGTCAGGCCCAGCTCCGCCCATTTCGGAGCGCGCGGGATCGGAAACAGCAGTGACGGCGTGTAGGTGGAGACGTACTCGCTGGATTTGCCTAACGGCGAGTGTTCGGCGGGATGCTGCATGGCGATTGGACCTGACGGGGCGAAAACCGCGGCAGTCTATACAGTCGCCGCCCCGATAAAAACCGCAGGTGCCGGAAGGTGCCTCAGTCGATGTGGATTTCGCCCACCATGCCGGCCTGGTAATGGCCGGGCACGTTGCAGGCGAACTGCAGCCCGCTGGCCTGGGCGAAGGTCCAGACCAGCTCGCGGGTCTGCCCCGGCTGCACGAGCACGCTGTTGGGGTCGTCATGGGCCATGCTTGCGGCCGGGTTCGCCTCGCCATGGCTCGTCTCGACGCCGTGATCCATGCTCGCCATGTTGGCGTGCCCGGCCAGCGCGCCGGTGCTCTGCATGTCGAGCATCTCGCGCTGGTGTGCCGCGTGCATCTGCGCGTCGCCGAGGTTGAATTCGTGGACCAGCTTGCCCTCGTTCTTCAGCACGAAGCGCACCGTCTCGCCGGCCTTCACTTCCAGCAACTTCGGCGCGAAATAGATATCGCCCAGCGTCACCTCCACCGTCCGGGTGGCATCGGCAGCCTTGCCCGGCGCGCCGAAAGCGAAGGCCTGGGCGGGCGCGTGAGCCTGGGCGAGCTGGCAGAACAGCGCCAGCGCGCCGCAGACGAGCGTGGAAGAACGTGACGGCATGCTGAACTCCTGAAAGTCGACGGGTGCGAGTCGCCCGAGTATAGGAAGCAGCGCCGTGGCCGACGCTGCCGCAAATCAGCGACCGCCCCCGCTCACTGGCGCATGCCGCGACCGCTCACCAGCAGGCGAATGCACACCAGATAAAGGACCGCGGTCGCGCCCAGCATGAACACCACGGCGGTGCCGATATGGATGTCGGATACGCCGAGGATGCCGTAGCGGAACGCGTTGACCATGTGCAGGATCGGGTTGGCCAGCGACACCACCTGCCAGAACGGCGGCAGCAGATGGATCGAATAGAACACCCCGCCCAGATAGGTCAACGGCGTCAGCACGAAGGTCGGGATGATCGAGATATCGTCGAAGTTGCGCGCGTAGACGGCGTTGACGAAGCCGCACAGCGAAAAGATCGTCGCCGCGAGGAAGATCACCAGCACCGTGATGCCCAGGTGATGCAGCGTCAGGTGGGTGAAGAACAGCGACAGCACCGTGACGATCGCCGCCACCGCCAGCCCACGCAGGACGCCGCCGATGACGTAGCCGATGAGGATGATGTGCGGCGACACCGGCGAAACCAGCAGCTCCTCCACCGAGCGCTGGAACTTGGCGCCGAAGAAGCTCGACACCACGTTGCCGTAGGCGTTGGTGATCACCGACATCATGATCAGCCCGGGCACGATGTACTCCATGTAGCTGAAGCCGCCCATCTCGCCGATGCGCGCGCCGATCAGCCGGCCGAAGATCACGAAGTACAGCACCATGGTGATCGCCGGGGGCAGCAGCGTCTGCGGCCAGATACGCAGGAAGCGCCGTACTTCGCGGTAGACGATGGTCTGCAACGCGACCAGGTTGGGACGCAGTTCGCCGCTCATCTCGCCACCTTCGCCAGGTTCTGTTCGACCAGGGACACGAACAGTTCCTCCAGCCGGTTGGTCTTGTTGCGCAGGCTCAGCACCTCGATGTTCTGCGCCGCCAGTTGGGCGAACAGGTCGGTGATGCCGAGGCTCTTCTCCACCTGCACCTCGAGGGTATGCGAGTCGATCAGGCGCGCCGGGTAACCCTCCAGCTGCGGTTCGATCAGCAGCGACTCCTTCAGGTCGAGGAGGAAGGTTTCCGCATGCAGCTTGGCCAGCAGCGCCCGCATGCTGGTGTTCTCGACGATCTGCCCGTGGTCGATGATGCCAATGTTGCGGCACAGCTGTTCGGCCTCTTCCAGATAGTGCGTGGTGAGGATGATGGTGATGCCCTTCTTGTTCAGCTCGGTGAGGAAGCTCCACATCGAACGACGCAGCTCGATATCCACGCCGGCGGTGGGTTCGTCGAGGATCAGCAGGCGCGGTTGGTGAACCAGCGCCCGGGCGATCATCAGGCGCCGCTTCATCCCGCCGGACAGCTCGCGGGACGCGGCGTTGCGCTTGTCCCACAGGCCCAGCTGGGTCAGGTATTCCTCGGCACGCTCGCGGGCCTGGCGCAACGGAATCCCGTAGTAGCCGGCCTGGGTGGTGACGATGTCGAAGACCTTCTCGAACTGGTTGAAGTTGAACTCCTGCGGCACCACGCCGAGGCAGCGCTTGAGCGCCGAAGGCTGCGCATCGAGGTCGTGGCCGAACACGTTGACCGTGCCGCCGCTCTTGTTCACCAGGGTCGAGAGAATGCCGATGGTGGTGGACTTGCCGGCCCCGTTGGGGCCGAGCAAGGCGAAGAAATCGCCTTCGGCCACTTCCAGATCGATGCCCTTGAGGGCCTGAAAGCCGTTGCCGTAGGTTTTGGTCAACTGCCGGATGGACAGTGCAGAACTCATAGTGAATGCACGCGCGAGAAAGAGAGTGGATTAGATAGGGGCGGAAGGTACCGATTGCAACCGCGTGTTTCGCGGCACCTCACTCAGGTGAGCGCCGTCATCACCGCACGCTGGAAGGCCGGACGCTCGCGCAGACGCGCATACCAGGCTTCCAGATGGGGCAGCGAGGACCGTTCGATCGGCATCTCGAACCAGGCGTAGATGAAGCTCCCCAGCGGGATATCGCCCATGCCGAACGCCTCGCCGGACAGCCACGGCTGGCGGGCCAGGGCCTGTTCGGGAACCGCCAGCAGGTTGGCGCAGAGGCTACGCGCCGCTTCGATGGCGACCAGGTCGCGGTCGGCTTCGGCAGTGCGCAGCATTCCCCAGAACACCGTGCGGTATGGCGCGGCCAGCGACGAGGTCACCCAGTCCATCCAGCGATCGGCACTGGCACGCGCCTGCAGTTCCGCCGGCTGCAATCCGCCGTCGGCATGCTTGGCGCTCAGATAGCGGACGATGGCGTTCGACTCCCAGAGCACGAAACCGTCGTCCTCGATCAGCGGGACCAGGCCGTTGGGGTTCTTCGCCCGGTACTCCGCGTCGCCAACCACGCCAAAGGCGCCGCCCGCGTCGATCTGCTCGTACGGCAGGCCCAGTTCCTCGGCGCACCAGAGCACCTTGCGCACGTTGTTGGAATTCTTGCGGCCCCAGATCTTCAGCATCACATACCTCGGCTCGTTCCATTGCAATGGTCGGAGTCTACCTTCCCCGAGACCGTCATGGGCCATGGCGATGGGCGAACTCCCCTATCCGCCGGGGGTCACTATCCACGAAGCGTTCGGTCCGAGATGGACGATGATCCACCCAGGATCGCACCATGGCGATCCGCTCGAACCGCTCCTGCCGCCACCACGAACGGTGGCGGCCAGTTACAGACAGCACTGCCTTCGAATGCTGTCTTCACGGAGGATTTCACATGCTGGTCGTTTGGTTGCTGGTTCTTGTCGTCGGCATCGCCCTGCTCGCCCACTGGCGTGTATCGCCACTGCCGTCTCTCGCCGCGGTCGCGGTCTACCTGGTCGCCATGGGCGTTTCCGGCCATGCGCCGGTGTTGCTCATGCTGGTCCTGTGGCTGCTGTGGCTGGCCATCGCGGTGCCGCTGCTGCTGCCCGATTTCCGCCGCCGGGTATTCAGCGGGCCGCTGTTCAACTGGTTCCAGAAGGTGCTGCCGCCGATGTCGGCCACCGAGAAGGAGGCCATTGATGCCGGTACCGTGTGGTGGGACGGCGAGCTGTTCAGCGGTCGACCCAACTGGGATGTGCTGCTCGACTATCCCGCGCCCCGGCTGACCGACGAAGAACGCGCCTTCATCGAGGGGCCGACCGACGAACTCTGCGCCATGGTCAGCGACTGGGACATCGCCCAGCGCATGGACCTGCCGCCCGAAGCCTGGGACTTCATCAAGGCCAACGGTTTCTTCGCCCTGATCATTCCGAAGCAGTACGGAGGTAAGGGCTTCTCCGCCTACGCGCACTCGCAGATCGTGATGAAACTGGCCACCCGCAGCGGCGACCTGGCATCCACGGTGATGGTGCCCAACTCCCTCGGCCCGGCCGAACTGCTGCTGCATTACGGCACCGAGGAACAGCGCAACCACTATCTGCCAAGCCTCGCCAGCGGCCAGGATATCCCCTGCTTCGCCCTCACCGGCCCGCATGCCGGCTCCGACGCCGGCGCGATGACCGACAGCGGAATCATCTGCAAGGGTGAGTGGGAGGGCCAGGAAGTGCTCGGCCTGCGCCTGACCTGGGAAAAGCGCTACATCACCCTCGGGCCGGTTGCCACTCTCCTCGGCCTGGCCTTCAAGACCTACGACCCGGACCATCTGCTCGGCGAGCAGGAGGAACTCGGCATCACCCTGGCACTGATTCCGACCTCCACGCCGGGTGTCGAGATCGGTCGTCGCCATGTCCCGCTGGGCGCGGCGTTCATGAACGGACCGAATTCCGGCAAGGACGTCTTCGTCCCGCTGAGCTACATCATCGGCGGTGAGGAAATGATCGGCAAAGGCTGGATGATGCTGATGAACTGCCTGTCGGTCGGCCGCTCGATCTCGCTGCCGGCGGTGGGCACCAGCGCGGCCAAGGCCACCGGTTATGCCAGCGGCCGCTACGCGCAGATCCGTGAGCAGTTCAACGTGCCACTGTCGGCGTTCGAGGGCATCCAGGAAGCGCTAGCACGCATCGGCGGCAACGCCTGGCTGATGGATGCCGCCCGCGTACTCACGGCCAATGCGGTCGACCTTGGCGAGAAACCCTCGGTGCTCTCCGCGGTGCTCAAGTACCACCTGACCGAGCGCGGGCGCGAGTGCATCGCCCACGCCATGGATATCCACGGCGGCAAGGGGATCATCATGGGGCCGAAGAACTATCTCGGCCGATCCTGGCAGGCGGCGCCGATCTTCATCACCGTGGAAGGCGCGAACATCCTGTCGCGCAACCTGATGATCTTCGGCCAGGGCGCGATTCGCTGCCATCCGTTCGTGCTCAAGGAAATGGCCCTGGTCCACGAACCGGACCGCGACGCGGCGCTGGTGAAGTTCGACCGCCTGCTGATGCAGCACATCGGCTTCGCCGTCAGCAACGCCGCCAGCACGCTGGTGCTCGGGCTCAGCTTCGGCCTGCTCGGCAAGGCGCCGGGGCGTGGCTTGTCGCGCAGCTATTTCCGCTCGCTGAACCGCCTGGCAGCCGCCTTCGCCATGCTCGCCGACCTCAGCATGATGCTGCTGGGTGGGGAGCTGAAGCGCCGCGAACGGCTCTCCGCGCGCCTCGGCGACGTGCTTAGCTACCTATATCTGGGCTCGGCAGCGCTCAAGCGCTTCCATGACCTGGGTTACCCGGCGGAGCAACAGGCGTTGCTGAGCTGGTCGCTGGAGGAATGCCTGGGCAAGGCGGAACTGGCGCTGGAGGGCATTCTCGCCAACTTCCCGAACCGCCTGCTGGGTGCCCTACTGACCCTCGTGGTGTTCCCCTTCGGTCGCCGTCACCCCGGCCCGAGCGACGAGCTGGACGCCGAAGTGGCCGCGATCCTCGGTCGCCCCGAAGGCGACCCGGCGCTGGAGCAACTGCTCGACGGCTGCTTCCGCCCGCAGGACCCGAACGACGCGGTGGGCGGCCTGAAACACGCCTTCGACCTGCTCGCGTCGAGTCACGCCACCTCGCGCAAACTGCACAAGGCGCTGAAGGACGACCAGTTCCAGCCCAAGGCCGGGCAGAACCCGATCGATGCGGCCCTCGAGGCTGGCGTGCTCAGCAGCGAGGAGGCGCACACCCTGCACCAGGCTGAAATCGCCCGGCGCGCGGTGATCGACGTCGACGATTTCGCCAAGGAAGACCTACTGCCCAGCGCCGACAAGGTGCGCTGACTCCCAACGGCGCGCCGGGCCGGGGTAACCCGGCCTACATCGGCTAGCTACAGGCCAGGCCTACGCCGCGCCTACGCGGCCCCGCTATAATGCGCACCCCCACTTCACAGGTATCCCATGGTCACTTCATACATCAATCACAACCTGACCCTGCTGGCCCACCTGCGCGGCATCCTGATCGCGCTTGGCGAAGCGGAACAGATTCCCGATGAAAGCCATGCGCTGTTCGTCGAGCGCTTCGACGAACTGGTCAAGGCGCTGCCGAACATCCCCGAGGAACGTCACCTTGGCCAGGACATGATCTGCCAGGTGTTCCACCGTTACCCGCAGATCGCCCACTTGGTGCCGCGCGATCTGCTGTGGTTCTTCGGCGGCGACTGCCTGCATTTCATGCCGGAGGAGGAAATCGCCCAGTTCCAGGACCTCGAGGAGCGCCGCTTCGCAGCCGAAGAGAAAGGCGAACCGTTCGATTGGGGCCAGGAGCGTCAACTCCTGTCGATACCCGAGCAGACCGCCAAGCACTGACGAGCACGCCGAAAAAAGGCCCTCGCGAATCGTTCGCGAGGGCTTTTTTGTCTGCGGGAGTGCTCGCCTTCAGGCGGCCGGCATCGCCGAAATTGGGCCCGGTCATCGTTACGTCATACCGCGCAGCGAATGCCCAGCTCGACCCACAACCCATCTTGCGCATAGGTCAGCTCCGCCGGCGTGCGGCTGCTGGTGGGGTTCTGCGCGAAGCTACCGGCCTCGCGCTCGGCATCGCTGTCGCCGACCAGCACGCGGCGTTGCGTGCGCGTACGCAACGCCGTCAGCAGTTCCGGGCAACTCGTCCACCGCCCGCGGGTCGATGGGCGCCTCCCAGAGCAGGCTGCCCGGCGCCAGCGACAGGCATCGGTCGGGCAGGATGCTGGGGCGGCGAAAACGCCTGGATCACCGCCGGTCGGTAGTGCATCAGATCGTCCGGCACCAGATCGGTGTCGGCGGTGAGGATGGCGCGCAGAAACTCGCCGAAGTGCACGTCCACCGGCGGCAGGTAGTCCAGCGCGCGGATGCGCAGGCGCAGCACATGATCGGCGGATTCTGCTCGTCGCCACCGAAAAGGCGCATCAGGTCCGCCGTGCTTTGCTCGTAAATGGTGACGAAGGCGTCGTAGGTGGCTGCCACCAGGATCGCGCCCCGCTCGTGCGGCTCGGTCAGCCGTCGCCAGCAGCGTGGGATCGAGCAACTGGTCGCCGTTCTTGTCGTCGATGGCTTCGCATAGCGCCCGGTCGCCTCGCCGAACTGGCGCGCCAGCCCGGTGAGCCAGGAATTTCCGGACAGGCGACCGCGACGCGTCGCCAACTGGCTGGAAACGACTTCCAGTAGGGTGAACGAAACCGATGTGGTTCTCCATAGACAGCACCGAAGGCGAGGCCCAGGCCGGCGATGCTGCTTTCGCCTCGGCCATCGATACCAACCTGAGGCGGCTGTCCGAAACGGAAATGAACGTACTCACCCAGCATGGCGCCGCACTGGTGAACACACGCATCGAGAGGTACGCACCGGAACGGCTGGCCGGCTAGCTCCGCTGGGGACGCAGCGCCGGAGAGAACCGCGCATGGGAAGAATGCCGGAAACGAAAAAGGCGGCCCGTAGGCCGCCTTTTTTGGCTATCAGGTTTTGGTAAGCCTGACTGCAGATTTGGAGCGGGAAACGAGACTCGAACTCGCGACCCCGACCTTGGCAAGGTCGTGCTCTACCAACTGAGCTATTCCCGCAATGGCGTCCCCTAGGGGACTCGAACCCCTGTTACCGCCGTGAAAGGGCGGTGTCCTAGGCCACTAGACGAAGGGGACGCAGCCCGGAACTTACGACTTCTTTTCCGGCTTCTGGCGTTTCGCTTTTGGCTTCACGCTGGAAGTGGCGCGCATTCTATTTAGCCTTCGAAAGGTCGTCAAGCACCCTTCAAATATTTTTTTAAATCAACGACTTCAACTGCTGTCAGCGCGCCACTATCGGATGACACGTCAAGTCTCTACACTCGGGCAAAACGCGCACACTAATAAGGTGAAGAAGATGTCACCCATCGTCATTTCGGTCCTGGTAGCCGCCGGCATCTTGCTGTTGCTGGGCATCGGTTACATCAACCACATGGTGGAAAATAACGCGCTGGAGAAAGCGCGACTGCGCGCTGACCTCACGGACCGCACCCGTCGCATCGGCGATCTGTCGGAGGTCTTCCCAGGGCAGTACATGACGCCGTCGCTCAAGCTGCTGCTGGTCGGGCTGGAGCTAAAGCTCAGCGAACGGCTGCTGACGGTCGACAAGAACAACGCCGAGTTGCGCGCACGCATCGCCTACCTGCAGCCGCTGTTCGCCCAGGGTGAAGGCATAGTCCCGGGCAACCCGCCGCAGCCGATAAACAATGACGGTCAGGCCAAGGAGGTACGTTTCCAGCTGGAAACCCTGCACGGGCAGATTACCCGCGCCGCCCAGGAAGGCCTGCTCTCGGCCAACGATGCCAAGCAGTGGATCGCCAACGTGCGGCACATCCTGGTGCTGCTCCACATCGAGTTCTTCACCAACCTCGGCCAGCAGGCGCTGCAACAGAAGCTACCGCGTCAGGCGCGGCTGGCCTACGAGCGTGGCGTGCAGTTCCTGCGTAAGCAACCCAACGTCGCGCAGTACAAGGCGGAACGCGAGAAGCTGGAACAGCAGCTAGCTCAGACCGAAGCGATGATCCTCGCCTTCGACCAGCCGCATCAGGAAGAAAGCACCGAGCTGAACGCCGGCCTGTCGCAGCTGGAGGAGGATGACGTCTGGCAGAAGAAGAACATCTACGACTGAATACCGCGATCAACAGTCGGTCAGCCGCAGGAAGATCGCCGCCAGACGCTCCAGACCCTGCTGGTCCGCCTCACCGAAGCGGGCCAGGTCTGGGCTGTCCAGGTCGAGCACGCCGATCAGCCGCCCGTCCTTGAGCAACGGAACGACCAGTTCGCTGTTCGAGGCGCTGTCGCAGGCGATGTGGCCCGGGAATGCGTGCACATCCTCGACCCGCTGGGTTTTCCCGGTCGCCGCCGCGGTGCCGCAGACACCACGCCCGAAGGGAATCCGCACGCAGGCCACCTTGCCCTGGAACGGCCCCAGCACCAGCTCCTCGCCACGCGCCAAATAAAACCCCGCCCAGTTCAACGCGCCAAGCTCATGAAACAGGAACGCCGAGAACTGCGCCGCGTTGGCGATGAAATCGCGCTCGCCGGCCAGCAGCGATTCCAGTTGCGCCGCCAGCAGGCCGTAGCCTTCGAGGCCCTCGCCGACCTCGTCGAACGCGATCATGCCTCGGTTCCCAGCAGTTGCAGCCCGACCCACTGGCGGGCGAACTGGTACGCGCAGCGCCCATTGCGGTTGCCACGACCCGAAGCCCAGCGGATCGCCTGCTTCTCCAACTCCTCGCTCCATTGCCATTGCAGGCCCGCCTGCTCTGCCATGCTGCCGATCCAGTGGCGCACGACATCGAGGAAATGCTCCTGGGTGAAGGGGTAGAAAGACAGCCACAGGCCAAAGCGGTCGGACAGCGCAATCTTGTCCTCCACCGCCTCGTTGGGGTGCAGCTCGCCATCCACCATCTGCCAGTTCTCGTTGTCGCTCTGCTTCTCGGGCACCAGATGGCGGCGGTTCGAGGTGGCGTAGAGCAGCACATTCTCCGGCGCGCGCTCCAGCGAGCCGTCGAGCACACTCTTAAGCACGCGGTAGTCCCCCTCGCCCGCCTCGAACGACAGGTCATCGCAGAACAGCACGAAACGCTGCGGCAGACGCATCAGTTGCTCTACCACCCGCGGCAGATCGGCCAGGTGATCGCGCTCGATCTCGATCAGGCGCAGGCCGGCGGCGGCGTTCTCCGCCAGCAGCGCCCGGACCAGCGACGACTTGCCGGTGCCGCGGGCGCCCCAGAGCAAGGCGTGGTTCGCCGGCAGGCCGTCGAGAAACTGCCGGGTGTTGCGCGCCAGTTGCTCGCGCTGGCGATCGACGCCGATCAGGTCGTCGAGGTTCAGGTCGAGGCTGACCTGCAACGGCAGCAGGAAGCCGGAGCGCCCTTCGCGCTGCCAGCGCGCGGCCAGGCAATGATTCCAGTCGAGCGGCGGGCGCACCGCCGGAAGCAGCGGATCGAGGCGCGCCAGGACGCTTTCGGCACGTTCCAGAAAGACGGACAAACGAGGTTCCATCGAATACTCCTGCGACTCGTCGATGACGCGCCGGGTGATGCCGGCGACGCGGTTGATTGGGCTATGCTTGGACGGCGACGGACTCGAGTTGGCCGCTACCCATGGATATATCGTTCACCGACCGCTTGTCGTTCAAGCAGGCCAGCCTGACGGTACTGGTAGCATTCATTCTCGGCACGCTACTGAGCCTGATCCAGGTTGGCGTCGATTATGCCAGCGAAGATGCGTCCATCGATCGCGAGATGCAGACGCTGCTGGAAATCGCCCACAACCCCGCGGCGCGCATCGCCTACAACATCGACGCGGAACTGGCGCAGGAACTGGTCGAAGGCCTGCTGCAATCCCCCGCCGTGATCCGTGCGGAAATCATCGACAACGACGGGGTGCCCCTGGCGAGCGTCAGCCGGACACCGCATGTCGACGGCTATCGGCTGTTCAGCGACATGCTGTTTGGCGAGCACCGCGGCTTCGAATCGACCCTGTTCGTCGACCACGACCCCGGCGAGAACCTCGGCCTGCTGCGTCTGCAAGTCGACACCTATGCCTTCGGCGACCACTTCCTGCGCCGCTCGTTGATCACCCTTCTTTCCGGCTTCGCCCGCAGCCTGCTGCTTTCGCTGATCCTGCTGGTAATGTTCTACGCCATGCTGACCAAGCCGCTGGCCGGCCTGGCGCGTGCACTGAGCACCCGCGACCCGCGCGACCCGCATCAGCGGCTGGAGCTTCCGGCGGGCCACGAGCACGACGAAATCGGCGTGCTGGTGCAGGCCATCAATCAGCAATTGCAACTGACCAGTGCCGAGATCGAGCAGCGCCGCGAAGCCGAGAATCGACTGACGCAGTACCTCGGCGAACTCGAAGGCATCGTTTCGGCGCGTACCGCCGAAGTGGAAGCGGCCAACGCGCGCCTCACGGCCTCCAACCGCGACCTGCAGGCCGCCAAGCGCACCGCACAGGAAACCGCGCAGGCGCGTGCCGCCTTCCTCGCCCACATGAGCCACGAAATCCGGACGCCGTTGAACGGCCTGCTGGGGATGCTTTCGCTGTCGATGGACGGCCCGCTCGGCACCGAGCAGCGCCAGCAGCTGTCGATCGCCCACGACTCGGGCAAGGTCCTGGTGGAGCTGCTCAACGATATCCTCGACCTGTCCAAGTTCGAGGCCGGGCAGCTGGAGCTGGAGCGGATTCCCTTCGACCTGGGCAGCCTGGTGGAGGACACCGCCAGCCTGCTGTCGCAGAACGCCAGCCCCGGCGTGGAGTTGACCTGCCTGATCTCGCCGGGGCTGCCGAGCCAGTTGCTGGGCGATCCGACGCGTGTCAGGCAGATCGTCAGCAATCTGCTTTCCAATGCGCTCAAGTTCACCCGCACGGGTCGCGTCGATGTGAAGGTCCGGCCCAGCGCGAACGGTGTCTGCATCATCGTCCGCGACACCGGAATCGGTATCCCGCCCGCGGCCCAGGCGCGGATCTTCCATCCATTCGCCCAGGGCGGCGCCGGCATCACCCGCCAGTACGGCGGCACGGGCCTCGGCCTGGCGCTGGCACGGCGGCTCTGCGAAGCCATGCAGGGCGAGCTTGAGCTGGATTCGCGCGAGGGCCAGGGCAGCCAGTTCATCGTCGACCTGCCACTGCCGGCGCATCAGCTCGCCGCGCCGGTCCACCACATGAACGGGCGGGTCGTCGCGCAGATCGCCGCCGACAGCGGCCTGGATGAACTCCTCGACACCTGGCTGCCGGCGTTCGGCCTGGAATACTGGCGCCAGGACCCTTTGCAGTCGCTCTCCGGGACGCAGGTAGATCTGCTGATCAGCGATCGCGCGGAAAATCTGCTCGGTCTGCGAGCCGAAACCTCAGCGCCCCTGCTGCTGATCACGGCCTACGGCAACTTCCTGCCGACCGAGGAAACGGCGCACCTGGCACCGCTGGAGCAGTTGGCACGACCGCTGTCGCGCGCCGCGCTCGCGCAGTCGCTGTCACGCCTGCTCGGCCAGGAGCCGACCAACGTCGACCTACGGCAGCGCGAGGAAAAGCCGTTGCGCCGCGCACGGGTGCTGCTGGTCGAAGACAACGCGGTCAACCAGCTCGTGGCCAAGGGCATGCTCGGCAAGCTGGGCTGCGAGGTAGCGGTCGCCGGACATGGCGCCGAAGCGCTGGCGTACCTGGAGGGGCAGGACGTCGATCTGGTGCTGATGGACTGCAACATGCCGGTGATGGACGGCTACGAAGCCAGCCGGCGAATTCGTCGCGACGGACGCTGGGCCGATCTGCCGATCATCGCGCTCACCGCCAATGCCCTGCCGGACGAACGCGAGCGCTGCCGCAGCTGCGGGATGAACGATTACCTGGCCAAGCCGTTCCGCCGCGAAGAACTGGCGGCGATGCTCGACACCTGGTTTTCACCCTCCGCCCACTAGCGAATCGCCCTTCAGCCATCGAGCAGGTGCAGCAGCCGATCCAGGCGCTCGCGCAGATCGATCAGCTCACCGGCATCCACGTCCGCCATGCACTGCAGGCGCTGCTGCACCGGCGGAACCCGGTCACGCAGGGCCAGGCCAGCGTCGGTGAGGCCGAGGTGCACTTCCCGCTCGTCCCGAACGGCGCGCTGCCGGCGCACCAGGCCGAGTTGCTCCAGGCGCTTGAGCAACGGCGTCAGGGTTCCGGAATCCAGCATCAGGCGCTGGCCCAGCGCCTTGACCGTCGGCTGCCCCGGATCGCTGGCCTGCCATTCCCAAAGCACCATCATCGCCAGGTACTGCGGATAGGTCAGGCCGAGCGCATCGAGCATCGGCTTGTAGCCGCGGATGACCGCCCGCGAAGCGGCGTACAGCTTGAAGCAGATCTGCTGATCCAGCGCCAGACCGGCCTCCTCGGCAGGACTCACGTGAGCAGCGCCTCGATCTCGCCCGTCAGCTCCTCGGGCTTTGTGGTGGGAGCGAAACGCCTGACCAGCTGGCCATCGGCGCCGATCAGAAACTTGGTGAAATTCCACTTGATGCCCTGGCTGCCCAGCAGTCCGGGAGCGCGCTTCTTCAACTGGACGAACAGCGGGTGCGCGGCGGCGCCATTGACGTCGACCTTCTTGAACAGCGGGAAACTGACACCGAAGTTCAGTTCGCAGAACTCGGAGATGGCGCTCTCGTCGCCGGGTTCCTGCTTGCCGAACTGGTTGCACGGGAAACCGAGCACCACCAGGCCCCGGTCCTTGTATTCCTGCCAGAGCTTTTCCAGGCCTTGGTATTGCGGGGTGAAGCCGCACTTGCTCGCGGTGTTCACCACCAGCAGGGCCTTGCCACCGAAGTCGGCGAGGGATTTCTGTTCGCCCTTGATGGTGGTGCAGGGTATGTCGAGGAGTACGTCGCCCATGGTCGTTGTCCTTGTCGAGGGAAGAAGACGAAACATAGCAATCAATTGAATTGCACACAATTTATAATCATCCACAAGTCCTTTTCAGTTCGCCAAGCGGCAACGTCACAGCGCCAGGTAAGGTGGGCTGGAGCCCACCCTACGAAGGCGGTGCGTCTGCTGGAATCAGGCGTCGCGCGGTTCGAGCTTCAGCGACGCCGAGTTGATGCAGTAGCGCATACCGGTCGGGCGCGGACCATCGGGGAACAGGTGGCCGAGGTGGGCGTCGCAGCGCGCGCAGCGTACTTCGACACGGTGCATGCCATGGCTGAAGTCCTCCAGTTCGCGGATCGCCTCGGGCGACACTGGCTGGAAGTACGCCGGCCAGCCGCTGCCGGAGTCGTACTTGGTTTCGGAGTCGAACAACGCGGCGTCGCAGCAGGCGCAGCGGTAAAGGCCGGGCGTCTTGCTGTCGTTGTACTTGCCGGTGAACGGGCGCTCCGTACCGCCCAGGCGGCAGATGTGGAACTGCTCGTCGGAGAGCTCCTCGCGCCAGGCGTCCAGGGGTTTTTCAAGCTTGTCCATGGGGTTACCTCGTAGCGGAAAAAAGCCCGGGCTGTACCTTTTCCGGTCATCGGGCCGGACGTATCATGCCTGACTTTCGACAGCGGCCTGGCGTCCGGGTTGCGGCCCGCCCCCTCTCCGCCCTCCTCCAAGCGCGACCGTCCGCCGCGCCATTCGGGACATCCAGCCTCATGCAGTTCAGCAAATCGAACAAGCTCGCCAACGTCTGCTACGACATCCGCGGCCCGGTGCTCAAGCACGCCAAGCGCCTGGAAGAGGAAGGCCAGCGCATCCTCAAGCTGAACATCGGCAACCCGGCGCCGTTCGGCTTCGAGGCACCCGAGGAAATCCTCCAGGACGTGATCCGCAACCTGCCCACCGCGCAGGGCTACAGCGACTCGAAAGGCCTGTTCAGCGCACGCAAGGCGGTGATGCAGTACTACCAGCAGAAGCAGGTCGAAGGCGTCGGGATCGAGGACATCTACCTGGGCAACGGCGTTTCCGAACTGATCGTGATGTCGATGCAGGCGCTGCTCAACAATGGCGACGAGGTGCTCATCCCGGCCCCCGACTACCCGCTGTGGACCGCCGCGGTGGCCCTTTCCGGCGGCAAGCCGGTGCACTACCTGTGCGATGAACAGGCCGGCTGGTTCCCCGACCTCGCCGACATGAAGGCGAAGATCACGCCGAACACCAAGGCGATCGTGCTGATCAACCCGAACAACCCGACCGGCGCGGTGTACTCCAAGGAAGTGCTCGAGGGCATCGTCGAACTGGCGCGGCAGAACGGGCTGGCGCTGTTCTCCGATGAAATCTACGACAAGATCCTCTACGACGAGGCGGTGCACATTTCCACCGCTTCGCTGGCGCCGGACGTGCTTTGCCTGACCTTCAACGGGCTGTCCAAGTCCTACCGCGTGGCGGGTTTCCGTTCCGGCTGGGTGGCGATCTCCGGGCCCAAGCAGCATGCGCAGAGCTACATCGAGGGCCTCGACATCCTCGCCAACATGCGCCTGTGCGCCAACGTTCCGAGCCAGCATGCGATCCAGACCGCGCTGGGCGGCTACCAGAGCATCAACGACCTGGTACTGCCCAACGGCCGCCTGCTGGAACAGCGCAACCGCACCTGGGAGCTGCTCAACGACATCCCAGGCGTCAGCTGCGTCAAGCCGATGGGCGCGCTCTACGCGTTCCCGAGGATCGACCCGAAGGTCTGCCCGATCCACAACGACGAGAAGTTCGTCCTCGACCTGCTGCTCTCGGAGAAACTGCTGATCGTCCAGGGCACCGCGTTCAATTGGCCGTGGCCGGACCATTTCCGCGTGGTCACGCTGCCGCGCGTCGACGATCTCGAACAGGCCATCGGGCGCATCGGCAACTTCCTCAAGACCTATCGCCAATGAGCCACCGGGGCGCCTGATGGATCTGCAGATCGACGAGTTCTACAAGGATGCCGCTGCCGGCATGCTGCTGCTCTATCAGGCGTTTCCGCGCAAGGTGGGGCTGTACGTCGTCGACCTCATCGGCTTCGAGGAGCCCGACGAGTTCGGCCTGCCGAGCAAGCGTCACCAGAGCTGCCTCGGCGCGCTGATCTGGCTCGCCGACGAGGGCTACATCCGCTACGAGTCAAGCATCCGCTACGAAGCCCTCGATCAGGCGGTGCTTAGCGAAAAGGGCTTCCTGCGCCTGTCCAGGCCAGTGCCGCATGTGGCCGGCAGCGCCGAACTGCCGGCGGCCGTGCGCCGTGTGCAGGGCACCCTCGCCCATCAGTTACGCGAGGCGCTGGCCGAGGGCCAGAGCGAGCGCATCGCCCGGCTGGCCCGGCTGATCTTCGACCGTGCGCCGGCATCCCAGCCGGAATGACCCGCCGCAGAGGGCACACAGGACACAGTTTGATACCAGAGCTTGGTTGAACTGGCCGATGGCGCCCCTTATATAGCCGACGTACTTACTCTGTTATCCCGTGAGGATCGTTTTAACCATGATGCGCATCCTGTTGTTCCTGGCCACCAACCTGGCGGTTCTGGTCATCGCCAGCATCACCCTCAAGCTGCTCGGGGTGGACCGCTTCACCGGTCAGAACTACGGCAGCCTGCTGGTCTTCTGCGCCGTCTTCGGTTTCGCCGGCTCGCTGATTTCGCTGTTTATCTCCAAGTGGATGGCGAAGATGAGCACCGGCACGCAGATCATCAGCCAGCCGCGTACCCGCCATGAGCAGTGGCTGCTGCAGACCGTCGAGCAACTGTCCCGCGAAGCCGGCATCAAGATGCCCGAAGTGGGCATCTTCCCCGCCTACGAGGCCAACGCCTTCGCCACCGGCTGGAACCGCAACGACGCCCTGGTCGCGGTCAGCCAGGGCCTGCTCGAGCGTTTTTCGCCGGAGGAAGTGAAAGCCGTACTGGCCCACGAGATCGGCCACGTGGCCAATGGCGACATGGTCACCCTGGCGCTGATCCAGGGCGTGGTGAACACCTTCGTGATGTTCTTCGCGCGGATCTTCGGCAACTTCGTCGACAAGGCGATCTTCAAGAACGAAGACGGCCACGGCATCGGCTACTTCGTCGCGACCATCTTCGCCGAGCTGGTGCTGGGCATCCTCGCCTCGATCATCGTCATGTGGTTCTCGCGCCGTCGCGAATTCCGCGCCGACGAAGCCGGCGCCAACCTGGCGGGCACCAACGCGATGATCGGTGCGCTGCAACGCCTGCGTTCCGAGCAGGGCGTGCCGGTGCAGATGCCCGACAGCCTGACCGCGTTCGGCATCAACGGCGGCCTGAAGAATGGCCTGGCCGGCCTGCTGATGAGCCACCCGCCGCTGGAGGAGCGCATCCAGGCGCTGCGTCAGCGCGGCTGATTGGGGCAGAAATTAAAAAGGGCGGTCTCGACCGCCCTTTTTACTGCCCGCGACACGGCTATCGACGCAGCCTGTAGACGCTCTCCTCCAGCCGCGTAAGCCCGCGCTGGAGGAATCTCCAGTTTTCACCCAGCACGTCCAGCGACTCCAGCGTGTCGATTCGCCAACCCGCGTACAGCTGGCGAACCTCCGCGTCCGCGACGGCGAACGGCGGGCCGCTCATCTGCGTCTGGTCATAGTCGAGGGTGATCAGCAGGCCTTCGCTGCGGGACGGCAGGATACGCTCCAGGTGCTCGACGTAGGCCCGGCGCATCGGCGGTGGCAGTGCGATCAGCGCGGCGCGGTCATAGACGGCCGCGCAATCGGCGACGTCCTCGGCGCTCAGCGCGAAGAAATCGCCACACCACAGTTCGACGTCGCCATGCCGATGCACGCTGAACGCGCCGCGCTGCTCGACCTGCGCCTCCAGCCCGCGCTCGGCGAAGAAGTCCTGCACCGCCCGCTCCGCCAGCTCGACGCCGATTACGCGCAGACCGCTCGCCGCGAGCCAGTCGATATCCAGGCTCTTGCCGCACAGCGGCACCAGCACCTGAGCGCCCTTCTCCACCCCCAGCGCGGGCCAGTGACGACGGAGGTAGGGGTTCACCTCATCGAGGTGAAAACCGATTTCGTTGCGTGACCAGCGTGCCTGCCAGAAATCCGCTTGCATCGTGTGTGTCTGCTCCATCGTGGTCGGTGTCTCGCAGAATAATCCAATCGGCGTGCCTGCGGCGCCTCCCGCCCACGACTTTCAAGCGGCAGGGAACGTCGTCGATAATAAGCGCTCAATTGGGTAGCCTTCCCGCACGAGAGAACAACGATGAGCGTGATCGTCAGCAGCGAATCCAGCGACAACTACCGCCAGCGCATCGAGGTGGACGAACGCCACGAGCTCTACACCGACCTGCCGACCTCGGCCGGCGGCGAAGGCAGCGCGCCCGATCCGCACGATTACTTCGACGTCGCCCTGGGCACCTGCAAGGCGCTCACCGTGACCCGCTACGCCCGCGACAAGGGCATTCCGCTGACCGGCGTGAGCGTCGAGGTCAGCCACGATGGCAGCGAGGAGCGCCAGGGCCGCTATGCCATGAGCGTGGTCCTCACGCTCAAGGGCTCGCTGACCGCCGAGCAGCGCGCCAGCCTGCTGCGCGTGGCGGACAAATGCCCGCTGCACAAGCTGATGACCACCGCCGAGGTGAGCATCGACACCCAGCTAAGCGAAGGCGCCTTCAGCCAGTAGCGCTTTTCTGCCGGGCGTAACGCGGGCATCCTCTTCGCACCTTCAACTGGAGCGTCGTCATGTCCGAACTTCGCCTTCTGCGTGCCCACCGCGAGGAACTCGCCGGCCAGGCCATACTGCGCAGCCTGCCGGCTGCGCAATGCCGCAGCGTCGGCCCCTTCGTGTTCTTCGACCACATGCTGCCGACGCAGTACCCGCCCGGCCATGGCATGAACATCCTGCAGCACCCGCACATCGGCCTGTCCACCCTCACCTACCTGTTCGAGGGCGAGCTGCTGCACAAGGACAGCCTCGGCTCGGCGCAGCAGGTGGGCCCTGGCGAAGTGAGCTGGATGACCGCCGGCAGCGCGGTGGCCCATGTCGAGCGCACGCCCGAGGCGCTGCGCGAACGCGGCTCACTGCTGCACGGCCTGCAGGTCTGGCTGGCGTCGCCACGCGCGGACGAATGCGCCGAGCCCTGCTACAGCCATCACCCGGCCGATAGCCTGCCAGCCAGCGAAAACCTGGGCGTGCATATCCGCGTGATCGCGGGAGAGGGTTTCTGCCTGAAGTCGCCGGTGCCGGTGCTCTCGCCAACGCTGTATGTCGAGCTGCGCCTTAGCGCAGGGGCGTCGCTGGTGATTCCGGCGGAGCATGAGGAGCGCGCGCTCTACCTGATCGAGGGCGAGGCGCTGGTGGAGGATCAGCCGCTGACGGTGCAGACGCTGACGGTACTGACGCCCGGTGAAGCGCTCACGCTGAGCGCCTGCGCTGGCTCGCATCTGGTGCTGATCGGCGGTGCACCGCTGGACGGGCCGCGACGGATGAACTGGAATTTCGTCGCCAGCAACCCAGCGCTGATCGAGCGCGCGCGTCAGCGCTGGAGCGCGGGCGACTGGCCGCAGGTGCCCGGCGAAACCGGGCGTATCGAGCTGCCAGCCTAGAGCTGCCCGATCAGGCGCGCGGCACGAAGGCTTCGCTGAAGAAGTCGTCGAGCGCGCGGAACGCCCGCGCCGCCGCCACCGGATGGTATTCGGTCATGCCGGGCACATTGGCCGCCGGGTTGCTGAACGAGTGCACCGCGCCACCGTATTGCACCAGTTGCCAGTCCACGCCGGGCGCCGCCTGCATCTCGGCGATGAAGCCCTGGACCTGGTTCTGTGGCACCAGCGGGTCATTGGCGCCGTGCAGCACGAGGATCGAGCCGCGGATATTGCGGGCATCGTCCGGGTTCGGCGTATCCAGGGTGCCGTGTAGGGAAACGAAGCCCTTCAGCGGCACGCCGGCGCGGGCCATTTCCAGCACCGTGCAACCACCAAAGCAGAAGCCGATGGCGCCCAGACGATCGAGGTCGAGCTGCGCTTCGCCGGCCTGGGCCTGGAACGTCGTCAGCGCCGCTTGCGCGCGCTTGCGCAGCAACCCGCGGTCGGCGCCCAGCGGGCCGATGGCGGCGCCCGCCTCGTCGGCATTCTGCGGACGCACGGCGCTGCCGTAGAGATCCGCGACGAAGACCACGTAACGCTCGCCGGCGACACGCGCGGCCTTCTTCAATGCATTGCCGGTCACGCCCATCCAGTTCGGCACCATCAGCAGGCCGGGCCGCGGCGCGGCCAGCGAGGCGGATTGCACCAGCCAGCCTTCGTGGGGCATGCCGTCGATTTCATAGGCAACCGGTTTGGCCAGCACCTGGGCGGCAGCCAGCTCGGCTACGGCGTCCTGCAGGGAATTCGAGGTCATCAGGTTTCTCCGTTGGAATGAAAAGTCGGTCCGCCGGAGCGGGATTCACTCCTCCGCCCAGCGGGCCTTGATCGCGAGTACGTCCGGCAGACAACCCATGAACAGCTCGACCAGCCGCGGATCGAAATGCCGTCCGCTTTCGCGCCGGAGCAGGTCCAGGGCGTCCTCCACCGTCCATGCCGCCTTGTAGGGGCGCACGCTGGTGAGCGCATCGAAGACATCGGCAATCGCGACGATACGCGCCTCGAGCGGGATGGCTTCGCCTGCCAGCCCGAGAGGATAACCCGAACCGTCCCATTTCTCGTGATGCCCGAGCGCGATGCGTTGCGCCGTGCGCAACAGGCCGGAGGCGTGCTCGCCGATGATCCGCGCGCCGATGGTCACGTGGCTGCGCATGACCCGCCATTCGTCTTCGTCGAGGGCGCCGCGCTTGCGCAGGATGGCGTCCGGAATGCCGATCTTGCCGACGTCGTGCATCGGCGCAGCGTGCAGCAACTCTTCCGCCTGCGCCTCGCTGTAGCCGGCCGCACGCGCGAGCACTTGCGAGTAGTGGCTCATGCGAATCACGTGGAGACCGGTTTCGTTGTCCTTGTACTCCGCCGCCAGCCCGAGCCGCTGGACGATTTCCAGGCGGGTCTGGCGCAGCGTTTCGACGTGCACCAGCGACAGATGAGTGCGCAGTCGCGCCCTGACAATCGGCGGGCTGACCGGTTCGGTGATGTAGTCCACGGCGCCGACCTCGAAACCCTTGGCCTCGTCGTCGGTGTCCGCCAGGGCGGTGACGAAGATCACCGGTATTCTCGCGGTGCTCGGCTCGGCCTTGAGGGCGCTGCAGACCTCGAGACCGGTCATGCCCGGCATCATCACGTCCAGCAACACCAGATCGGGCGACTCGGTGAAGGCCAGTTCGAGGGCCTTGGCGCCGGATTTGGCGAAGAGCAGCCGGTAATCGTCCTGCAGGATGTGCCGGAGCACCTGCAGATTGGTCGCTTCGTCATCGACCAGCAGCAGTTTGGGTCGACTGTCCATTCTATCCATCAGGCGACCTCCATCTCGTTCAGCCTGTCCTGCAGAGCCTGTAGCCGTTTTGCCGCCTCCTCGAACTCGAAATCGTCGAGCAGCTGCTCCAGCGCAGCCAGCTCCGCCCCCGCGGTGGCCTCGCACAGTGCGCTGCGCACGGACGCCCACAGCGGCTCGTTCAGTTCGCCATGCTCCAGGCTGTCGATGAAGTCAGGCAGCACTGCCCGCAGCGCCGCGGCGTCGAAGGGCATGTCCGCCGCGTCGGCGAAGCGCGGAGCGGAGCGCGGCGCATGCAGAGCCAGGCGGTCGGTGACCGCGGCGAAGGCGCTGGCCAACTGCGCCTGAAGGTCGTCGAAAGCGCTCATCGCGGGATTCTTCAGCGCCTGCTCCAGCGTAGCGGCCCGCTCGCAGAGGTCCACCAACGCCAAGTTGCCCGCCACCCCGCGCAGGCGGTGCGCCTGCGCGACGGCAGTTTTCCGATCGCCGGCACGCAACGCCGCGCCGAGCCGCGCGCAGGCTTCCTGGTTCTGCTCGAGGAAGTGCGTAATCCCATCGCGCACGGCCTGTTCGCTGCCCCAGAGGCGCATGCCCCTGTCCCAGTCGATCACGCCGCCGTGGGCCGGCTCGCTCACCGACGGCACGCTCGCCGCGGCACGTAAACCAAACACCCGGCCCAGCTCGGCGAACAGCGCGGCGACGTCGATCGGCTTGGAGGTGAAGCCGTCCATGCCGGCTTCATGGGCGCTGCGGCGGTCCTTTTCCAGCACGCTGGCGGTGATCGCGATGATCGGCGTCCGTGGCATGCCGTGCTGCGCCTCGATCGCGCGAATCCGCCGGGTCGCTTCCAGGCCATCCATGCCGGGCATCTGCACGTCGAGCAGCAGGATATCGAAGCGGCCGGACTCGAACGCCGCGACGGCTTCGGCGCCGTCGGGCGCCTGCACGATACGGTGGCCCTGCTCGCCGAGGATCATGCTCAGCAGTTCGAGGTTCTGCGGCATGTCGTCGGCCAGCAGGATGTCCAGCGGCGGCAGCTCCTGACGCAGCGGCGCCAGGGCGAGTGGGCCGGCGTCGACCGCCTCCAGCGGCAGCAGCACGTGGAACACGCTCCCGACGCCCAGCTCGCTCTCCACGGTTATCTCGCCGCCCATCAGCTCGCACAACTGGCGTGCGATGGTGGTACCGAGACCGGTGCCGCCGAAGCGCCGGCTCATGGAGGCGTCGGCCTGGGCGAACGGATCGAAGATTTTCTGCAGACGATCGGCGGCAATGCCGATGCCGCTATCCTCGATGCGCAGGTGCACACGCCCCTGGTCCTCGAACACCGCCAGGCGCACGCCGCCCGCCTCGGTGAACTTCACCGCGTTGCCGAGCAGATTGGTCAGTATCTGCTGCACGCGCAGCGGGTCGCCGGAGAACCAGTCGCCAAGCTCGGCCGAATAATCCAGCGTCAGGCTCAGCCCCTTGGCTTCGGCGCTCAGGCTGAGCGAGGCGACCAGTTGTTCGCACAGGTCGCGCAGCGAGAACGACACGCTCTCCAGCTCCAGCGCGCCCTTTTCCAGCTTGGCGGTGTCGAGGATGTCGTTGAGCAGCCCCAGCAGCGAACGCGCGGAGTGCCGCACGGTTTCCAGATGACGACGCTGGGTCGGGTCCAGCGAGGTGCCAAGCAACAGCTCGGAGAAGCCGATCACCGCGTTCATCGGTGTCCGGATCTCGTGGCTCATGTTGGCCAGGAACGAGGTTTTCGCGGCCGCGGCCTGCTCGGCGCGCTCCTTGGCGAGGCGCAACTGGTTCTGGATTTCATGGCGGGCGCTGACGTCGGTGGCGAACTTGACGATCTTGAACGGTTTGCCGTCGCTATCGAAGATCGGGTTGTAGGACGCCTGAATCCAGATGTTTCGCCCATTCTTGCCGCGCCGATGGTATTCGCCGGCATCGTATTCACCCGCGCGCAGGCGCCGCCAGAAGTCCTGGTACTCGTCGCTGGCAACGTAGTCGGGATAGCAGAACAGGCTGTGGTGCCGGCCCTGGATTTCCTCCAGCGTGTAGCCGGAAAGCGCCAGCAGGTTCGCGTTCGCGGTGAGTACGCGCCCCTCCAGATCGAACTCGATCATACCCATCACGCGACTGATGGCTTCCACGGTACCTTCGTATTCGGCGTTGCGCAGCTTGCTCTCGGTGATGTCCAGCATCACCCCGTCGACCCATTGCGGCTGGCCTTGGTCATTGAGCACGGCGCTGCCGCCCTCCCAGATCCAGTGCTCGTGACCCTCGCGGTCGATCAACCGGTACTCGATCACATAGCTTTGCCCCGCCGCGATGGAGGCCCTTACCTCGTCGTCGAACGCTTTCATGTCGTCGGGATGAATCAGTTCGCCGATACGTACTTCCTGCGCCATGAACGCACCTGCCGGCCAGCCGGTCAGCCCCTCCACCGCGTCGCTCACGAACAGGGCGGTCCAGTACTCGTCCAGCAACACGCGGAACGACACCCCGGGGATATTGCGAATCAGCGAGCGGTATTGCTGCTCGCTGTCGCGCAGCGATTGCTCCATCGCCTTGCGCTCGCTGATGTCGGAAACGAAGCCGACGAAGAGGACCTGGTCAGGCAGCACAGCCATGCCCAGGGCGAGACGGATCGGCAGCAAGCTGCCGTCGCGGCGCAGCCCGAGCGTTTCGCGGCTCTGGCCGACGACGTCCACCGGCTCCCCGTGCGCGTAGGCGTGCAGGTAGCCGGCGTACTCGCGGCGCACCGCCTCGGGCATCAGCATCTCGAAGTGGCGGCCGATCAGCTCTTCGGTGGACCAGCCGAACAGCCGTTCTACCAGGCGGTTGGCGCTGACGATATGGCCCCGCTGGTCGAGGGTGACGATGCCGTCGACTCCGGTATCCAGCAGCGTGCGCATCTTCGATTCGCTGCTCTGCATCTGCAGGTACATCAGCCGGTAGCGCAGCAGGCTGTTGGCGGCCAGCACGAACACGCTGAGGGTCAACGCGATCAGGGTCACGGCGAGGGCAATGTAATTCGCGTGCAGCGCGCTCTGGGCAACGTCCAGCGTCGGGCTGCCGACGAAACGGGCGCCAATCATGCCGGTGTAGTGCATGCCGGAAATCGCCAGCCCCATGACGCTCCCGCTGATCAGCACTGCCTGGAACGAGGACAGGTTCCTCACGCGCACCAGGCGGAAACGAATCCACAACGCCAGCACGGCAAGGCCGACCGCCACCACGATCGACAGGGCGAACCAGATCGGGTCGAAGCGCAGCAGCGGGCCCATGCGCATCGCCGCCATGCCGGCGTAGTGCATGGCGCCGATCCCGGCGCCCACCAGCAGGCCGCCGACCCACAGGGCGCTGGCGCTCAGGCGTGGTCGCGAGAGCAACTGCAGGGCGACCCAGGACGCGCCAAGGCTCGGCGCCACCGACAACACGGTGATTCCCGGTTCGTAGCTGACTTCGGTACAGAGCTGCAGGGCCAGCATGCCGATGAAGTGCATCGACCAGACGCCCCCACCCAGGGCCAGCGCACCGGTACCGATCGCTACCTGGCGATAGAGAAGACTGGCGCTGGCGCGCGCCACACCGGCCATTTGCAGCGCCATGCTCGAGGTGAACACCGCGATAGCCAGCGAAAGCAGCACCAGCCAGGGGTTGTAGCTGGCGAGCAAGAGTAGGCCCGGATCGCGGGTATCGCCGAACAGGGAAATCAGTTCATTCATGGGACGGTTCTACGTGCACTCAGGAGCTGACAGCTGACGAGCCCTGGCCGGCAAGCCTGCGTGAGCGCCTCGAGGCGCTTCTGATCGATTGAAAACGACGGCCCGATTCGGTCGGGCAGCCAAATGACATCAATGTGCCACCATAATACCTCAGCGGCGCGCCCAGCCTAAAGCCTCCTCGCGGAAGGGCCTCATTGATCCTCTATAACGACCCGATTGATTTTTTCTGTACCCGAAACGACAAAAGGCCCGCCTCCGGAAAGAGACGGGCCTTCTACTGACCGCTTACTTAGCTCAGGCGGACAACTCGACCAACAGCTTGTTCAGCCGGCGCACGTAGCTTGCCGGGTCCTTCAGGCTGTCGCCCGCGGCCAGGGCAGCCTGGTCGAAGAGGATGTGGCTCAGCTCGCCGAAGCGGTCCTCGTCGGGCTCGCGATCGAGCTTCTCGATCAGCGGGTGCGTCGGGTTGAACTCGAAGATCGGCTTGGAATCCGGCACCTTCTGCCCGCTGGCTTCGAGGATCTGGCGCATCTGCAGGCCGAGATCGGCCTCTCCAATCGCCAGGATTGCCGGCGAATCGGTCAGGCGGTGCGATACGCGCACCTCCGCCACCTGCTCGCCCAGCGCCGCCTTGAGTCGTTCGACCAGGCCTTCCTTGGTCTTCGCGACCTCTTCCTGGGCTTTCTTGTCCTCTTCCGAGTCCAGCTTGCCGAGGTCCAGATCGCCGCGCGCGACGTCGACAAAATGCTTGCCGTCGAATTCGGTGAGGTAGCTCATCAGCCACTCATCGATGCGGTCGGTGAGCAGCAGCACTTCGATGCCTTTCTTGCGGAAGACTTCCAGGTGCGGGCTGTTCTTCACCTGCGCGTAGCTTTCGCCGGTCAGGTAGTAGAGCTTGTCCTGACCTTCCTTCAGGCGCGAGACGTAGTCCGCCAGGGAGACGCTGGGCTCTCCGGATTCGTCGGAGGTCGAGGCGAAGCGCAGCAGACCGGCGATCTTCTCACGGTTGGCGAAGTCTTCCGCCGGACCTTCCTTGAGCACCTGGCCGAAGTGCTTCCAGAAACTCTTGTACTGCTCGGGCTCGCCCTTCGCCAGTTTCTCCAGCATGTCCAGCACGCGCTTGGTCAGCGCCGACTTCATCGAGTCGACCACCGGGCCGGACTGGAGGATTTCGCGCGAGACGTTCAGCGACAGGTCGTTGGAGTCGATCACGCCCTTGATGAAGCGCAGGTACAGCGGCAGGAACTGGTCCGCCTGATCCATGATGAACACGCGCTGCACGTACAGCTTGAGGCCCTTGGGCGCTTCGCGCTGGTACAGGTCGAACGGCGCGCGGGCCGGGACGTAGAGCAGCGAGGTGTACTCAAGCTTGCCCTCGACCTTGTTGTGGCTCCAGGCCAGCGGGTTCTCGTAGTCGTGGGCGACGTGCTTGTAGAACTCCTGGTATTCCTCGTCCTTCACCTCGGTACGCGGACGCGTCCACAGGGCGCTGGCGCGGTTTACGGTTTCCCACTCGGTTTCGACCGGCTTCTCTTCGTCGCCGTGATGTTCCTTCGGCAGCTCGATGGGCAACGCGATGTGGTCGGAGTATTTCTTGATGATGTTGCGCAGGCGCCAGCCATCGGCGAACTCTTCCTCGCCCTCTTTCAGGTGCAGGACGATGCGCGTGCCGCGCTCGGCCTTGTCGATGTTCTCGACCTCGAACTCGCCCTCGCCCTTCGACGACCAGAGCACGCCTTCGCTGGCGGGCTGGCCGGCGCGGCGGGTGAACACCTCGACCTTGTCGGCGACGATGAACGCCGAGTAGAAGCCCACGCCGAACTGGCCGATCAGGTGGGAATCCTTCTTCTGGTCGCCGGAAAGATTCTTCAGGAAGTCGGCGGTGCCGGATTTGGCGATGGTGCCCAGGTGCGCGATCACATCCTCGCGGCTCATGCCGATGCCGTTGTCTTCGAGGGTGACGGTCTTGGCGTCTTTGTCGAAGCTGACGCGAATCCTCAGCTCGGCGCCGCCCTCAAGCAGCTCGGGCTTCGCCAGGGCCTCGAAGCGCAGTTTGTCGGCGGCATCGGAGGCGTTGGAAATCAGCTCACGAAGGAAGATTTCCTTGTTGGAATACAAGGAATGGATCATCAGGTGCAGCAGTTGCTTCACCTCGGTCTGGAAGCCCAGGGTCTCTTTGCGAGTTTCCACACTCATCGTCATCGAACTCCACATGGATGGCACAAGCCGCAGTAGCGGCGGATGTCACCAAGGTGGGGGCTTCGTCTGGGATTTCAAGTGTTTAGCCAGGATCGCAGGGAAACGGGCGGCTAGGGTTCGAGCAGCTCGATGGCGCTGACCTGCTCCGGGGAGAAGCGGAACAACGCCTCGCCGGGCGGCTTCACGGCGCGACGGATGACGATGTGCCCGTCCGTATCTAGCCCGTCGAAGCGTCCCTCGGCGTTCACGCCACGCTCGCTGCGCAGGCGGATCAGCCTGCCGCGATAACGGGAAGGCTGCTGGAGAAGGCGCTCGACGCTCAGCGGCCGGGGCTCGCTGGCGACAGGCTCAGGCGGGCTGGCCGGCGGCTGCGGGTCGGTCGCCTGGACCACCGGCCGGCGTGGCGAATCCACCGGGGCCGGCCGCTCATCCGGCACGCGGGGATAATGATCGCCCTGCACGAACCAGCCACGCTGAGGGGTCTTGCTCAACTGCAGCGTCAGGCGCTGCGGCCTGCCGGCAATCGATGCCTGCACGGCGACGTCGGCGCGGCTCGCCGGCCACGCCAGCCCGGCGAGCGGTTGCACGTGCACCTCGCGGGTGGCGAAGCGGCGCTGCAGGTAATTGGTGATCACGTAGCGCAGCGTGTCTTCGTTATCGAGATGGGTATCGACACCCTCCTCCCGGTAACGCAGACGGTCGGCGAACAGTTCGACACGACCGTTGAGGCGGGTGGCGTACGGCGTCGGCAGCGACAGGTGAAATTCGCCGGCCAGCTTGTTCGGCGCCAGCGGTTGCAGGTCGAGGTGCAGGCTGTAGCCCTCGCTCAGGCTTCGCACCTGCGGCAACTGACTTCCCGGCGCCAGCCAGCTCAGCTCGACGTTCGCCACGCCCGGGCGATCCTCGGGGAGTACGTCGAGGCGCACCGCGCCCGTCACCGGGCGGCGCAGACGGATGCGCAGCTCGCGGTGGGCAGCGCCCTCGCCCTCCTCGCGCAGGCTGAGCACGCCGTCGATCAGCTCGCCCTGCTGCGGTGCGAAGCGCTGGCCGTTGAGCTGGCCGTTGAGGCGGATGTCCAGTTCCGGCGGCAACGCCGGCTCGCGTCTCGCCCAATCGAGGCTGAGAATCCGCTCCAGACGCTGCGGATCGCTGCCGGCCATCATCGTCAGCCCGACCACCAGCGGAATGACGCCCAGTGCGCACAGCAGCACGGCCCTGCGTGCCAGGCCCCAGCGGAACAGCACGAACAGCAGGGTCAGCGGCGGCAGCAGCGCACCGATGCCCCACAGCAGGCTGCTGCGAAAGGCCAGCAGCACCAGCCAGAGCAGCCCGATGGCGATCAGCAGAACCCCGCTGCCCGCCAGCAGCGTCGCCATACCGATATCGCTCAACCCGGAAAACGCTTCGTTCAAGGCTTGTCGACCTTGAAATGCGCCCGCGCGGTGGCGATCGGCTCGCTCTGGCGGCTCTGCCAGGCGGTGATCGCGACATTCGCCACGCGCCGCCCCTGGCGCCAGACCTGGCATTGCGCATAGGTATCGCGGTAATGCCCGGCACGCAGGTAATCGATGGAGAAGTCGATGATCTTCGGCATGTGCGGAATGCCCATGAACATCAGCAGGTGCAGCAGTCCGGCCTGCTCCATGAAGCCGGCGATGACCCCGCCGTGAATCGCCGGGAGCGTCGGGTTGCCGATCAGGTCCCTGTTCGCCGGCAAACGGAACACCATGTCCTCGCCCATCCGCAGGCACTCGACGCCGAGCAGCCGCGCGTAAGGGATCAGGGCGATCAGGCCGTCGTAGTCGTTCCTCTCGTGGGCATCGCGCACCTGCTGGTTGAGATCGAGCGCGGTCATGCGCCACCGCCCTGGATGTCGCGCGTGACCGGAGCACCCGCGCGGGCGTTCTTGCCCATCCGCATGAAGGTGCCTACGACATGGGCGATCGGCTGCTGCGGATCGTCCTGATAGGCGTAGCCGCGGGTGAAGATGACGTTCTCGGTGACGCGGTAGCACTCGGCGAAGCCGAAGACATCCCTGAGCGGTTCGGCCGGATGCATGTAGTCGATGCGCAGGTCGAGCGTCGGGCAGATCTCGAACTCAGGCAGCACGCAAACCGTCGAGATGCCGCAGGTGGTGTCCATCAGGGTGGTGATCGCGCCGCCGTGGATCACGCCGGTTTCGGGGTTGCCGACGATCTGCTGGCTGTACGGCAGGCGCAGTGTCAGGCCCTGCGGATTGCCGGCATGCACCTGCATGCCGAGCACCTGACAATGGCGCAACGCGGAGAGAAAGCGCGTGGCTTTCTCGACGATGGCGGTTTCACTCATACGACATTTCCGGGTGATTTTTATGCCGCCGATGATACCCGCTCCACCGCGCGCCAGGCAGCTCGGCAACCCTCGGCGAGAATTTTTGCCCGATAGATAAGGAACTTAGGCGCAAACGTGCCGTTCAAAAGGGGTGAGATTTGGAAGGTCACTCTGAGGAGAAATACAAAATGAACAAATCCCTGTCCCTCGCCTTGATTCTGGCGGCCAGCATGGGCCTTGCAGCCTGCGACAGCGGCTCCGAGAACAAGAAGCAAGATGCTCAGGAACACGCCAACGAAGCTCAGGAGCATGCCAACAAGGCGGCCGAAGAGCAAAGCAAGGCGGTCGAGGACACCAACGAAGCGAACCAGGAAGCCGCCGAGGAAGCGAAGGACGACGGTCAGACTCCGCCGCCACCCGCCACCACTCCGGCACCGGAAGCCAACAAGTAAGATCGTATCGCGACCCTACCGTAGGCATGAAAAAGGCCCGCCAAAAGCGGGCCTTTTCTTTTGTCCGGCGAACGACGCTCAGAGCGTCGGCGTGAGCATCAGCAACAGGCAGCAGGCCAGGCCGACGAACCACACCAGGCTGCGCTGCCAGGTCAGCCCGATGTAGTAGAACCAGAGATAAACGAGGCGGCTGATCACGAAGATGACCGCCAGTGCGTCGACCAGCCACCCGTGGGTCTGCGTGGTATGCGCCATCAGCACGCCGGCGAGGAACAGCGGGAAGATCTCGATGCTGTTGAGGTGGGCGGCCAGGGCCCGCGCGCCGGCGCCCGTCAGGTTAGCCTGCTGCGCACGCGGATGGCGGTTATCGTAGCCACCGGCTTCGGCGCTCATCGCCTTGGCCACCGGCAGCTTGGCGAGATAGATCAGCAAAGCGGCTATGAATACACACCAGAAAGGTACGCTCATTCGTTTTTCTCCTTGGGCGGCTCTGCCGCGTGAGTGGGGGTGTAGACCATGACCTTCAATACATCGGAGTGGAATTCGCGGCGGTAGAGGACGAGCACAACCCCCGCGGTGACCAGCATGAACAACCACGGATGGATGAACCAGCCGAGCATCGCCATACCGAAATAATAGGCCCGCAGGCCGAAGTTGAACTGGTTGGCCGCCATGGAGATCACCCGCGCCGCGCGCTCGGCGAAGGATTTGCGCTCCAGCTCGTTGACGTGGCGCTCCCCCACCATCGGCGCGGAGCCGACCAGCGTCGAGGCGAAGTTGTACTGGCGCATGCACCAACTGAACGTGAAGAAGGCGTAGACGAAGACTACCGCCAGGCCAAGCAGCTTCAGCTCGGACAGCGGACGGGTGGCGTCCTTGACGAACGGCAGGTCGGCCAGCAGCGACACCGCACGGTCACTTGAGCCGAGCACGGTGAGCACGCCGGCGAGAATGATCAACGTGCTGGAGGCGAAGAAGGAGGCGTTGCGCTCCAGGTTGCCGATCACGTTGGCATCGGCGATCCGGTTCTCGCGCAGCAGCATGCGGCGCATCCAGTCTTCCCGGTACAGGTGCAGCACGCTGGCGAGGCAGGCAGTGTCGCGCCCTTTCCAGCCGGCGTAGAGGGTGTAGCCGATCCAGCAGAAGATGAACCAGCACAGGGCCAGCAGATCGGGCAGATAAGCGGTGGGCACGAACATGGAACCTCCTTGTGAGCCGGCGCGATTATAGCCAGCCAGCCGCTGCGGGCGCCCGACATAAAGCGCCCACCCCGACGCCTCCCATCCGCCGCTTCAGACCTGGAACTGCTCGATCAACTGAACCAGCTGGCCTTCCAGCAGGTGGATCTCCTGCGCCGAACGCCGCGTGCGCTCGACGGTATCGGAGGTCTGGGCGGTGATCTGGTTGGCTCGCAGCACGCTGTTGCCCACCATGTCGGCGACGCTCGCCTGCTCATGGGCCGCGGTCGCCATCGCCTGGATGTTCTCGTCGATCGCATCCACCGCGACGGTGATTCCGCCGAGCGACTCGCTGGTCTGTTCGGCACGCTCGCGGGCGTGGCCCACCGCCTGCTGGCTGTCGCTCATCATCTCGATGGACGACTGCGTGCGTCGCTGCAGCGCCTGGATGATTTCCTGGATTTCTTCGGTGGACTGCTGCGTGCGCTGGGCCAGCGAGCGCACCTCGTCCGCCACCACGGCGAAGCCGCGGCCCATTTCGCCCGCCCGCGCCGCCTCGATGGCGGCGTTCAGAGCCAGCAGGTTGGTCTGCTCGGCGATCCCGCCGATCACCCCGAGCACCGAGCCGATACGCCCGCTGTCCTCGCGCAGCGACTCGATCACCGTCGCCAGACTGTCGACCTTGCCGGACAAAACCAGCATGGCCTCCTGATTCGCCCGGACCCGTGCCAGGCCGACACCTGCGGCCGTGCGTGCATCCTGCGACAGCGCCTGACCGGCGCGCGCATTCCGGGACATCTCCTGCGCGCTCGCCGCCATCTCCACCATCGCCGAGGCAATCTGGTCGCTTTCCTCGCGCTGTTGCTGCACATCGCGGTGCGCGCTTTCGGCGGAATCCTGCAGGTCTTCGGCGGACTTCTGCAAGGTGTGCGAGGCGCTGGAAACCTCGGCCACGGTGCGCCTGATCTTCTCCACGAAACGGTTGAAGTTCTGCGCCAGCTGACCAATGTCGTCCTGCCCCTGGACCGGCAGGCGCCGGGTCAGATCGCCCTGCCCGGCTGCCATGTCCTCGAGCATCACGTTGATCCGCGCCAGCGGGCGCACCAGCGCCGCACCGACAGCGTAAGCCGTGAGCCCGGCCACCAGCAGCGCCGCCAGCACCAGCCCCCAGAACAGCAGGTTGGCACGCGCCACGGTGCTGTCGGCGTCTGCCGCCGCGGCATCCATCGACTGCATGATGCTTTGCTGCAACTGGCTGGCGAGGTCGGCGATCTGCGGGTCGATGGCATCCATCTTCTGCAGTGTCGCGTTGCGCGCGCCCACCAGTTGCACGGCCTTGTCCGCTGCGGCCTTGTACAGCTCAAGGCTCTGCAACGCGCCGTTCAGTTTGTCCTGGGTACTCTGGCTGCTGGTTCGGTCGCGCAGAACGCTCATGGTGCTCTGCGCGTTGCCCAGTTCGGTCTGGAACGACTTAACCTGATCGGGCTGGTTCTCCTGCAGGAACTGATAGAGGTACTGACTTCCCAGTAGCAGATGGCGCATCGCCGCGCTGGAGTAGAACACCGCGTCGAGGTTGAAGTCCTGCTGGGCGTTTTCCAGGATCGAGCTGAGAACCTTCTCGATCGCCGGGCCTTGCCGACCGAGTTCGCCGCTGATCAGCTTCTGATGTTCCTGGCTGAGCGGCACCAGCGATTCGCGGAACAACTGGCTGTACTGCGCATGCAGGTTCTCCATGGAGGCCAGCAGTTGCCTGCGCTGCGAATCCCGCAGGTGCGCGCTGGTCTGCTCCAGGGCAGCGCCGAGATCGCGGTCCAGTTCGAGAAACTCCTGCTCGGTCGCCTGATCGCCGCTGCGCGCGTAGTGGCGCACGCTCAACTGCAGCCGCGCCATGCTGTCAGCGACCTTGGCGACCCGATCCATTCCCGGCCCGAGGTTCTGGGTGACCACCTCTACGCGGCTGGCGATGCTGCGCAGCGACAACGACGAAACGACGCCGAGCGCTATGAGCAACAGACAGAGCATCGCGGGAACCACGGCCATTTTCAGTGCTATACGCAGGTTGGCGAACCACTGCATGGAACGGTTTCCTCGGTTACATGAGCCCGCGCGGACAGCGTGCGGGCGATAACGACTTATCGACCGCTCTGCCCCAGGCTTGAGCGCTGGATTTCGTAAGGCGGAAAAGAAAAAGGCCACCCGAAGGTGGCCTTTTTCACATCAAGTCAGCCTCAGGCTTTCTTGACTTCCCAACCGGTCAGCTCGGCCAGGGCCTTGCCGATGTCGGCCAGCGAACGAACGGTTTTCACACCGGCGTCCTGCAGCGCAGCGAACTTCTCGTCCGCAGTGCCTTTACCGCCGGAGATGATGGCACCGGCGTGGCCCATACGCTTGCCTGCCGGAGCAGTCACGCCAGCAATGTAGGACACCACCGGCTTGGTCACGTTGGCCTTGATGAAGGCAGCGGCTTCTTCCTCGGCGGAACCACCGATCTCGCCGATCATGACGATCGCTTCGGTCTTCGGGTCAGCCTGGAACAGCTTGAGGATATCGATGAAGTTCGAGCCCGGAATCGGGTCGCCACCGATGCCCACGCAGGTCGACTGGCCGAAGCCGGCGTCGGTGGTCTGCTTGACGGCTTCGTAGGTCAGGGTGCCGGAACGCGACACGATGCCCACTTTGCCCGGCAGGTGGATGTGACCTGGCATGATGCCGATCTTGCACTCGCCAGGAGTGATGACGCCCGGGCAGTTCGGCCCGATCAGGGTCACGCCCAGCTCGTCGCACTTGACCTTGGCTTCCAGCATGTCGATGGTCGCGATGCCTTCGGTGATGCAGACGATCAGCTTGATGCCGCCGAATGCCGCCTCCAGGATCGAGTCCTTGCAGAACGGAGCCGGAACGTAGATCACCGAAGCGGTAGCGCCGGTGGTCTCGACGGCTTCCTTGACGGTGTTGAACACCGGCAGGCCCAGGTGCGTGGTGCCGCCCTTGCCCGGAGTCACGCCGCCAACCATCTGGGTACCGTAGGCAATCGCCTGTTCGGAGTGGAAAGTCCCCTGCGAACCGGTGAAGCCCTGGCAGATGACTTTGGTGTCTTTATTGATCAGGACGCTCATTACTTGCCCTCCGCAGCTTTGACCACTTGCTCTGCAGCATCGGTCAGGCTGGTTGCCGCGATGATGTTCAGGCCGCTTTCAGCCAGGACCTTGGCGCCCAGCTCGGCGTTGTTGCCTTCCAGACGGACGACCACCGGAATCTTCACGCCGACTTCTTTCACGGCGCCGATGATGCCTTCGGCAATCATGTCGCAACGAACGATACCGCCGAAGATGTTCACCAGAACGGCCGCGACGTTGCTGTCGGAGAGAATGATCTTGAACGCTTCGGTAACGCGTTCCTTGGTAGCACCACCGCCAACGTCGAGGAAGTTGGCCGGCTTGCCGCCGTGCAGGTTGACGATGTCCATGGTGCCCATGGCCAGGCCAGCGCCGTTGACCATGCAGCCGATGTTGCCTTCCAGGGCAACGTAGTTCAGTTCGAACTTGGCAGCGTGGGCTTCGCGCGGATCGTCCTGCGACGGGTCATGCATCGCACGCAGCTTCGGCTGACGGTACATGGCGTTGCTGTCGATGTTGATCTTGGCATCCAGGCAGTGCAGGTTGCCGTCCTTCTTGATCACCAGCGGGTTCACTTCCAGCAGAGCCAGGTCGTAGTCCTGGAACAGCTTGGCCAGGCCGACGAAGATGTGGGTGAACTGCTTGATCTGGTCGCCCTTGAGGCCCAGCTGGAAGGCCAGCTCGCGGCCCTGGAACGGCTGAGCGCCGACCAGCGGATCGATGGTGGCCTTGAGGATCTTCTCGGGAGTGTCGTGAGCGACCTTCTCGATGTCCACACCACCTTCGGTGGACGCCATGAACACGATACGACGGCTGGAACGGTCGACGACGGCGCCGAGGTACAGCTCCTTGTCGATGTCAGTGCAGGACTCGACCAGGATCTTGGTGACCGGTTGGCCGTTGGCGTCGGTCTGGTAAGTCACCAGACGTTTGCCCAGCCAGTTGGCGGCGAACGCCTTGGCGTCTTCCTTGCTCTTGACCAGTTTTACGCCGCCCGCTTTACCGCGGCCGCCAGCGTGAACCTGAGCCTTGACGACCCACTCGGTACCACCGATCTTGTCGCAGGCTTCTGCGGCTTCTTCCGGGGTGTCCACGGCGAAGCCTTTGGATACGGGCAGGCCGTACTCAGCGAACAGCTGCTTACCCTGATATTCGTGAAGATTCATGCTTATCTACCGTCTTCGTTAGGTATTGCGCATTCGGCGCTGCGTTAGTGCTGCCGCGCCACCTGTGACTGCCCTTTTGAGGAAACAGTCCGATGGGCATTCCGCGGCAAGCCTGGTGGCAGGATACGGGCAACCCATCGTGGTTCTGATCGCTTAGCGCTTCTTGCGGTTGGCGATATGAATGGCATGGCCATTCACTGCCAGAGCGGCTTCATGCAGCTGCTCGGACAGGGTCGGGTGCGAGAACACCATCATGCCCAGGTCTTCGGCACTGGTGCCGAACTCCATGGCGATGGCGCCCTGCTGTACCAGCTCGGCGGCGCTAGGGCCGATCACGTGAACGCCCAACACGCGGTCGGTCTTGGCGTCGGCGATGATCTTGACGAAACCGGCGGTGTCATTGGCAGCCATGGCACGGCCACTGGCGGCGAACGGCGCGACACCGACGTTGACTTCGACACCTTCAGCCTTGAGCGACTGCTCGCTCTTGCCGACCCATGCGATTTCAGGGTGGGTGTAGATCACGCCCGGAATCAGGTCGTAGTTCATCTGCGCCTTATGCCCGGCGATACGCTCGGCCACTACCACGCCCTCTTCCATTGCCTTGTGCGCGAGCATCAGGCCACGGACCACGTCGCCCACGGCGTAGACGCCGGGAACGCTGGTGGCACAGAAGTCGTCGACGAAGATGTAGCCACGCTCGTCGAGGTCCACGCCGCTGTCCGCGGCCAGCAGTTCGGTGGTGACCGGACGACGGCCGACGGCGACGATCAGCTTGTCGTAGGTTTCCTTCTGCTCGCCGTTGGCGTCGGTGAAGGTCACGGTGACTTCGTTGCCGTTGATCTCGGTGGCGGTCACGCGCGCGCCCAGACGAATCTTCAGGCCCTGCTTGGTGAGGATCTTCAGCGCTTCCTTGGCGACCTGGTCATCGGCGGCCGGGAGGAACTTGTCCAGCGCCTCGAGGACGGTCACTTCGGCGCCCAGACGGCCCCAGACCGAACCCAGTTCGAGACCGATGACGCCAGCGCCGATCACGCCCAGGCGCTTGGGCACGGACTGGAAGTCCAGCGCGCCGGTGGAATCGACGATGACGTTCTGATCGATCGGTGCCGGCGGAATCTCCACCGGGCGCGAACCCGAGGCGATGATCACGTTGGTCGCTTCGAGGATCTCGGTGCTGCCGTCACGGCCGGTGACTTCGACCTGCTTGTTAGCCAGCAGCTTGCCGTGGCCTTCGAAGGAGGTCACGCCATTGGCTTTGAACAGTGCAGCGACGCCGCCGGTGAGGTTGCGGACGATCTGGTCCTTGCGGGCGATCATGGTCGGCACGTCGATGGTGACGCCGCTGGCCTCGATACCGTGGACTTTGAAGCCTTCGTGGGCTTCGTGGTACTTCCAGGTGCTGTCCAGCAGCGCCTTGGATGGGATGCAGCCGACGTTCAGGCAAGTACCGCCGAGGGCGATCTTGCCTTCCTTGCCGACATACTTCTCGATGCAGGCGGTCTTCAGACCGAGTTGCGCGGCGCGAATGGCAGCCACATAGCCGCCAGGGCCGGCACCGATCACTACCACGTCGAATTTCTGGCTCATAACAATCTCCATCAACTTTGAGCTTCAAGCGGCGAACCGCCAGCGGAGCCTGTTAAGGCTCGGCTGGCGGACAGCGGCCGTGGGTTAGATGTCCAGCAGCAGGCGCGCAGGATCTTCCAGCAGGTTCTTGATGGTCACCAGGAAGCTGACCGCTTCCTTGCCGTCGATCAGGCGGTGATCGTAGGACAGCGCCAGGTACATCATCGGACGGATGACGACCTGACCGTTGACGGCCATCGGACGCTGAAGAATGTTGTGCATGCCGAGGATCGCGGCCTGCGGCGGGTTGACGATCGGAGTCGACATCATCGAACCGAAGGTGCCGCCATTGGTGATGGTGAAGGTGCCCCCGGTCATCTCGTCGATCGACAGCTTGCCGTCACGGGCCTTCTTGCCGAAGGTTGCGATGCCGCTCTCGACTTCGGCCAAGTTCATCAGCTCGGCGTTACGCAGCACCGGAACCACCAGACCGCGGTCGCTGGAGACGGCAACGCCGATATCCTGATAGCCGTGGTAGACAATGTCGGTGCCGTCGATCGAGGCATTGACCGCCGGGAAGCGCTTCAGCGCTTCTACCGAGGCCTTGACGAAGAACGACATGAAGCCCAGGCGTACGCCGTTGTGGGTCTTCTCGAAGAGATCCTTGTACTTGGAGCGCAGGGCCATCACTTCGGTCATGTCGACTTCGTTGAAGGTGGTCAGCATGGCCATCGAGGACTGTGCCTCGACCAGACGCTCGGCGACCTTGGCGCGCAGGCGGGTCATCGGAACACGCTTCTCGACGCGCTCGCCAGCAGCGAAGATCGGCGCCTCGGCGGCCGGAGCCGACGGTTTGGCGGCTGCAGCGGGAGCGCTCTTCTTGGCTTCGATGGCGGCGACGACGTCTTCCTTGGTCACACGGCCGCCCTTGCCGGAGCCTTTGACACTGTTCGGATCGATGCCGTTTTCTTCAGCCAGCTTGCGCGCGGCAGGCGCCAGCATCGGCTCCTCGCCAGCGGCGGCGGCAGGCGCAGCAGTTTGCGCCGGAGCGGCGGCTGGGGCTGCGGCGGCAGGAGCCGGAGCAGCCACACCAGCACCACCTTCGGTCAGACGGCCGAGCAGCTCGCCGCTAAGCACGGTATCGCCTTCGTTCTTGACGATTTCGGCAACCACGCCATCCGCTTCGGCGAGGACTTCCATCACCACCTTGTCGGTTTCGATATCAACGATCAGCTCGTCACGTTTGACGGCGTCACCCGGCTTCTTGTGCCAGGTAGCGACGGTGCCGTCGGCGACCGATTCCGGGAAAGAGGGGGCTTTGATCTCGATAGCCATTATCAGGGTTCCTATTGATTCGGTTTCTTCTGGAGGCGGCTATGGCCGCCTCGGCACGAAGGCGTTAAACGTTGAAAGCGTCCTGGAGAAGCTTCTCCTGCTGCTCGGCGTGCAGGGAAGCGTAGCCACAGGCGGGCGCAGCGGAAGCGTCACGACCGGCATATTCCAGGAACAACTCCGGTTTCTGCGCAACGGCGACCCGACGCATGTGGTGCTGGCTGCAATACCAGGCGCCCTGGTTCATCGGCTCTTCCTGACACCAGACGATGTGCTTGAGGTTGCCGTACTGCGACAGCACTTCCGCCAGATCGTCCTCGGGGAACGGATAAAGCTGCTCAATACGGACGATTGCCGTATCGGTACGGCCTTCCGCACGACGCTTCTCGAGCAGGTCGTAGTAGACCTTGCCGCTGCAGAGGATCAAGCGTTCGACCTTCTGCGCGTCGAGTTGATCGATCTCCGGGATGACGGTCTGGAAGGAACCGTTGGCGAGATCTTCCAGGGTCGAGATGGCCAGCTTGTGGCGCAACAACGACTTCGGCGTAAGGGCGATCAACGGCTTGCGCAGCGGACGGATCACCTGGCGACGCAGCATGTGGTAGACCTGCGCCGGAGTGGTCGGCACGCAAACCTGGATGTTGTGCTCGGCACTCAGTTGCAGGTAGCGCTCGAGACGCGCGGAGGAGTGCTCCGGACCCTGCCCCTCATAGCCGTGCGGCAACAGCATGGTCAGCCCGCACAGACGGCCCCACTTGTGCTCGCCACTGGTGATGAACTGGTCGATCACCACCTGCGCGCCGTTGGCGAAATCGCCGAACTGGGCTTCCCAGATCACCAGCGCGCTTGGCGTGGTGGTCGAGTAGCCGTATTCGAAGGCCAGGACGGCCTCTTCCGAAAGGAACGAGTCGTACAGGTCGAAACGCGGCTGGTCCTTGACCAGATGCTGCAGCGGGATATAGGTCCCGGCGTCCTTCTGGTTGTGCAGTACCGCGTGACGGTGCGAGAAGGTGCCGCGACCGATGTCCTGGCCAGTCATGCGAACCGGGTGGCCTTCGAACAAAAGGGTCGCATACGCCATGGTTTCGGCGAAGCCCCAGTTGATCGGGAGCCCACCGGCAGTCATTTTCTGACGGTCTTCGAGGATCTTCGACACCTGACGCTGGACGACGAATCCTTCCGGGACTTCGAGCAGCTTGTTCGACAGTTCCTGCAGCGTCTTGAGGTCGAAGCGGGTGTCGTGACGCGCGGTCCAGGCATGCCCCAGATACGGACGCCAGTCGACGAACAGTTCCTTGTTCGGCTCCTTGACTAGGCTTTTAACCACGTGGAGGCCGTTATCCAGGGCGGTACGGTACTCGTCGATCTTCGCCTGGACGCGCTCGGCATCGAGCACGCCAGCCTGAGTCAGAGTCTCGGCGTAGAGTTCGCGCGTGGTGCGCTGCTTGGCGATCTGCTGATACATCAGGGGCTGGGTGCCACTTGGCTCGTCGGCCTCGTTGTGGCCACGACGGCGGTAGCAGACCAGATCGATGACCACGTCACGCTTGAACTGCATGCGATAGTCGATCGCCAGCTGGGTGACGAACAGCACCGCTTCCGGGTCATCGCCGTTCACGTGCAGGATCGGCGCCTGGACCATCTTCGCCACGTCGGTCGCGTACTCGGTGGAACGCGCGTCTTCCTGACGGCTGATGGTGAAACCAACCTGGTTGTTGATCACGATACGAATCGTGCCACCGGTCCTGAAGCCGCGGGTCTGCGACATCTGGAAGGTTTCCATGACCACGCCCTGCCCCGCGACAGCGGCATCACCATGGATGGTTACCGGAAGCACCTTGTCACCGGAAAGATCGTTGCGACGATCCTGACGGGCACGCACCGAACCCTCGACCACTGGAGAGACGATTTCCAGGTGCGACGGGTTGAACGCCAGTGCGAGGTGAACCTCACCGCCAGCGGTCATCACGTTGGACGAGAAGCCCTGGTGATACTTGACGTCGCCGGAACTCAGACCCTCGACCTTCTTGCCTTCGAACTCGTCGAAAAGGTCGCGCGGGTTCTTGCCGAAGGTATTCACCAGCACGTTCAGGCGGCCACGGTGGGCCATACCGATGACGATTTCCTTGTTGCCGTAGGAACCCGAGCGCTGAATGATTTCATCCAGCAACGGAATCAGGCTCTCGCCACCTTCCAGGCCAAAACGCTTGGTACCCGGATACTTGGTACCCAGGTATTTTTCCAGTCCTTCAGCGGCGGTGAGGCGCTCGAGCAGATGGCTACGCACTTCAGCGGAAAACGCCGGGCGGCCGCGCACACTCTCCAGACGCTGCTGGAACCACTTGCGCTGCTCGGAATCGACGATGTGGGTGAACTCGGCGCCGATGGTGCGACAGTAGGTCTGCTGCAGGGCTTCCTGGATTTCACGCAGGGTGGCTTCTTCCTTGCCGATGTAGAGCTCACCGGTACGGAAGGTGGTATCCAGATCGGAATCAGTCAGGCCGTAATGATTGATCGCCAGATCGGCAGGAGTCGCGCGCTGAGCCAAACCCAGCGGGTCGAGCTTGGCAGCCTGGTGGCCACGCATGCGGTAGGCCTGGATCAGACGCAGGACTTCAACCTGCTTCTTCTCATGCTCGCTGCTTACGCTCCCGGCGGATACCGGCTGAGCGCGACGCTGATTCTTGGCGAGCAGAACGAAGTGATCGCGGACCGTAGAGTGCGAGACATCGGTGGCAGCACTGCCATCGGTCGGCAGCTTCTGGAAATAGGTGCGCCACTCTTCTGGCACAGCGTTGGGATCGTGCAGGTAGAGCTCGTAGAGCTCTTCCACATAGGCAGCGTTACCACCGGAAAGGTGGGCACTGTCCCACATGCGCTGCATTACGCTTTCTTGCATGCTTGGTCACCCTCGGTAAGGGGACACCATCAGCGTGGTCACCGCTCAAGACCGGTCTGGACTACAGCTCAGACAGATCCAAACGGACCTCACAGATAGCCCGGGTACCAGCCCGGATGCCCCTGCTGGTCTTCATATTTTTCGAATAGGGACCACGACTTTTTGGGCTGAGGTCCTGACTAAAACTGCAGTGCCGGCTGAGAACCGGCGCTGCAGGCACTACTGGCGTTGCAGGTATAGCAGATCGTAAATCAGGTCCCGCTTTGCAGAAGCATGTTGCGAACGTGGCCAATCGCCTTGGTCGGGTTGAGACCTTTCGGGCAAACGTTCACGCAGTTCATGATCCCACGGCAGCGGAACACGCTGAACGGATCGTCCATCGCAGCCAGACGCTCTTCGGTCTGGGTGTCGCGGCTGTCGGCCAGGAAGCGGTAAGCCTGCAGCAGCGCAGCGGGACCGAGGAACTTGTCGGGGTTCCACCAGAACGACGGGCAGGACGTCGAGCAGCAAGCGCATAGGATGCACTCGTACAGACCATCCAGCTTCTCGCGCTCTTCCGGCGACTGCAGACGCTCGATGGCCGGAGCCGGCGTATCGTTCTGCAGGTAAGGTTTCACCTTCTCGTACTGCTTGTAGAAGATGCTCATGTCGACGACCAGATCACGAATGACTGGCAGACCCGGCAGCGGACGCACCACCAGAGTGTCGCCTTTCACGACTGCGGACAGCGGCGTGATGCACGCAAGGCCGTTCTTGCCGTTGATGTTCATCCCGTCCGAGCCGCAAACGCCTTCGCGGCAGGAGCGGCGATAGGAGAAGGTCACATCCTGTTCCTTGATCAGCGCCAGAACGTCAAGGACCATGATGTCCTTGCCGTCGGTGTCGACCTGGAACTCCTGCATGTGCGGAGAGGCATCCTGCTCGGGGTTGTAGCGATACACACTGACTTTCAACATGGCAGCCACCCTTAGTAAGTCCGAACCTTGGGTTCGAATGGCGGAACGGTCTTCGGCGCGAAGTTCACCGCGCGCTTGGTGACACGCTTGTCACCCGGGAAATACAGCGAGTGGCACAGCCAGTTCTGATCGTCACGATCTTCGAAGTCCTCGCGGGCATGAGCGCCGCGGGATTCTTTGCGCTCTTCGGCGGCGATGGCGGTAGCTTCGGCCACTTCCAGCAGGTTCTGCAGCTCCAGCGCCTCGATACGCGCGGTGTTGAACGCCTGGCTCTTGTCGGCGATCTTCACGGTAGAGATACGCTCACGCAGGTCGGCCAACTGGGTAATGCCCTTCTGCATGTACTCGCCGGTGCGGAACACACCGAAGTAGTTCTGCATGCAGTTCTGCAGTTCCTTACGCAGCGGCGCAACGTCTTCACCCGAGGTGCGTTCGTTGAGGCTGTTGAGGCGGGAAAGCGAGGATTCGAGATCGGTTTCGCTGGCGTTGCGATAATCGATGCCTTCCTTGAGCGCTTTCTCCAGGTGCAGACCTGCGGCGCGGCCGAAGACGACCAGGTCGAGCAGCGAGTTGCCACCCAGACGGTTGGCACCGTGTACCGACACGCAAGCGACTTCGCCCACGGCGAACAGACCCGGGATCACGGTATCGACGCCATTGGCGTCCTGAGTGATCGCCTGGCCATGAATGTTGGTGGCAACGCCGCCCATCATGTAGTGGCAGGTCGGGACGACCGGAACCGGAGCGACGACCGGATCGACGTGCGCGAAGGTCTTGGACAGTTCACAGATACCTGGCAGGCGACTGTGCAGCACTTCCTCGCCGAGGTGATCGAGCTTGAGCATTACATGGTCGCCATCCGGACCACAGCCGTTGCCGGCAATGATTTCCTTGACCATCGAGCGCGCCACGACGTCACGACCGGCGAGGTCCTTAGCGTTGGGCGCATAGCGCTCCATGAAGCGCTCGCCGTGCTTGTTGATCAGGTAACCACCTTCACCACGGCAACCCTCCGTGACCAGTACACCGGCCCCGGCGATACCGGTCGGGTGGAATTGCCACATCTCGATGTCCTGCACCGGCACGCCAGCACGCAGCGCCATACCCACCCCGTCGCCGGTGTTGATCAGGGCGTTGGTGGTGGAGGCATAGATACGTCCAGCGCCACCCGTGGCAAGCACGGTAGCCTTCGAGCGGATGTAGGCGGTTTCACCAGTTTCGATGCATATGGCGATCACACCGACGATCACGCCGTCCTGGTTTTTCACCAGATCCACGGCATACCACTCATTGAGGAACGTGGTGTTGTTCTTCAGGTTGGCCTGATACAGCGTGTGAAGCAGGGCGTGACCGGTACGATCGGCAGCCGCGCAGGTACGAGCCGCCTGGCCGCCCTTGCCGAAGTCCTTGGACTGACCACCGAACGGACGCTGATAGATGCGACCCTGCTCGGTACGGGAGAACGGCAGACCCATGTGCTCGAGCTCGAACACGGCTTCCGGCCCTACGGAACACATGTACTCGATGGCGTCCTGGTCACCGATGTAGTCGGAGCCCTTGACAGTGTCATACATGTGCCAGCGCCAATCATCGTTCGGATCGGACGATGCGATGGCGCAGGTGATGCCGCCCTGAGCGGAAACAGTGTGCGAGCGAGTCGGAAAAACCTTGGTGACTACTGCTGTCTTGAAGCCGGACTGAGCGAGCTGCAGCGCAGCGCGCATACCGGCACCGCCGCCGCCAACGATGATGGCGTCGAACGAAAGCGTACGAATGTTAGCCATGAATCAGATACCCCAAAGAATCTGCACACCCCAGACGAAGTACGCGAACATGGCAATGCCGCAAACCGCCTGGAACAGGAAACGCACGCTGGTGGCCCATTTGCCGATGGCCATGGCGGTCAGGTAGTCGGTGGAGATCGTCCACATACCAACCCACGCATGAACCCCGAGCGCAACCAGAGCCAGCAAGCTGAAAATGCGCATCCAGTTATGGGAGAACAGACCGTGCCAATCCGCATAGCTCAGATTGGGATGGAAAAGCAGGTAACCAAGCAGAAAAAGAAAATAAGCCGCAAGAACAACGGCAGAAACGCGCTGCGCCATCCAGTCATAGAGACCCGAACGCGAAAAGTTCGTAACGTTAGTTACCATATCCACACCCCCGCCAGAACGATGAGCACCACCGAGACGGCGATGACAATCTTCGAGCCCGCTTTGCCGCCTTCCAGTGTCTCACCAACACCGGTATCCATGACCAAGTGGCGCACGCCGGCCACCAGGTGATACAACAAGGCTGACAGCAGGCCCCAAATCACGAACTTAGCCAGCGGACTGGTCAGGTACATCTTCACGTCGGCGAAGCCTTCCTCGGACGAAAGCGACTTGTCGAGCACGAAAAGCATGACGGCAAGGCCTACGAAAAGGATGACACCGGAGATGCGGTGAAGAATGGACGTATAAGCGGTGATAGGGAGTTTTATGGTCCTAAGATCTAGGTTTACAGGTCGTTGGCTATTCACGGCTGTTTTTTCACGCTGAGGCCCCAACAATCAGGGCAAGTTGTAGGGAAGTGCGCTGGTCAGGTCCCACTACCCAGGGAGTGACAACCCCAGAATACAGGCCTTAAAGCCCTGGCGGTCGGGCATCGAGTATAGACAGTTAGGACACTAATGACAACGCAATCACCTGCCCCAAAGAGCGGATTGCGCTGACCTCACAAAAGGCGTAAATAGCCGATTTTCAAGACCCTTAATCACCCTCAAAGCCGTCTACCGCCTAGCCTCCACGCAAATTGACTTTCGGATTTATCACTCTATAGTGATGCGGGCCCTGCATGGGGGCAGGATGATACCAAGCATAAAATAGGAGGCCTCATGGCTGACAAAAAAGCGCAGTTGATCATCGCAGGCTCTGACCCTGTAGAACTGCCCGTTCTGACCGGCACTGTTGGTCCCGATGTAGTTGACGTACGGGGCCTCACCGCCACGGGTCGTTTCACCTTTGATCCTGGCTTTATGTCCACCGCCTCTTGCGAGTCGAAGATCACCTACATCGACGGCGACAAAGGCATCCTTCTTCATCGCGGCTACCCGATCGAGCAGCTTGCCGAGAAGTCCGACTATCTGGAAACCTGCTACCTGCTGCTAAACGGCGAACTGCCGAATGCCGAGCAGAAGGCCCAGTTCGTCGGCACCGTGAAGAACCACACGATGGTTCACGAGCAGTTGAAGTCGTTCTTCAACGGTTTCCGTCGTGACGCTCATCCGATGGCGATCATGTGCGGCGTGGTCGGTGCGCTGTCGGCCTTCTATCACGACTCCCTGGACATCAATAATCCCAAGCATCGCGAAATCTCCGCGATCCGGCTGGTTGCCAAGATGCCCACCATCGCCGCCATGGTTTACAAGTACTCCATGGGCCAGCCGATGATGTATCCGCGCAACGATCTGAACTACGCGGAAAACTTCCTGCACATGATGTTCAACACCCCGTGCGAGATCAAACCGATCAGCCCGGTACTGGCTCGCGCGATGGACCGGATCTTCATCCTCCACGCCGACCACGAACAGAACGCGTCCACGTCCACCGTTCGTTTGGCCGGTTCTTCGGGTGCCAACCCGTTCGCCTGTATCGCTGCCGGTATCGCCGCCCTCTGGGGCCCGGCGCATGGGGGCGCCAACGAGGCCGTGCTGGCGATGCTCGACGAGATCGGTGACGTATCGAACATCGACAAGTTCATCGCCAAGGCGAAGGACAAGGACGATCCGTTCAAGCTGATGGGCTTCGGCCACCGCGTCTACAAGAACTTCGATCCGCGCGCCAATGTGATGAAGAAGACTTGCGACGAAGTCCTCGCCGAGCTGGGCATCCACGATCCGCAACTGGAACTGGCGATGAAGCTGGACGAGATCGCGCGAAACGACCCTTACTTCAAGGAGCGCAATCTGTACCCGAACGTCGACTTCTACTCGGGGATCATCCTCAAGGCGATCGGCATTCCGACCAGCATGTTCACGGTGATCTTCGCGCTGGCACGCACCGTGGGCTGGATTTCCCACTGGAAGGAAATGCTTTCCAGCCCGTACAAGATCGGCCGTCCCCGTCAGCTGTATACCGGCTATCCGCAGCGCGACTTCACCGGACTGGACAAGCGCGACTGACATCTGGCGAACAAGAAAAAGGCTGCCGAGGCAGCCTTTTTCTTTGCCCGGAAGAAAGGCTTACTACTTCTCGGCGCGCTCGCGTAGCCCTTTCAGGGTATTGAACGGCGCATCGACCACGAAGCTGTTGGCCAGCCACGAAGGCACGCTGCCACCCGGCTCGGTCTGCACCTGATAGGTTACTTCGGTCTGGCCAGGGCCTTTGGGCGTCAGCTTCCACAGGCCTTCAACCTTGGCTACGCGTACATAGCCCTTTTCCTCGGGCAGGTAATCGGCCACTCCCTCCAAGGTACGCGTCAGGCTACCGTCGGCATCCTGTGTAGTCGTGATGTGCAGGATCGAATCACGCGCAGTGACGGGCCACGGAGGCGTGAAGTAGGTGTGTGTCCAGGCCTGATCGCCCTCCTGCTTGAGCAGCTTCTGCTCCTTGCACTCGAAGATCCACGCGCAGGAACCGCTGACATCCTCTTGCAGCGCACGGATGGTGGCGATGTCCGCCTTGACCGTGGTGACGCCGCGATAAGCCTTGTACTTGGAGCCGGCTACCGGGCTAAGGTAGATGCTTATGCCCGCCTCTTCCTTCTCTAGCTTCCAGTCATCGGCATAAACGATCATAGGCAGTACGGCCGTGAATCCGCAGGCCAGCGCCAGTTGATGCAAAAGCCTCATTTATTTTTCTCCTTATCAAAGACTCGAGCGACTCGACGGCTCATCCGTCGAACGCACGTTAAGCGGTTGCCTGCTCCAGCCAGCCGAGCAAGCTGATCGCCTCTTCACGGTTGCTCCCGCAAACCGAGGGCTCGGCCTGGAACTGCGAGCACACGGGCGGCCTACCCGGAGCGCCGAACAGCGCGCACAGGTAGTCGACCGAAAGATGGATGCAACGTTCGCCCGCGGGCTTGCCCTGGGGCATACCTGGAATGGACGAACTTATCGAAGGGGCGATGCAGCAGGCACCGCAACCGGGACGGCATTGCATGGAGACAGGCGACCTCGTAAAACGGGACCAAGGGTTCTACGGGCGGCGATATTACCTGTACGCCACACGGATGGCAGCCATCCAATTGATGGTGGCAAGACTTGGCGGCGCGACAGGCAGGCAGTAGGCTCAGCGGCCGACATTCCGGAGCTTCGCCGATGCCGATCTGGTTGCAGACTGCTGCCTTGTTGAGCCTTTCCAACATCTTCATGACCTTCGCCTGGTACGGCCACCTGAAGACGCTGCACAGCAAACCATGGTTTATCGCCGCACTGATCAGCTGGGGGATCGCACTGTTCGAATACATGATCATGGTGCCAGCTAACCGGATCGGTTACACGACGATGTCGGTGGGCCAGCTGAAGATCATGCAGGAAGTGATCACCCTGTCGATCTTCGTGCCATTCAGCGTGTTCTACATGCAGCAGCCGCTCAGACTGGACTACCTGTGGGCGGGCCTTTGCCTGCTGGGCGCGGTGTACTTCATCTTCCGCGCCTAGAGCTCAGTGAAGTGGGCGGACGGCCGAACGGCCGCCCGCATCGCCATCACTTGGTCGGCTTGAGCCGCGCCAGCAGGCTCGAGGTATCCCAGCGGTTGCCGCCCATGGCCTGGACTTCGCCATAGAACTGATCGACCAGTGCCGTCATCGGCAATTGCGCGCCGTTGCGACGGGCCTCTTCCAACAGGATCGACAGGTCCTTGCGCATCCAGTCGACGGCAAAACCGAAGTCGAACTCGCCGGACAGCATGGTCTTGTGGCGGTTTTCCATCTGCCAGGACTGCGCGGCACCTTTGCCGATAACCTCCATCACCGCCAGGCCGTCCAACCCGGCCTGCTGCGAGAAGTGCACGGCTTCCGCCAACCCCTGTACGACACCCGCAATGCAGATCTGATTGACCATCTTGGTCAACTGGCCGCTCCCTGCCTCGCCCATCAGTCGCGACATCCTTGCGTAGCTCTGGATCACCGGCTCGGCGCGCGCGTAGGTCTCCGCTGCGCCACCGACCATTACCGTCAGCACGCCGTTCACCGCGCCCGCCTGGCCGCCGGAAACCGGCGCATCGAGAAAGTCCAGGCCGCGTTCTTTGGCGGCGGCTGCCAGTTCGCGCGCGACCGTTGCCGACGCGGTGGTGTGGTCCACCAGCACGCTGCCCACAGCCATTCCGGCAAAGGCACCCTCGTCACCGAGGACCACGCCGCGCAGATCATCATCGTTACCGACACACACCATTACCAGCTCGGCGCCTTCCGCCGCTGCACGGGGGGTGGCGCCGCTGGTGCCGCCATGTTCTGCAACCCACTGTTCTGCCTTGGCCGCCGTGCGGTTGTACACACGCACCTCGTGCCCCTTGCTTGCCAGATGCCCGGCCATGGGATAACCCATGACGCCCAAGCCGATAAAAGCAACTTTCGCCATGACACACCTCTAAATTTGCGGTGTCGAAGCCTAGCACGGCACCCCTGCCGTTCTGAACGCCCGATGAGCACGCCTACCCGATCACTGGAGAAAGCCTATGGGACATTGGCTGGTACTCGATCTGGAAGCCACCACGGAAGAAGGTGGCTGGCCGGTCGAAGAAATGGAAATCATCGAAATCGGCGCCTGCCTGGTAGACGCCAAGGGACGTGAAATCGACCACTTCCAACGCTTCGTGCGCCCGCTCCGCCGCCCATTGCTGACCACGTTCTGCCGCGAACTCACCCATGTAACGCAGAACGACATAGATGCCGCGCGGCCACTGAGCCAGGTCTGGCCCGCCTTCGAGCGCTGGCTGGAGCCGCATCACCCACGACTGCAGGGTTGGGCGAGCTGGGGCGATTACGATCGCCAGCAGTTGCACCTGGAGTGGCAACGTCAGCACCTGGACAGTCATCTCTCCAGCCGTGCCCACACCGATCTCAAGCGCCACTTCGCCAAGGTCCGTAAACTGAAACGTCCGGTAGGCCTGCATGCCGCGCTGGCGCTCGCCGGCATGAGCTTCCAGGGCCAACAGCATCGGGCCCTCGACGACGCCCGCAATACTGCGCGCCTGCTGCCGCTGGCGTTCGACGGCCGAACGGGATGACGCCCCGCAGCGGCTTGGGCATACTGGCCGCCCAATTTGAATCCCCCTTCGAGGAGCCCGCATGTTCAAGGTAAACGAGTACTTCGACGGTACCGTAAAATCCCTTTCCTTCGAGCTGAACCAGGCCCCGGCCACCGTCGGCGTCATGGCCCCCGGCGAATACGAGTTCGGCACCAGTCAACTTGAAGTCATGCACGTGATCGCCGGAGCGCTGACGGTTAAGCTGCCAGGCAGCGATGCCTGGGAAACCTTCGACGCCGGCACCCGCTTCACCGTACCGGCGAACAGCAAGTTCCAGCTCAAGGTGTCCGGGGATACCGCGTACCTCTGCGAATACCACTGACCCGCCCTCGACCCCGCAACCGGGCGGGGTCTCCCTCCCACCCTCGTCACCGCGCTCACCAAATCCTGAAACGCCGCCCTGCGGCTCCGCGCTAAAAAAGCAGCTCTGCACCCTATCCTTGAGCCCGTCTCTACGATGCCGAATTGATCCCGAGCATTCGGCGGCGTATTGGGGTGCGGCAAAGTACAGCACTCACCAGGGGAGTGCGCGGATGAAGAACAGCATCAAGCCGACGGGAAAAGAAGTCCGTTTCAATGATCGGGAAATGATCATCTCCAAGAGCGATCTCAGCGGGCGGGTGACGTACGCCAACCGCTGCTTCATGCGTGTCGCCAACTATTCCGAGACCCAGGTGCTCGGCCAGCAGCACAGCCTCATCCGCCACCCGGACATGCCGCGTGGCGTGTTTCGGCTGCTCTGGGACACCCTGCAGCAGAACCGCGAGTTCTTCGGCCTGGTGAAGAACATGAACTCGGACGGCGACTTCTACTGGGTCTTCGCCAACATCACCCCGGATCGCGACCTCCAGGGCAACATCACCGGCTACTACTCCGTGAGGCGCCCGGCGCCGGCCTCGGCGGTGCGCATCATCGAGCCGGTGTACCGCCGGATGCTGGAGATCGAACGCAGCGAACCGAAGAACGAGGCGCCCCTAGCCTCCCTTGCCTATCTGATGGAGCTGCCGGCGCAAGAAGGCCTCGGCTACGACCAGTTCATCCTCAACCTCTACCAGCAAGGGGAACGGCAATGAGCCAGGCCATGCGCAGTCAAACCAGCCGACACAGCCCCTTCCTCAATCAGAAATTCATCATCTGCTGCACGGTCTTCGTCACGCTCAACCTGCTGCTGGCCGGCTGGCAGATGCTGACCCTGGGTTTCAGCTGGCCGCAGGTCCTGGTGCCCTGCATCTCGATCGCCTTCAGCCTGTACGCCATCGCCCACAGCAAGCGGCCGATAGCGACGCTCAACCAGATGGCGCGGGTGATCCTCTCCTGCCGCGAGGGCGATCTGCACCAGCGCATCACCCACACCGCCGGCCTCGGCGAAATCGGCAAGGTCGCCTGGGAGCTGAACGAGTTCCTCGACCTGGTGGAAACCTACTTCAAGGAAATCAACACCTGCTTCGGCATGGTCGCCGAGCGCAAGTTCTACCGCCGCGCCCTGTCGGCCGGGCTTCCGGGTGAGTTCGCCACATCGCTCAGCCATATCAACCAGGCAATCACCGCGATGGAGGAAAACACCCGCTACGTGATGCGCAACCGGCTGTCCTCCAGCCTGCATGCGCTGAACACCTCCAACCTGCTGACCAACCTGCGCGGCAACCAGAACGACCTGAACGTCGTCGCCGCGGAAATCGAATCGGTTGCGGCGATCGCGGAGCGCAATCGCGACAACGCGCATGACAGCCGCCAGGAAGTCGATCAGCTCAACGACTCGCTGGCCCACATCAACGACCGCATGCAATCGATGGCCGAGTCCGCCGACGCGCTGGGCAACGCCAGCGGCAGCATCGGGCAGGCGCTGCGGATCATCGCGGAGATCGCCGAGCAGACCAACCTGCTGGCCCTCAACGCGGCGATCGAGGCGGCCCGCGCGGGCGATATCGGCCGCGGCTTCGCCGTGGTCGCGGACGAGGTGCGCGCCCTGGCACACCGCACCAAGCAGGCCACGGGCGAGATTTCCGGAATCATCGGCGGGTTCCGCGAGCGCGTGGGAGTGATGGTCGAACAGACGCTGAGCACCGGCCAGCAGAGCGCCCAGGTCAGCGCACAGGTGGACGCCTTCCGCAGTCGCTTCAGCGAATTCGCCAGCAGCTCGCAATCCACCATCGAGCAGCTCAGCCGCGCCAAGGACCTCTCCTTCGCCTCGCTGGTCAAGATGGACCACATCATGTTCATGCAGAACGCCTACGCGCGCGTCGAAGGCACCGACGGCCAGCACGGCATCGACGAGGGCAGCCCGCGGGACTGGTATCGCAACGGCACCGGCCAGGCCATGTTCGGCCAGACCAGGGCCTATCGCGACCTGGAGCGCCCACAGTCGGACATGCATCAGGCCGTGGCCAGGGCCATGGACCTGTCCGCCCAGGACTGGGAGAGCGACGAGCGGGTGCACGATGGCATCGTCAATGCCTTCAATAGCGCCGAAGGCGCCAGCCGCGAGGTGATCCGGCAGATCGGCAACATGGTCGACGAAAAGCACCGGGCTCAGGCGTGAGTGCCGGCCTGGCGCAGCGACCGCAGGTCGAGAACCACAGGTGCGCGCTTCATTTCGCGAACTCCGCGCCGACAAGCAAGGTCAACCACGAGAGCCGGGCGGACGCGATTGCGGATAAGCCGGCCTTCGTTTTCTGCGCCTCGACAGGTGCCCAATGTCACGGTGCGTTCATCTGGGTTGCCTAGACTGCGCGCGAACCGATGAGGAGACAGCGATGAATCAACCCCATGACGACAATGAACCCCGCGTGGTCCATGTCGACCCGCAACAGCCGGTCGGCGGCGCCATCATCGATGCTCACGGCCAGGAAGTGCCGATCACCGAGAAGATGATCCAGCACGCCTGCGAGGAGCTGGATGACGAATGGTTCCTGGCGCCCGCCAAGAACTGAGCCTCCGCACACAATGAAAAAGCCCGGCACGAGCCGGGTTTTTCATCGATGCCGGATCAATCCGGCGTGCAGCCCAGGGCCCGAACCCAGCGAGCCAGTTCGTCGGCCTCCCCGCCCACGGAAACCCGCAGGCCATCGATCTCGCGGCGCAGTGGGTAATGCTTGCGCAGCGCATCGAAGGCGCTGCGACGCGACGAGGGATCACCGTGCAGGCTGCGGCGGAAATCCGCGTCGTCCCGCCGGGGGTCGTACACGGCGCGACAGAGCGCAGCCAGTGCCCATTCGGGATCGGCGTCGGCCTGCAAGGCGAGTTGCGTCAGCCAGGGCGTGGGTAGCAGGGCATCCAGGCTCACTTCGACGGCAACACCCAGCCACTCGCAAAAAGCGCCATGGATCTGCGCCGTGCCACGCAGCTTGCCGTCCAGGCTGTAGCCGGCGATGTGCGGCGTAGCGAGGCGGCACAGCGCCGCCAGCTGCGGGTCGGCCAGCGGCTCGCCTTCCCAGACGTCGAGCACGGCGTCGAGATCCGCTCGCCGCTGCAGGATGTCGCTCAATGCCGCGTTGTCGACCACCGCGCCCCGCGCCGCGTTGATCAGCCAAGCCCCCGGCCTGAGCGCCGCAAGCTGCTCGCGCCCCATCAAATGATGGGTTGGCCAGGCGCCCTCGCGCGTCAGCGGCGTGTGCAGGCTGATCGCATCGCACTCGCGCAGGATGGTCGGCAGGTCGACGTAATCGCCGCCCTCCAGCGCCTGCCTGGGCGGATCGCACACCAGCACGCGCCAGCCCATCCCGCGCAGCACGTCGAGCAGGCGCCCACCGACCTGGCCGGCACCGACCACCCCGTAGCAACGCTCGCGCAGCGAGACGCCGTGGTGCTCCGCCAGGGCGAGCAGGCTGCCGAGCACGTAGTCCACCACGCCGCGTGCGTTGCACCCCGGCGCGCTGGCCCAGGCGATGCCGGCTTCATTGAAGTAGTCGAGATCGAGATGGTCGGTGCCGATGGTGCAGGTGCCGACGAAACGCACGGCGCTACCCTGCAACAACGCGCGGTTGACGTCGGTCACCGAGCGCACCAGCAGTATCTCGCTGTCGCCCAGCGCAGCGCGATCGATGCCGCGGCCGGGCTGACGGCGAATGGGGCCGAAGGCGCCGAAGAAGGCATCGACCAGGGGAATGTTTTCGTCGGCGAGGATTTGCATGCACTGGCTCCAGTTCGAGGCGGCCATTCTAAGCCATGCGACGACATCCGGGTTTTCCGGCCCTTCGTCGCTGCGTACACTACGCGGCCTTTCCGCACCCGCTCAGGATCACCATGTCGTTGAAATCCCGCTGGGGCCGGGTGCGCCAGGAGCTTGGCGCGCTGTTCCGCCTCGCCACGCCGATCATCATCGCCCAGTTCACCCATACCGCCATGGGCTTCACCGATGCGCTGATGGCCGGACGGGTGAGCCCACGCGACCTCGCCGCGGTGGCGCTGGGAAACTCGATCTGGGTGCCGCTGTACCTGTTCATGACCGGCGTGATCCTGGCGACCACGCCCAAGGTTGCCCAGCGTTTCGGCGCAGGCCAGCCGCAGGAGATCGGCCCGCTGGTTCGCCAGGCGTTGTGGCTCGCGCTGTTCCTCGGCTGCAGCGCCGCCACGCTTCTTTGGCATGCGGACGTGGTCCTGCGCGCCATGGGCGTCGAGAGCAGCCTGATGGAGCCCAGCATGGGCTACCTGCGCGCCATGGCCTTCGGTTTTCCGGCCGTGGCGATGTACCAGGCGCTGCGCTGCTTCAGCGACGGTATCGGCTATTCCCGGCCGAGCATGTTCCTCGGCATCTTCGGGCTGCTGATCAACATCCCGGCAACCTATGTATTCGTCTTCGGCAAGCTGGGCCTGCCGGCGATGGGCGGCGTGGGCTGCGGCTGGGGCACGGCGCTGGTGATGAACTGCATGCTGCTCGGCCTGCTGGGCTGGATCAAGCTGGCGCCGCGCTACCGCCCCAGCCAGCTGTTCGCTCACTTCGAGACCCCGTCGTGGCAGCCGATACGCGGCCTGCTGACGATCGGCCTGCCCATCGGCATCGCGATCTTCGCCGAGTCGAGCATCTTCGCCGTGATCGCGCTGCTGATTGGCGGGCTGGGTGCGACGGTGATGGCCGGCCACCAGATCGCGCTCAATTTCTCTTCGATGATCTTCATGCTGCCGCTGTCGCTGGGGATCGCCGTCACCGTCCGGGTCGGCCAGGCGCTGGGCCGCGGCGAGCCCCGCGAGGCGCGCTTCTGCGCCGGTGTCGGGATGTTCTCGGCGCTCTGCTATGCCTGTTGCTCGGCGACGCTGGTGATGCTGCTCAGCGAGCATATCGCACGCATCTACACCGAGGATTTGGCGGTGATCGCGGTGGCCGGCAGCCTGCTGTTCTACGTCGCGCTGTTCCAGTTCTCCGACGCCATCCAGGTCACCGCCGCCGGCGCGCTGCGCGGCTACCAGGACACCCGTGCGACGATGATCTTCACGCTGCTGGCCTACTGGGGCGTCGGGCTGCCGGTGGGTTACGCGCTCGGCCTGACCGACTGGCTGGGCGAGCCGTCCGGGCCACGCGGGCTTTGGCAGGGCCTGGTGGTCGGCCTGAGTTGTGCGGCGGTATTGCTGGCCACGCGCCTGGCACGCAGCTCTCGCAAGAGGATCTACAAGGCGGCGCGGCGCGCGAGGGCCTAGTCGGCCCTCTTGCGTATCCAGTAGAGGTAGGTGCCGCCCTCCTCCTGCTGTTCGATCAGATCGTGGCCGAGAAAGACGCAGAACTTGGGGATGTCGCGCCGCGTCGACGGATCGGTGGCGATCACCTTGAGCAGCCCGCCGGCGGGCAGGTCACGCACCTGGTTGTGCAGCATCATCACCGGCTCGGGGCAGTTGAGACCGGTGGCATCCAGAACGGCATCGTGTTGCAGAGACATCTAGGTACTCCAGAAAGGCTGGCGGTCATTGTCGCTGATGCGCCGCGCTCAGCACAGGCGGCGCAGATGGCAGGTCACTTCCTCGCGGTCGTGATAGAGCTGTTTGCAGGCAATCGAGACCTTGATCCGCCGCGCGGCGAAACCCTCTTCCAGGCGTTGCAGCAGGCGCCTGACCTCAGCGTAGCGCTGCTTCATCGGCAGTTTGAGGTTGACCACCGCCTCGCGGCACAAGCCCTCGCCGATCCAGGTTTCCAGCAGCGCCGCATTGCGTGCCGGCTTCTCGACGATGTCGCAGACCATCCAGTCGACCGGCCGCTTGGGTTTCCAGGTGAAGCCGTCGACCATCAGGTGCTGGACCAGTCCGGTATCCATCAGGCTTTGCGCCATCGGACCGTTGTCGATGGCGGTCACCAGCATGCCGCGACGCACCAGTTGGTAGGTCCAGCCACCGGGAGCGGCACCGAGGTCGACGCCGGTCATGTCGTCCGCCAGCCGCTCATCCCACTGCTCGCGCGGAATGAAGGTGTGCCAGGCCTCCTCCAGCTTCAGCGTCGAGCGACTCGGCGCCTCACGGGGGAACTTCAGCCGCGGGATTCCCATCGGCCAGAGCGCGCTGTTGCCCGCGTCGGCGATGCCGAGAAACACCTCCCGTCCGCTCCGGAACGTCAGCAGCAGGCGCGGCTTGCTCGCATCCTCGACCAGCCGACCGGCCTGCAGCAACGCCTTGCGCAGCGGCGCCTCGAACTTCCTGCAGAAAGTCGACAGTTCCTTGCCTTCGTTGGTATCGAACACTTCCAGCCACAGGCTGCCGCACACCGGGTAGCCTCGCAGTTGCTCGAGCAGCACCTCGATACGCTTGGCCTCGGGCAGTTGCTGGTACTCACCGCGCGCCCACTGGCGAGGAAAGATCAGCTCGGAAAACGCCAACTTGTGCATCAGCTTGGCGCTGCCGCCGGCCTCGCTGCAGACGAACTCGGCATAGGCGCTGTTCGGTTTCGCCTTCGAATAGCCCGCCACCTGCAGACGCGCCGCATGTTCGGCGATCTCGGCGCAGACTTCGTTCTCGAAACCGGGGCGGCAATGCAGCAACAGGGTATCCACGTGACGCTCTCCAGAAGCGGGCAACCGCGTGATGCGGCCCCCGGGCGGGGCGCGCATGATAGCCGACGCGGGAACCGGGGGCGTATCGGTCTGTCCAGTGAATGGCGGCGTGAGTAAAGCTGGCCCATCTTCCACAGTCGGCCGCACGCGGCTTCGACAGGCCAGTATTCGCCGCACCCGCTACCGTACTCAAGGCGCCGGCTCGATCCGGCACCACCGCAACGCCCTCGACCATGGGCCGCAAGGAGATACGCAAATGCCCTCCCTGGATAGCCTCAACTGCCGCCGCAGCCTCGATGTGGGCGGCCGTACCTACCATTATTTCAGCCTCCCGGAGGCAGCCAAGCGTCTCGGCGATATCAGCCGCCTGCCGGCGTCGCTCAAGGTCCTGCTGGAAAACCTGCTGCGCTGGGAAGACAACCAGACCGTGCGTGGCGAAGACCTCCACGCCCTGGTCGACTGGCTGAAGACACGCAGCTCCGACCGCGAAATCCAGTACCGCCCCGCGCGCGTGCTGATGCAGGATTTCACCGGTGTGCCGGGCGTGGTCGACCTCGCGGCGATGCGCGACGCGGTGTCCAAGGCCGGCGCCGATCCGCAGAAGATCAACCCGCTGTCGCCGGTCGATCTGGTGATCGACCACTCGGTGATGGTCGACCGCTTCGGCGACGACCAGGCCTTCGGCGACAACGTAAAGATCGAGATGCAGCGCAACGGCGAGCGCTATGCCTTCCTGCGCTGGGGACAGCAAGCCTTCGACAATTTCCGCGTGGTACCGCCGGGCACCGGCATTTGCCATCAGGTCAATCTGGAATACCTGGCCCAGGTGGTCTGGACCCGCGAGGAGAACGGCGACACCTACGCGTACCCGGACACCCTCGTAGGCACCGACTCGCACACCACCATGGTCAACGGCCTGGGCGTGCTGGGTTGGGGCGTAGGCGGGATCGAGGCCGAAGCGGCCATGTTGGGACAGCCAGTGTCGATGCTGATCCCGGAAGTCGTGGGTTTCCGTCTGGTCGGCAAGATGCGCGAAGGCGTTACCGCCACCGACCTGGTGCTCACAGTCACGCAGATGCTGCGCAAGCAGGGCGTGGTCGGCAAGTTCGTCGAGTTCTACGGCCCCGGCCTGGACAGCCTGCCCCTCGCCGATCGCGCCACCATCGGCAACATGGCGCCCGAATACGGCGCCACCTGTGGCTTCTTTCCCGTGGACCAGGTCACCATCGACTACCTTCGCCTCTCGGGCCGCGACGAGCAACGCATCGCGCTGGTGGAGGCGTACAGCAAGGCTCAAGGCCTATGGCGCGATGCGGACAGCCCGGAGCCCGTGTTCACCGCCAGCCTGGAGCTCGAACTGGACAGCGTGCAGCCGTCCCTGGCTGGACCGAAACGTCCTCAGGATCGCGTCAACCTGCCGGACATCGGTGCCAGCTTCGATCTGCTGCTGGAAACCAGCGGCCGCCTGCAGCAAACCGATACCGCCGTGCCCGTGCAGGGCGAGTCATTCAGCCTTAGGCATGGCGCCGTGGTGATCGCGGCGATCACGTCCTGCACCAATACCTCCAACCCCAGCGTGCTGATGGCCGCCGGCCTGGTGGCGAAGAAGGCCGTCGACCTTGGCCTGCGTTGCCAGCCGTGGGTGAAGACCTCCCTCGCCCCTGGCTCCAAGGTGGTGACGGACTATCTGGCGAAGGCTGGGCTCACCCGGTACCTGGATGAACTCGGCTTCAACCTGGTCGGCTATGGCTGCACCACCTGCATCGGCAACTCGGGGCCGCTGCCCGAGGCGATTGGCGAAGTCATCGTCGACAACGACCTGATCGTTTCCTCAGTGCTTTCGGGTAACCGCAACTTCGAAGGTCGCGTTCACCCCATGGTGAAAGCGAACTGGCTGGCCTCGCCGCCGCTGGTGGTCGCGTTCGCACTGGCCGGCACCACGCGGATCGACATGAGCAAGGACCCGCTGGGCGTGAACGGCGAAGGCAAGCCGATCTACCTGAAGGACGTCTGGCCCAGCAATGCCGAAGTGGCGGCAGCCGTCAGCGCGGTGGATGGCGCCATGTTCCGCAAGCAATACGCCGACGTGTTCAGCGGCGACGCGAACTGGCAGGCGATCGAAACCAGCGCCGGCGACACCTACGAGTGGGACTCCAGCTCGAGCTACGTGCAGAACCCGCCGTTCTTCGAGGACATCGGCCAGCCGCCGAAAGCCCCCGAGAACATCGCGGGAGCGCGAATACTGGCGTTGTTCGGGGACTCGATCACCACCGACCACATCTCGCCCGCGGGGAACATCAAGGCCAGCTCGCCGGCCGGGCTCTACTTGCAGGGGCTTGGTGTGGCGCCGGAGAACTTCAACTCGTACGGCGCCCGACGCGGCAACCACGAAGTAATGATGCGCGGCACCTTCGCCAACATCCGCATCCGCAACGAAATGCTCAGTGGCGAGGAAGGCGGCAACACGCTGTTCCAGCCCGAAGGCAGCAAGATGTCGATATATGACGCGGCCATGCGCTACCAAGCCGAGGGCACGCCCCTGGTGGTCCTGGCGGGCAAGGAATACGGCACCGGATCGAGCCGTGACTGGGCGGCGAAAGGCACCACCCTGTTGGGGATCAAGGCCGTGATCGCCGAAAGCTTCGAACGCATCCACCGCTCCAACCTCATCGGCATGGGCGTGCTCGCGTTGCAGTTCGTCAACGGCCAGACCCGCACGAGCCTGGGGCTGACCGGTTCGGAGGTGTTGTCCATCAACGGCCTGTCAGCCGACATCAAGCCGCATCAGATGCTGTCCGTGGGAGTTACCCGCAACGATGGCACATCGTTCGAATTCGACGTGCTGTGCCGCATCGACACGCTCAACGAGGTGAAGTACTTCAAGGCCGGCGGAATCCTGCACTACGTTCTGCGCGAATTGATCGCCAAATAGGGGACCCAATGCCGGCCGGCATCGAGTGGCCGGCGATTGGGCAGCCGGTCAATCAGCGACTGTCGCAGCGACGCGCTCCAGAAAAGCGGCGACTGCGACAGCCGTCCTCTCCAGATAGTCAGCGTGGGTGAACCCCGACACCTTCGTCGGCTTGAGATCGTGATCGCCGGACTCCAGCCAGAGCACCTCGACACCCGGCGCAAGTGCATAGCCTTCGACCTCCGCCGCCGCGCCCGTGCGATCGCGCGTCCCCTGCACAATCAGAGCCGGCGTTCGAAGCTCCTCCAGATGCGCAACACGCAGTTTGTCCTGCTTGCCTGGCGCATGGAATGGATAGCCCAGACAGATCAGCGCATCCGCACCCAGCTCGTCCGCCAGCATGCTCGCCATGCGCCCCCCCATGGACTTGCCACCTATTGCCAACACGCCTGTGACCTGGCGTCGCACACTGGCATAGACCTGACGCCACGAATCAAGCAGCTGTGCCTGTGGATAGGGGGGACGCCGGATCCCGTCCTGGCGGCGTGCAGCCATGTACGAAAACTCGAAGCGCACAACCGCCACACCCCGTACCGCTAAGTGCTGAGCCATCGACTCCATGAACGGGCTATCCATCGGCGCTCCCGCCCCATGGGCGAGCAGCAACGTCGCATGCGACGAGGCGCCCGAAAGCGTCCAGATCCAAGGCTCAGAAGCACCGTCCTGAAGACGTTGATCCGTATCAATACCCCTCCCGCCCCCTTTCACCATCCTTGCCCCGCTTTATTAGAAATCTGCCCAAAACCGTGGATGGAAGCCCATACATGAACACAGCAACCAGTACCGCCTACAACTACAAGGTGGTCCGCCAATTCGCCATTATGACGGTGGTTTGGGGAATCGTCGGGATGGGGCTCGGCGTATTCATCGCCGCCCAATTGGCCTGGCCGGAACTTAACCTTAATCTTCCCTGGACCAGCTTCGGTCGTTTGCGACCACTGCATACCAATGCGGTGATCTTCGCTTTCGGCGGTTGCGCATTGTTTTCCACCACCTACTACGCAGTGCAACGCACCTGCCAGACGCGCCTCTTCGCACCGAAGCTGGCGGCTTTCACATTCTGGGGCTGGCAATTGGTGATCGTTCTCGCAGCGGTAACTCTGCCGCTGGGTTACACGACCTCAAAAGAATACGCCGAGCTGGAATGGCCTATCGACCTGTTGATCACGGTAGTGTGGGTAAGCTACGCAATCGTCTTCTTCGGCACCCTGATCACCCGAAAAACCACCCACATCTACGTGGGCAACTGGTTCTTTGGGGCGTTCATCCTGACCGTCGCCCTGTTGCACGTGGTGAACAACCTGGAAATCCCGGTTACCTTCACCAAGTCCTACTCGCTTTACTCGGGTGCGACCGATGCAATGATCCAGTGGTGGTATGGCCACAACGCAGTAGGCTTCTTCCTCACTGCAGGCTTCCTCGGGATGATGTACTACTTCGTACCGAAGCAAGCCGGTCGCCCAGTTTACTCCTACCGCCTCTCGATCGTGCACTTCTGGGCACTGATCGCCGTTTACATCTGGGCAGGTCCTCACCACCTGCACTACACCGCGCTCCCGGACTGGGCCCAAAGCCTAGGCATGGTTATGTCGCTGATTCTTCTGGCTCCGAGCTGGGGCGGCATGATCAACGGAATGATGACGCTGTCTGGTGCCTGGCACAAACTGCGTACAGACCCGATCCTGCGCTTCCTGGTCGTATCGCTTGCCTTCTACGGCATGTCGACCTTCGAAGGCCCGATGATGGCGATCAAGACCGTCAACGCGCTCTCTCACTACACCGACTGGACGATCGGTCACGTACACGCTGGCGCTCTTGGCTGGGTAGCGATGGTCTCCATCGGTTCGCTCTACCACATGATTCCGAAGATCTTTGGCCGCGAGCAGATGCACAGCGTCGGCTTGATCAACGGTCACTTCTGGCTCGCAACCATCGGCACCGTACTCTACATCGCCTCCATGTGGGTAAACGGTATCGCCCAAGGCCTGATGTGGCGCGCAGTCAACGAAGACGGAACTCTGACCTACTCCTTTGCTGAAACGCTGGTAGCGAGCCACCCAGGCTTCGTAGTCCGCGTTATCGGTGGCGCGATCTTCTTCAGCGGCATGCTACTGATGGCCTACAACACCTGGCGCACCGTGCGTGACGCCGAGCCGGCGCAGATCGAAGCTTCGGCGAAGATGGCCTAAGGAGAGCTCGCGATGAAAAAGCATGAAATTCTTGAGAAAAACGTCGGCTTGCTCGCCCTGTTCATGGTTCTAGCAGTAAGCATCGGCGGCCTGGTTCAGATCGTGCCGCTGTTCTTTCAGCAGGAAACTACGCAGCCGGTCGAGGGCCTCAAGCCCTATACCGCACTGCAGCTGGAAGGCCGCGACATCTACATTCGTGAAGGCTGCGTAGGTTGCCATTCGCAAATGGTCCGTCCGTTCCGCGCCGAAACTGAGCGCTACGGCCACTACTCGGTCGCCGGTGAAAGCGTATGGGATCACCCCTTCCTCTGGGGCTCCAAGCGTACCGGCCCGGACCTGGCTCGTGTCGGCGCTCGCTACTCTGACGATTGGCACCGTGCGCATCTGTACAACCCGCGCAACGTCGTCCCCGAATCGAAGATGCCTGCATATCCCTGGCTGGTCGAAAACCGTCTCGACGGCAAAGATACCGCAGCGAAACTAAAGGCCATGAAAACCCTGGGTGTTCCTTACACCGATGACGACATCGGCGCCGCTGCCGACTCCGTCAAAGGAAAAACCGAGATGGACGCGTTGGTCGCCTATCTGCAGGTTCTGGGAACCTCACTGAAGAATAAACGGTAACGCTATGGATATCGGGACTCTACGCGGGCTGGGCACGGTGTTGGTGTTTGTAGCTATCGTCGGCGTCGTGCTTTGGGCCTACAGCAGTCGGCGTAAGCAAAGCTTCGATGAAGCCGCCAATTTGCCTTTCGCTGATGAGCCCAAAACCAAAGCGCACGACCAGCAAGATTCTAGGAGTAACAACGAATGACTTCTTTCTGGAGTTGGTACATAACCCTCCTGACCATCGGCACGTTAGTGGCGCTGCTCTGGTTGGTTTTCGCCACTCGCAAGGGCGAACAAAAAGGCAGTACCGATCAGACGCTGGGACATTCCTTCGATGGCATCGAGGAGTATGACAATCCGCTGCCGAAATGGTGGTTCCTGCTTTTCGTTGGGACTATCGTCTTTGCAATTGTTTACTTGGCACTCTATCCGGGCCTTGGTAACTGGAAAGGTGTACTCCCGGGTTATGAAGGCGGCTGGACTCAAGACAAGCAATGGCAGCGTGAAGTTGACAGAGCCAATGCCGAGTACGGCCCCATCTTTGCCAAGTACGCATCGATGAACATCGCCGATGTTGCTAAGGATGAGCATGCTCTGAAGATGGGTGGACGCCTCTTTGCAACCTACTGTTCGGTTTGCCACGGATCGGATGCCAAAGGCGCGGTTGGCTTTCCCAATCTCACCGATAGCAACTGGCGCTGGGGCGGCGACCCCGACACCATCAAGACCAGTATCCTGCAAGGTCGCATTGCCGCCATGCCAGCATGGGGCGAGATCCTCGGCGAAGATGGCGTGAAGAACGTGGCGGCCTACGTTCGGCAAGAGCTAGCCGGACAAAAGCTGCCGGAAGGTGTCCAGGTTGACATAGCGGCAGGCCAGCAGGTTTTCAATGGAAACTGTGCAGCTTGCCACGGGGCAATGGGCCAGGGTACGCCTGTGATGGGCGCACCTGACCTGACACACCCTGCAGGCTGGATCTATGGCTCGAGCCTCGCTCAAATACAGCAGACAGTGCGCTACGGCCGTAACGGCCAAATGCCGGCCCAAGCAGATCACCTTGGTAACGATAAGGTTCATCTGCTTGCTGCTTACGTGTACAGCCTTTCGCAACAGCAACCTGAACACGTAGCAGGTAAATAAGCCACGACCTGATGGCGGCGCGAAAGCGTCGCCATTTTTCTTTCACGAAACCAATATGCGACCAAGCGTCGCACTACCCATCTACTCTCTCCCCTCCTCCCCAAAGCCATCCGCTAAGCTAAGGCTCTTGCGGCGCCGGCTGCCCCCCGTGCTCATGGGCTATACCCACGAGCCAACCCCCTACTAAAGAGCAGATAGTCGGCCAACACAACGCCTAGCGGTAGATCAGGTTGCCGGCAACATCATTGCATTGGCTAGGGGCTTTCTACATACTGCCGCCGCTTTTTTGCCCCTTTGATTCCTCCATTAACCGTGGAACCCCTAGCATGAGCACAGCAATCCATCAAACTGCTTATAACTACAAGGTGGTCCGCCAGTTCGCCATTATGACGGTGATCTGGGGGGTCGTTGGAATGGGACTTGGTGTCCTGATTGCTGCGCAGCTAGTGTGGCCGGAGCTTAATTTCGACACGCCATGGGCCAGTTTTGGCCGCTTGCGACCGCTTCATACGAACGCAGTAATTTTCGCTTTCGGAGGATGTGCGCTCTTTGCTACGTCATATTATGTCGTGCAGCGGACATCGCAAACGCGCCTTGTTTCTGACGGCCTGGCTGCGTTTACATTTTGGGGATGGCAGGCGGTAATAGTACTAGCAGTGATAACCCTGCCGCTGGGTTACACTTCTTCGAAGGAATACGCTGAGCTTGAATGGCCCATCGACATACTGATCACAATTGTATGGGTCAGTTATGCGATCACTTTTTTCGGCACGATAGTCAAACGTAAGACTAAACATATCTATGTTGGAAACTGGTTTTACGGCGGATTCATTTTAACGGTCGCGTTGCTCCATGTCGTGAACAACATGGAACTGCCTGTAGGTGCCTTCAAGTCTTACTCCCTTTACTCGGGCGCTACCGATGCGATGATCCAATGGTGGTATGGCCATAACGCGGTCGGTTTCTTTCTGACTGCGGGCTTTTTGGGAATGATGTATTACTTTGTCCCCAAACAAGCCGAGCGCCCTATCTACTCCTATCGTCTCTCAATCGTGCACTTCTGGGCATTGATCTCTGTCTATATTTGGGCAGGTCCGCACCACCTGCACTACACCGCGCTGCCGGACTGGGCACAGAGCCTGGGCATGGCGATGTCGATCATTCTACTGGCGCCGAGTTGGGGCGGCATGATCAACGGGATGATGACCCTGTCTGGGGCCTGGCACAAACTGCGTACCGACCCGATCCTGCGCTTCCTGGTCGTATCGCTTGCCTTCTACGGCATGTCGACCTTCGAAGGTCCGATGATGGCGATCAAGACCGTCAACGCGCTCTCCCACTATACCGACTGGACCATCGGCCACGTGCACGCCGGCGCGCTCGGCTGGGTGGCGATGATCTCAATCGGCTCGTTGTACCACCTGATCCCCAAGGTTTTTGCTCGTCAGCAAATGCACAGCGTGGGATTGATCAACGCACACTTTTGGCTCGCAACGATTGGCACGGTGCTCTATATCGCATCGATGTGGGTTAACGGCATCACCCAAGGTTTGATGTGGCGTGCAATCAACGAAGACGGCACTCTCACCTACTCCTTCGTCGAGGCACTGGAAGCCAGCCATCCAGGTTATCTGGTTCGCATGATTGGTGGCGCGTTCTTCCTCAGCGGCATGTTGCTGATGGCATACAACACATGGCGCACTGTGCGCTCAGCCAAGCCGGCGGAATATGAAGCTGCCGCTCAGATTGCCTAAGGAGCCGACGTAAAATGAAGCAACACGAAATAGTCGAGAAGAACGTCGGTTTGCTGGCGCTGTTCATGGTCTTGGCGGTGAGTATCGGCGGTCTCGTTCAGATCGTTCCGCTGTTTTTCCAGGCCGAGACCAACACGCCCGTTGAGGGCATGCAGCCACGGACCGCCCTCCAGCTTGAAGGCCGCGACATCTACATCCGCGAAGGCTGCGTGGGCTGCCACTCGCAGATGGTTCGCCCGTTCCGCGCCGAAACGGAGCGCTACGGCCACTATTCGGTAGCAGGCGAAAGCGTATGGGATCACCCCTTCCTCTGGGGTTCCAAGCGCACCGGCCCGGACCTCGCTCGGGTAGGCGGACGCTACTCGGACGACTGGCAACGTGCGCACCTCTACAACCCCCGCAACGTCGTTCCCGAGTCGAAAATGCCGGCCTATCCGTGGCTGGTCGAAAATCGCCTGGATGGAAAGGACACCGCCCGTAAGCTGGAAGCTATGCGCACCCTGGGCGTGCCCTATACCGACGAAGATATCGCTGGAGCCAGGGATGCCGTTAAAGGCAAGACCGAAATGGACGCGCTCGTCGCGTTCCTGCAGTCCCTGGGCACCTCAATCAAGAACAAACGGTAACGCATGATGGACATAGGGACTATTCGTGGGCTGGGCACCCTGCTGGTGTTCGTCGCCTTTGTCGGCCTGGTGATCTGGGCCTACAGCAGCAAACGCAAAAGGAGCTTCGACGAAGCTGCCAACCTGCCTTTCGCCGATGAACAGACCCCGTCCGCAGAGCGCGACGAGCAAGCTTCTAGGAGTAAAAGCGAATGACCACTTTCTGGAGTTGGTACATCACTCTGCTGACCTGTGGGACGATACTGGCCCTGCTGTGGCTGATCTTCGCGACGCGCAAGGGCCAACGCCCCGAGGCGACAGAGGACACCGTGGGCCACGCGTTCGATGGCATCGAGGAATATGACAATCCGCTGCCGAAATGGTGGTTCATGCTGTTCCTCGGCACGATCATTTTTGCCATCGGCTACCTGGTGTTGTATCCCGGGATGGGCAACTGGAAAGGCCTTCTGCCAGGTTATACCGAGGTCAAGGAAGGCAAGCCGTTTGAAAATGGCCAAGCCGGTTGGACGGGCGTGCACCAGTGGGAAAAGGAGATGGACCGCGCCGATCAACAGTACGGACCGCTGTATGCGAAGTACGCGGCGATGCCGGTAGAGGAAGTCGCCAAGGACCCTCAGGCATTGAAAATGGGCGGGCGTCTGTTTGCCTCCAACTGCTCGGTCTGCCATGGTTCTGATGCGAAGGGAGCTTATGGCTTCCCGAATCTGACTGATAACGACTGGCTATATGGCGGCGAAGCGGCCACGATCAAGACCACCATTCTAAAGGGTCGCCAGGGCGCCATGCCGGCTTGGCTGGCAGTTATCGGTGAGGACGGCATCAAGAACGTGGCGGGTTACGTGCGTAGTCTTTCCGGGCTGAAAAATCCGGACGGAATCGACCTTGCCGCAGGTCAAGAGATATTCAAAGCCAACTGTGTAGCCTGTCATGGACCTGAAGGGAAAGGCACCCAAGCCTTGGGCGCCCCGAATCTCAGCGACAAGATTTGGCTGTATGGCTCAAGCTTCAATCAGGTTCAGCAGACTCTGCGCTATGGCCGTAACGGCCGCATGCCCGCTCAGGAAGAGCACCTCGGCAACGACAAAGTGCACCTTCTGGCCGCCTACGTTTACAGCCTTTCGCAACAACCTGCTGGCGCGGAGAAGTAACGCTCAGGCGCGATCCTGCCGGACATCGACAGGGCCACGCATGACATACGCGGCAGGAAAACTGACCCAGGCCGGCATGTACCGGTCTGGGCATCCTTAAAGCCGTGGTATGAGTATGACTGAGCAGATCCCCGTTCGAGATGTCACCCCACCGGTCAAAGCCGTCGACAACGTCGACCTTTACGCCAAGCGTGAAAAAATCTACACACGAGCCTTCACCGGGTTGTTTCGCAACCTTCGCCGTGTAGGCGGCGCGCTGCTCTTCCTTCTCTACTTCGGTACTGCGTGGATCAACTGGGGCGGCCATCAGGCGGTCTGGTGGAACCTGCCGGAGCGCAAGTTCTACATCTTCGGCGCCACTTTCTGGCCGCAGGACTTCGTTCTGCTCTCCTGGCTACTGATCATCTGCGCCTTCGGCCTGTTCTTTATCACGGTGTTCGCCGGGCGCGTATGGTGCGGGTACACCTGCCCACAGAGCGTTTGGACCTGGATATTCATGTGGGCGGAAAAGGTCAGTGAAGGCGACCGCAACCAGCGCATGAAACTGGACAAGGCGCCGATGAGTGCCAATAAGTTCTTCCGCAAGCTGGCCAAGCACAGCATTTGGATTGGCGTCTCGCTGATCACCGCCATCACCTTCGTCGGTTACTTCACACCGATACGCGAGCTCGTACCTGACCTGCTCTCATTCAACATAGATGGCTGGGCGCTGTTCTGGGTTGGCTTCTTTACCTTGGCGACTTATGGAAATGCCGGCTATCTGCGTGAGCAGGTCTGCGTCTACATGTGCCCCTATGCGCGCTTCCAGAGCGTGATGTTCGACAAGGACACCCTGATCGTGTCCTACGACCCACGCCGCGGCGAAACACGCGGGCCGCGCAAGAAAAGCGTCGACTACAAGGCCCAGGGCCTGGGCGATTGCATCGACTGCACCATGTGCGTCCAGGTGTGCCCCACCGGCATCGACATCCGCGACGGTCTGCAGATCGAATGCATCGGCTGCGCCGCCTGCATCGATGCCTGCGACACCATCATGGACAAGATGAACTACCCCCGCGGGCTGATCAGCTATACCACCGAGCACAACCTTTCCGGACAGAAGACCAACCTGCTGCGCCCTCGCCTTATCGGCTATGCGGTCGCGCTGGTGGCGATGATCGTTTTGTTCGCCTATGCGATCTCGGCGCGCCCGCTGGTTCAGATCGATGTGCTCAAAGATCGTGTGCTGTACCGCGAGAACGAGGAAGGCAGGATCGAGAACGTCTACACGCTGAAACTTATGAACAAGGCCCAGCATGACGTGACCCTGGTGATCGAAGCGGACGGTATCGAAGGCCTGCAGTATCAGGGCAAGGCGGAGGTCCGAGTCGCGGCAGGCGAGGTCCTCTCGATTCCCGTCGAGCTTTCCGTCGACCCAGAGAAACTGCCATCGAGCACCAACAAGGTCATGTTCCGCATCAGATCCGCCGATGACCCCACCCTCGAAAACGAAGCCGACAGCCGATTCATTGGCCCGAGCGTTCGCTAACTAAGGATTCTTATGCAAGCCGAAGTAGTAAGCAGTTGGTACAAGCAACCTTGGGCGTGGTTCGTCATCGCATTGCTGGCATTTTCCGTAGTTCTTGGGCTTTCCCTGCTGACGATCGCAATCCGCAACTCCGACAGTCTCGTGGTGGACAACTATTACGACGCAGGCAAAGGCATCAATACATCGCTGGACCGTGAGGTGCTCGCGCGCCAGTTGAAGATGAGTGCTGAGCTGATGATGGACGAAAACACCGGCGTCGCTGAAATCCATCTCAAGGGCATCAGCCAACCACAGCAGATCGTGCTCAACCTGATCTCGCCCACCCAGCCGGAAAAAGATCGGCGAATTGTGCTGCAACCGCAGGGCGACGGCGTCTACCAGGGGCAAACCCAGGAGCCGATCGAAGGTCGTCGCTTCGTTGAGCTGCTTGGCACGGAGGGCGGCAAGGACTGGCGCCTGTTCGAAGAAGAGGAAGTCGCTCCCGGTCGGCAAATCCTGCTCGGCGACTGAGCCGCCGCATGAGCAGTACGCCCGTATCCTGCTATCACTGCGGCCTGCCGGTCACCACCGGCGACCGCTTCCAGGCCCGCGTGCTGGGCGAGACGCGGGCCTTGTGCTGTCCAGGTTGCCAGGCGGTCGCCGAAGCGATCATCGCTGGCGGACTGGAGAGCTACTACAAGCACCGCAGCGAAACCTCGGCGAACCCGGAATCCCTGCCCCGCGCCCTCACCGATGAACTCGCGCTGTACGACCGCAGCGACGTACAGCAGCCGTTCGTGCGCCACGAGAATGATCTCGCCAGCACCAGCCTGATGATCGAAGGGATTAGTTGCGCGGCCTGCGGCTGGCTGATCGAAAAGCATCTGCGCGGTGTCGATGGCATCGCCGAGGTGCACCTCAATCTGTCCAACCAGCGTCTACAAGTGAGCTGGGACGATGCCCGAGTTCCACTGAGCCAGTTGCTTCAGGAGTTGCGTCGGATTGGCTATGCCGGCTACCCGTATCAGGCCGACGCAGCCGCCGAGCGACTCAATGAGGAAAACCGCCGTGCGCTGCGGCAGCTGGGACTGGCCGGGCTGCTGTGGATGCAAGTGATGATGGCGGCCATGGCTACATGGCCCGAGTTCAACCTCGATCTGTCGCCAGAGATGGACAAGATCCTGCGCTGGGTCAGCCTGTTCCTCACCACGCCGATCGTCTTCTACTGCTGCGGCTCGTTTTTCCGCGGCGCACTACGCGACCTGCGCACCCGTCACCTGACCATGGACGTCTCGGTGTCGCTGGCGATCGGTGGCGCCTACTTAGCCGGCATCTGGTCGACGGTGACTGGGGTCGGCGAGCTGTACTTCGATGCCGTTGGCATGTTCGCCTTGTTCCTTCTCTCCGGCCGCTATCTCGAACGCCGCGCCCGCGAACGCACCGCCGCCGCCACCGCGCAACTGGTCAACCTGCTGCCGGCCTCCTGCCTGCGATTGGATTCGGCGGGCCAGAGCGAACGCATTCTGCTCAGCGAGCTGGCGATCGGCGATCGGGTGCTGGTGCCGCCCGGCTCGCTGCTGCCTGCCGACGGGCGCATTCTCGAGGGTCAGTCGAGCATCGACGAATCGCTGCTGACAGGCGAGTACCTTCCCCTTGCACGCGCCCAGGGCGACAGCGTTACCGCCGGCACGCTCAACGTCGAAGGCCCCCTGAAGGTCGAGGTTCAGGCCTTGGGCGACGATACCCGTCTTTCGGCGATCGTCCGCTTGCTGGAGCGTGCCCAGGCGGATAAACCACGGCTCGCGGAACTGGCCGATCGTGTGGCTCAGTGGTTCCTCCTGATAGTGCTGGCCATCACGGCCGCAGTCGGCCTCTACTGGTGGCAGATCGATCACCAGCGTGCCTTCTGGATCGTCCTCGCCCTGCTGGTCGCCACCTGCCCCTGTGCTCTATCGCTCGCAACGCCTACCGCGCTGACCACGGCCACCGGAAGCCTGCACAAGCTCGGCCTGCTGCTTACCCGTGGGCACTTCCTCGAAGGCCTGAACCGCATCGACACGGTGATCTTCGACAAGACGGGAACGCTCACCGAAGGTCGGCTGACCCTCGGCGGGATTTACCCGCTGCGTGATCTCGATGCCGACACCTGCCTGGCCCTCGCCGCCGCGCTGGAGAACCGCTCCGAGCACCCGATCGCCAAGGCGTTCGGCCGCGCCCCCCAGGCCGCCGAACGGGTCGAAAGCGCCCCGGGGCTTGGGCTCGAAGGCTGGGTCGAGGGCCACCAGCTGCGCATCGGTCAGCCCGCCTTCGTCGCCTCGCTCTCGGCCGGGCCGCCTCCCGAGATACCGGGTGATCAGGGCCAATGGTTGTTGTTGGGTGACAACCTGGGGCCGCTCGCCTGGCTGGTGTTGAACGACCGTCTGCGCGCGGATGCTCCCGCGCTCGTCAACGCCTGCCGCGCGCGCAACTGGAAGGTACTGCTGCTCTCCGGCGACAGCTCGCCGATGGTAGGCGAGATCGCCGCTCAACTCGGCATAGACGACGCCCGCGGAGGACTTACCCCCGAAGCCAAGTTGACCGTTCTTCGCGAGTTGCGCGAAAACGGCAAGCATGTGCTGATGCTCGGTGACGGGATCAACGACGTACCGGTGCTCGCCGCCGCGGACATAAGCGTCGCCATGGGCTCGGCTACTGACCTGGCAAAGACCAGCGCCGACGCCGTGCTTCTCTCCAACCGCCTCGATAGCCTGGTTCAGGCGTTCCGTATCGCCCGGCGCACTCGACGCATCATCATCGAAAACCTCGGTTGGGCATGCTTGTACAATGGCTGCGTCCTGCCCTTCGCGGCGGTTGGCTGGGTGACGCCGCTGTGGGCGGCGTTGGGCATGTCGCTGAGTTCGCTGCTGGTGGTGCTGAATGCCTTGCGCCTGTCCCTCGCGAGCGACGACATCCGGCCCGCCCGGCCTGAGACCGTCCAAATGGAGCATCCATGACCGCGCTGTACGTAATGATTCCAATCGCCGTGATAGTCGTCGGCCTCGCCATCTGGCTGTTTTTCTGGGCCGTCGACTCGGGCCAGTACGACGATATGGAAAGCCCGGCACACAGCATTCTTTTCGACGACGAAGACCCACGCCACCAAGCGGGCATCGACGAAGCCGAAGGACGTCCTGCCAAGGAACGCCCGCTTGACTGAGTTGCTGCCACTACTGGTCTCCGCGTTCATCCTCGGCCTGCTAGGCGGCGGTCACTGCCTGGGCATGTGCGGCGGCCTCATGGGGGCGCTGACCATGGCCACCCCACCCGCGCAGCGCGGACGCCGGCTACAGCTGCTGATTGGCTACAACCTCGGACGGATACTCAGCTACGCCAGCGCCGGACTGCTGATCGGCAGCGCCGGCTGGGCAGTCGCGAACAGCCCGGTGGCCCTGGGCATGCGCATTGCCGCGGGCCTGCTGCTGATCGTCATGGGGCTTTACCTAGCCGGCTGGTGGAGCGGCCTCGTCCGCATCGAGGGCCTTGGCCGGCGACTCTGGCGCTACCTCCAGCCGCTGAGCAAACGCCTTTTGCCTGTCAACAGCCTGCCACGCGCGCTACTGTTCGGCGCGTTGTGGGGCTGGCTGCCCTGCGGGCTCGTCTATAGCACACTGCTGTGGTCGGCTAGCCAGGGCAACGCGCTGCATAGCGCGCTGTTGATGCTGGTCTTCGGACTTGGCACCTGGCCCGTGCTGCTCGCCACCGGCCTCGCAGCCGAGCGCCTGACCGCCCTGCTGCGAAAGCGCGGCGTGCGCATCGCCGGAGGGCTCTTGGTCATCCTCTTCGGCATCTGGACCCTGCCCGGCCCACACCAGGCCCTGCTGATGGGGCATGCTGGACACACTTCAAGCCAGCATTGACACAGCTTTGGGCACCATGTGTCAGCCGTGGCAGCGGCACCATCGCGCGCGCTGAACGCGAGGCAGCTCATCCCTGTATCGATAGCGAATCCAGACCGAAAGACCTCGCCAACCGACCGCTCGGAACGTACGAAAAGCCCACTGCCAGAGCAGGTTGATGCAGGTCAAGGAGGCCCATGGCCGCGCCTCCTAGACTTGCCCGACCTGAATGCTACGGTACCGCCGCAATGCACAACTCCATCTGCTGGGACACCAATCTGATCCGCCGCTACGACATGGCCGGACCACGCTACACCTCCTACCCAACGGCAGTGCAGTTCAACAACGGCGTCGGTTCGTTCGATCTGCTTCATGCGCTTCGCGACAGCCGCAAAGCCATGCGCCCGTTGTCGCTTTACATCCACGTGCCGTTCTGCGCCAACATTTGCTACTACTGCGCCTGCAACAAGGTGGTCACCAAGGACCGTGGTCGCGCACTGCCCTATCTCGAGCGGCTGGAAAAAGAGATCGAACTGATCGCCTGTCACCTAGACCCGCAACAGACCGTGGAGCAGCTGCATTTCGGCGGCGGCACGCCGACGTTCCTTAGCCACGACGAACTGCGTCGGCTCATGGGCCATCTGCGCAAACACTTCAATCTGCTGGATGACGACTCAGGCGACTACGGCATCGAGATCGACCCGCGCGAAGCCGACTGGTCGACCATGGGTCTGCTCCGCGAACTCGGTTTCAACCGCGTGAGCCTGGGTGTTCAGGATCTCGATCCTGACGTCCAGCGCGCCGTGAACCGTCTGCAGAGCCTCGAAGAAACGCGCGCCATCGTCGATGCCGCACACACCTTGCAGTTCCGCTCGGTAAATATCGACCTGATCTACGGCCTGCCCAAGCAGGACCCGGAACGCTTCGCCCGGACAGTCGAAGAAGTCATCGCCTTGCAACCGGATCGCCTGTCGGTGTTCAACTATGCGCACCTGCCGGAACGCTTCATGCCGCAGCGGCGGATCAACGCTGCCGAGCTGCCAAGCCCGGCGAAAAAACTGGAAATGCTGCAGACCAGCATCGACCAGTTGACCGCGGCAGGCTATCGCTACATCGGCATGGACCACTTCGCCTTGCCGGACGACGAGCTGGCCATAGCCCAGGAAGATGGCACCCTGCAGCGCAACTTCCAGGGCTACACCACCCACGGTCACTGCGATCTGATCGGTCTTGGCGTCTCGGCCATCAGCCAGATCGGCGATCTTTACAGCCAAAACAGCAGCGATCTGAACAACTACCAGCAGAGCCTGGACAGCAACCAACTGGCGACACTGCGCGGACTGCAGTGCAACGAGGATGACCGGGTCCGCCGGGCGGTCATCCAGCAACTTATCTGCGAGTTCCAACTGGACTTCGCCGACATCGAACGAGCCTACTCGATCGATTTCCGAAACTACTTTTCCGAAGTCTGGCCGCAGCTGCAGCAGATGGCACGCGACGGGCTGATCGACCTGACGGAGGAACGCATCGAGGTTCGTCCCTCGGGCCGCCTGCTGGTACGTTCCGTCTGTATGCTGTTCGATCATTACCTCGCACAGCAGAACACCCAGCGCTACTCGCGGGTCATCTGACGGCGCATGCCTCTGCGGCATCGCAGAGGCACGCTCGGCACGCTACACCTCCCTGCGCCCCCTGCCCCGACGCCCTTGTAGCGGGGGCGGACATCTGTCGACTGGCCCTTGTTCCCCGGCTGGAGTAACCTTGCCGCTGAATTCGTCAGACCAGGTACCCCCTCATGTCCGAGTCGATCAAGGTTCGTGGACAACATCAGGCTCACTGCAAGGATTGCAGCCTGGCTCCGCTGTGCTTGCCGCTATCGCTGAATATGGAAGACATGGACGCGCTCGACGAAATCGTCAAGCGTGGCCGTCCGCTCAAAAAGGGTGAATTCCTGTTCCGCCAGGGAGATGTCTTCGGTTCCGTGTTCGCGGTGCGCTCCGGGGCGTTGAAAACCTTCAGCGTGACCGACGACGGCGAAGAGCAGATTACCGGCTTCCACCTGCCCAGCGAGCTGGTCGGCCTCTCCGGCATGGATACGGAACTCTATCCGGTCTCCGCGCAAGCGCTGGAAACCACCTCGGTTTGCGAGATACCTTTCGAGCGTCTCGACGAGCTTTCGGTACAGTTGCCGCAGCTGCGTCGCCAGTTAATGCGCGTGATGAGCCGCGAGATCCGCGACGACCAGCAGATGATGCTGTTGCTGTCGAAGAAGACTGCCGACGAGCGCATCGCCACCTTCCTGGTCAACCTGTCCGCGCGTTTCCGCGCCCGCGGCTTTTCCGCCAGCCAGTTCCGTCTGTCGATGTCGCGCAACGAGATCGGCAACTACCTCGGCCTGGCGGTCGAAACCGTCTCCCGCGTGTTCACCCGCTTCCAGCAGAACGGTCTGCTGGCTGCTGAGGGCAAGGAAGTTCACATCCTCGACCCAATCGAGCTGTGTGCCCTGGCCGGCGGCAATCTGGAGGGCTGATCCTCCCCTCCGATCCGATTCAAACGACGCGCCTGCGGCCTCCTTGCCCAGGCGCGTTTATCTTGGCGCGCCATGGCGCCAGTTCCCACTCAAGTCACAGGTTCCTCGATGATCTTCGACGAATTCGCCATCAAATCCGTTATCCGTCCGGTCGTGGACTTCCCCAAGCCGGGCGTGGTGTTTCGCGACATCACGCCGCTGTTCCAGTCGCCGCGCGCGTTGCGAATGGTCGTGGACAGCTTCATCCAGCGCTATGTGGAAGCAGAATTCAGTCACGTCGGCGCCCTCGATGCCCGTGGCTTCCTGCTAGGCCCCATCATCGCCTACGAGCTGAACAAGCCGCTGATCCTGTTCCGCAAGAAGGGCAAGTTGCCGGCCGATCTGCTGGTGGAAACCTATTCCACCGAATACGGCGATTCGGTCATCGAAGTGCAGCGCGACAGCCTGTGCGAGGGCGACTCCGTGTTGCTGATGGATGACCTTATCGCCACCGGCGGGACGCTGATCGCCGCCGCCAACCTGGTCAAGCGCATGGGCGCCAGCGTCTACGAAGCCGCCGCGATCATCGACCTTCCGGAACTGGGCGGCTCGACCAAGCTGAGCGACACCGGTATCTCTACCTTCACCCTCACCGCATTCGCCCTCGACGAACGCTGAATCGCGGCTCAGGTGCGCCGTTCCAGGCCGTCGAGCAGGCTCGCGCCGATGAACAGATCGATGATCATCTCTTCCGCCTCGGCACTCAGCGCGGCGCGCCGATCCACCTGCTCCAGATAGTCCAGTGACGACTGGAACAGGTGGCGACTGACCAGCGAAGACAGCCGCAGCAGCGTTTCCCCCTCGAGCCCGCCAAGAAGCCCGAGCTCCAGCATATCCTCGGCCATGTCACGGGCGAACGCCTCCATCACCTCGCGCAACGCGGCGCGCAGGACCGGGGAAGCACCGTGCAACTCGCGGACACCCACGATGAAACCGCTGGGATTCTGCTCGACGAAACGGAAGTACAGGCGAACCGTTTCGCGGCACACCAGGCGACTGTGCCCCAGGTCGCCCCCCAGCACCATCGGCCCTATCGGTCCGTTCGCTTGCGCGCGCTGCGCGGCCTCCCGACGCAATTCGCGCAGCGGCTGGCGCAAATGCTCGGAGAGGTCCTGGATAAGCGCCAGCCCCAGCGCATCGAGACTGTCGAAATGCCGATAGAAGGTATTTGGATTGAGCCCCGCTTCGCGCGCGAGCTCGCGCAAACCCAAGCTGCCCAGGCTGCGCGACCCCGCCACCAGGCGTAGCGCCGCCTGCATCAACTGTTGCTTCCCCACTGCCCTTTCCTGCTGAAGCCGAACCATCGTTTGCCTCGCGACGTGCACCCAACGGAGGTTAGGTTGCGCTATAGGTATACAGTTGTCTACCTTTCGTGGAGTCGCTCTCGATGGCGACGAACTACAAGAGGATTCCAGCCATGACGCTCCCCGCGGCTACAACACCCATCACGCGCTGCAAGATCGCCATCATCGGCACCGGGTTTTCCGGCCTTGGCATGGCAATGCGCCTGAAACAACGCGGCGAGCAGGACTTCCTGCTGTTCGAGAAGGACCAAGGTGTCGGCGGGACCTGGCGAGTCAACAACTACCCCGGTTGCGCCTGCGACGTGCAATCCCACCTCTACTCGTTTTCCTTCGAGCCGAACCCGAACTGGACACGGATGTTCGCCCGCCAGCCGGAAATCAGAAGCTACCTGGAAGCCTGCTGGATGAAGTACGGCCTACAGGAGAAAACCCGGCTGAGCTGCGAAATCACGCGCCTGAGCTGGGACGAGCCCGAACAGCGCTGGCGGATCGAAGATCGCCATGGCCGACACTACAGCGCGCAATTCGTCGTTTCCGGCATGGGCGGCTTGTCCACGCCCGCTATTCCGACGTTGAACGGGCAGGAGAACTTCGCCGGCGCCCGGTTCCACTCGCAGCAGTGGGACCACGACTACAACCTCACCGGCAAGCGCGTGGCGGTGATCGGCACTGGCGCCTCGGCGATCCAGTTCGTGCCGCAAATCCAGCCGCGGGTCGCGCACCTGGACCTCTACCAACGCACGCCGCCGTGGATCATGCCCAAGCCGGACCGAGCGATCAGCGCGCGCGAGCAGGGGCGTTTCAGACGCTTTCCCTTGCTGCAGAAGGCCTGGCGCGGTGCGCTCTACGGCATGCTGGAAAGCCGAGTGATCGGCTTCTCCCTCAGTCCTCGACTGATGAAGTTCGCCGCGGAGATCGCCAAGCGACACCTTCACAAGCACGTCCAGGACCCGACGCTGCGGGCCACGCTCACGCCGGACTATGTGATGGGCTGCAAGCGCGTGCTCATTTCCAACGACTACTACCCCGCGCTGACCCGGCCCAACGTCACCGTGATCAGCAGCGGGATCCGCGAGATCCGCGCCAACAGCATCGTCGATCTGGACGGAACGGAGCGACCCGTCGACGCGATCATCTTCGGCACCGGTTTCACGCCCAGCGATCCGCTGCCGCGCGGGGTTATCTTCGGTCGCGACGGCGTCGACCTGCTCGACACCTGGCCGCTCGGCCCGGAGGCCTACAAGGGCACGCTCACCGCGGGCTTTCCCAACCTGTTCTTCCTGATGGGCCCCAACACCGGGCTCGGGCACAACTCGATGGTCTACATGATCGAATCGCAGATCGGCTACGTGCTCGGCGCTCTGGAACACCTGCAGCGCGACGGGCTGTCGAGCCTGGAGGTCAGGGCCGAGGCACAGCGCCGATTCAACGGAACGCTGCAGAACGACCTCGGCAATACGGTATGGAATTCCGGCGGTTGCAAGAGCTGGTATTTGCACCCCCTCAGCGGTCGCAATTGCACGGTGTGGCCCGGATTCACCTGGCGTTTCCGCCAATTGACCAGGCACTTCGACGCCGACGCCTACCACTTCGCGAAACCGCAGCCAGTCCTCGCGCCTCGGCCTGCCGTTCAACCGCAGGAAGTCGAAGCATGAAGACGTTCGCCAACAAGGTCGCCGCCATCACCGGCGCCGGTTCCGGCATCGGCCGAGCGCTGGCCCTGGACTTGGCGCGTCGCGGTTGCCACCTGGCACTCAGCGATGTGAACGAGGACTCGTTGCGACATACCGCCGAACAGGCCCGCACGCTTGGCGTGCAGGTGAGCGAATCCCGCGTGGACGTCAGCGATGCCGTCGCCATGCAGCTCTGGGCGGGCCAGGTAGCGGCCGAACACGGCAGGATCAACCTCATCTTCAACAACGCCGGGGTCGCCCACGGCGGCACGGTCGAAGGCAGCGAACTGTCCGATTACGAATGGGTCATGGGCATCAACTTCTGGGGAGTGGTGCACGGCAGCAAGGCGTTCCTGCCTCACCTGCGCGCCTCCGGGGACGGACATGTCATCAACGTCTCCAGCGTCTTCGGCCTCTTCGCCCAGCCAGGCATGAGCGCCTACAACGCCAGCAAGTACGCGGTGCGCGGCTTCACCGAATCCCTGCGCCAGGAGCTGGACCTCGCGGCCTCCGGTGTATCCGCCAGTTGCGTGCACCCCGGCGGGATACGCACCAACATCGCGAAAACCGCGCGGATGAATGACAGCCTGGCGGCGATCACCGGCCAGGACAGCGAGAAGGCGCGCCAGCAGTTCCACGACCAGTTGCTGCGAACCACACCTGAGCGGGCGGCGGCGGTGATCCTCGACGGCGTGCTGCGCGATCGCCGGCGTATTCTCATCGGTTCGGATGCCCGTGCTGCGGATTGGATGCAGCGGCTGCTGCCGGCGCTCTATCAGCGGCTGGTCACGGCGGCGACGCGCCTCGGTGCGCGCAGGTCGAGCAGGACGGGCAACAAGATCGGCGGCGTCACGGACTGATCGTTCGCTCAGAGCGGCGCGGCGATCCAAAACAGCGGACGCTCCAGCAACGGCACGCTGGTCTTGTGCTCGCTCTCGAAGACCTGCCGTACGCCCGCGCATTCGTGCACGAAGGCATAGGCGGCCAGACGATGGCTGCCGTCCACCAGGTAGGCGTTGCGCTGATCGCCGACCACAACCGGCGGCTCGGAAAAGTCGCCCGTCGAAAGCAGGCAGCGGACCTCGCGCCAGAAGCGTTGGCGGCTGTCCTCGCCAATGAAGCGACTGAGGAAGGTCTCCTCGTTTCCGGCGTGGGTCCGCACCAGATCGAGCAGGCCGTTGACGGTTTCCTCGGAGAACACGAAAGCCGATGGTCGCAGCGCCTCGCTCCGCCATTGGATACGGTTCCACTGCGCCACTGGCGCATTGAACACCCCTTCCAGCCGGGCAACCACCGTGGCCATTTCACTGCCCGGTAACGGAGGCCAGCCGTTATCGCCGGCGGCAAAGGGAATACAGGCGGAAATCACCGGCGCGGGGAAATTCGGCAACTCGGCCTGAACCATCGCCGCAAGTCTGTCGCGGATCATCGTCGAGTCGTTCGGCACGAAGGCCGTCCGATCCTGGGAGTGCGGGCTGGCGCTGAACATCATGGCTATCCGGATCGCTGGAATTGCATGACATCAGCAAGCTCCGAGCCAGCTTACAGAATCCGAGGCCCCCTTACGAAACAATGACTTGCATCGGACTGCCGGCATTGTCGAGTTTCAAACTGCATGAATGCCCCAGGGCCGGGTTGCAATTTGCCCGCCTGCCGACTAAAGCCCCATCTGCTTGGCGATGATCTCGTTCATGATCTCCCTCGAGCCGCCGCCAATCGAAAGAATCCGCACGTCCCGGTACAACCGCTCCACCAGGCTTTCGCGCATGTAACCCATGCCGCCCAGAATCTGCACCGCGTCATGGGTGATGCGCTCGGCGGCGTCGGTGGCGATGTTCTTGGCCATGGAGATTTCCTTGATCACCGACTTGCCCGCGGCCATCTTCGTCGCCTGGCGGTAGGTGAACTCGCGCGAGCCCTCCAGCTGCGTGGCCATTTCCGCGAGGCGGTGCTTGAGTACCTGGAACTTGCCAATCGGCTTGCCGAAGGCACTGCGCTCGCGCGCCCAGCGCATCGCCTCCTCCAGAGCCATCTGCGACGTCATGTTGGCCATGATCGCCAACGCCAGTCGCTCCGACTGGAAGTTCGCCATGATGCAGGCGAAGCCGGCATTTTCCACGCCGATGAGGTTTCCCCGGGGCACCCGGCAATCCTCGAAGAACAACTCGGCGGTATCCGATGCCCACCAGCCCATCTTCTTCAGCGGCTGCCCGACCCGGAATCCAGGTGTGCCCTTCTCGATCAGCAGCAGGCTTATCCCGCCAAATCCCACGTCGCCGGTGCGCACCGCCACGGTGTAATAGTCCGCGCGCGCGCCACTGGTGATGAAAGTCTTGCTGCCGCTGACCCGATAGAAATCCCCCTCGCGCACCGCGCGGGTCTTCAGATTGGCCACGTCGGAGCCGCCAGAAGGCTCGGTGACCGCCAGGGCGATGACCTTTTCCCCCGCCAGGACGGCTGGAACCACACGCTCGCGCAGCGCCGGAAGCGCCCAGCGCAATACCGGCGGCAAGCCGATGTCGAGCGAGCCCAGGCCGGCCACCAGGCCGCCAGAGCCGCAGCGCATCAGCTCCTCGCTGGCGGCCACCTTGGCGAACAGGTCGCCTTCATGGCTGCCGCCGAATGCCTCCGGATACCCGATGCCGAGGATTCCCGCCGCACCCGCCTGGCGATAAAGCGCCAGGGGAAAGCTGCCCTGCTCTTCCCAGACGTCGACCTGAGGGAGGATTTCCCTTTCGACGAAGCGCCGCACCGAATCGCGCACCAGTTGGTGGGAGGGCTCGAAGTATTCCTGGCAGGCAGACATGGCATCGCTCCGGTAGGGTCAGCGACGACCTTACCTAGCGCTTGCTTGGTTTTCAATCAGCCAGTTGTGCCACGCGCGATGGCATTTGCGCCGTCAGCCAGAAACCCGCGAGCGGAACAGGGCCTGGTGCTCGCGGCACTGGGCGGCGCCGAGAAGGAATACGCCGTGGCCGCCCCGGGCGAATTCCAGCCAGGTGAAACGCACTTCCGGATACAGCGCCTCGACATGCACCTGGCTGTTGCCGACCTCGACGATCAGCAGACCGCGCTCGGTCAGATGATCCGCCGCCTCGGCGAGCATTCGCCGCACCAGATCCAGGCCGTCATCACCGCAGGCCAGCCCCATCGCCGGCTCGTGGTGGTACTCGGCGGGCATGTCGGCGAAATCCTCGGCATCGACATAGGGCGGATTGGAGACGATCAGGTCGAAACGCTGACCCGGCAGGCCGTCGAAGCCATCGCCCTGGACCGTATGCACGCGCGCCTCGAGGTCATGCCGCTCGATGTTCTGGTTGGCGACTTCCAGGGCATCGAAGGACAGGTCCGCCAGCAGCACTTCCGCCTCCGGAAAGGCATAGGCGCAGGCGATGCCGATGCAGCCGGAACCGGTACAGAGGTCGAGGACGCGTTTCGGCTCATCCGCCAGCCAGGGCGTGAAATGCCCGTCGATCAGTTCGGCGATGGGTGAGCGCGGCACCAGGACACGTTCGTCTACCAGGAACGGCAGCCCGCAGAACCACGCTTCGCCAAGCAGGTAGGCGGTCGGCACGCGCTCCTCGATGCGCCGCCGCAGCAATTCCTGAAGGGCGTCGCGCTCGTCATCCTCCAGCCGACAATCGAGGTAGCTGTCGGCGATTTCGTAGGGCAGGTGCAATGCACCGAGGACCAGTTCGCGTGCCTCGTCCCAGGCGTTGTCGGTGCCATGCCCGAAGAACAGTTCCTCGGCATGGAAACGGCTGACGGCCCAGCGAATGTGATCGCGCAGGCTGCGCAGGCAGGAAGACGAAGCGGTCACGGCGGTGCTCCAAGGCAAAAAAGCGCAAGTTTAGCCCAAGGCCGGCGCTGAAACACCGCACGGGAAAGCCCTGAAACGGCGCGGACCGGGTGCCGGGGTTTTAACGATTCACTTCCGCGGGCCAGCAGGTGACAATTGGCAGATGTTGCATTAAGAGGATTCCCGCCATGTCCATGCCGCAAACCCTGTTCCAGCTCAGCGGCCGTGGTTATGCACCGGCCACCCTGAGTAACGCCACGCTGTTGATCATCGATGCGCAGGAAGAGTATCGCAGCGGTGCGATGGTCCTGCCCGGCCTGCAACCGGCGGTCGAGGAGATCGCCAGCCTGCTCGCCGCCGCGCGCCAGCTCGGTCGTCCGGTCGTCCACGTGCGCCACCTGGGCATTCCCGGCGGCCTGTTCGACCCGCAGGGGCCGCGCGGCGACTTCCTGCCAGGGCTGGCCCCGCAGGCCGGTGAAACCGTGGTCGAAAAACGCCTGCCGAACGCATTCGCCGGCACCGACCTGCATGACCGCCTGCTCGCCATCGGTCATCTGGATCTGATCGTCTGCGGGTTCATGACCCATTCCAGCGTCAGCACCACGGTGCGTGCCGCCAAGGATTACGGTTACCGCTGCACCCTGGTGGACGGTGCCTGCGCAACCCGCGACGTGCCCATGGGCGCGTCCTGCCTCTCCGCCGCCGACCTGCACAAGGTCGAGGTCGCCGCCCTCGCCGACAACTTCGCCACCGTGGTTGCCGACGCCAAGGCCCTGGTCTGAATCGGACGCGCTGCGGCGCGCCGAGGAACCCGACCGCCCCAGGCGAGTCATAGGCCGATATTCGAAAGGAAAGGGTTCTGAATGAAGTTAACCGATAGCTACGCCCGCACTCTGCGGCCACGCAAGCCCAGCCGCTGGCTGTGGCGCTTCGCGGCCTTGCTCGCGTTGCTGTTCGGCATCGTCGGCCTGCTGATGGGGTTCACCGGCGCGGCCACCCTGCTCGGCCATCCCTTGGTACTGGGCGAATTCAACGACACCACGAGCGAAGCCGGCGTGCTGCTCGGCGGCGGCCTGTTTCTCCTGTTGCTGGCGATCCAGCTCTGGCGCAAGTGCCGTCGCAGTCTGCAGGCCGGCAACGACCTGAGCATCGCCCCGCACCTCCTGAAGAAGCGCGGCTGACGTCGGTCACGCCAGGCGTGAGATCGCGGGCGCCTTCCGATCTCCGCAAGTGTTTCCAACCCTGGCGCCCGCGCGACGAGCGACTGGGCGAAGGGCCGCTGATAGACTGCGCCGTCCCAAGGAGGACGACATGCAAGACGACGACATCGACCTGTTCGCCGCGCAGATGCGCGGCGTCAGGCGCATCCAGGTGGACATCGCCGATACCGGCAAACCGCGGGCCGATCGCCTGCAGGTGGCCAGCCGGCGGCACAACGCGATCCAGCCCAACGACCGGGTCAAGGTGGACGGGCTGTCCGACCAGTTCGTCATCGATGTGGGCGCCGAGGACGAACTGTATTGGGCGCGCGACGGTGTCCAGGAAAGCCAGATGCGCAAGCTCAAGGCCGGACAGATCGAGTTCGAGGGCAGCCTGGACCTGCACGGCATGCGCGTGGAAAAGGCGCGGGAAATCCTCTGGGAGTTCCTCGCCGAAGCCGCCAAGCACGAAGTGCGCTGCGCCCGCGTCACCCACGGCAAGGCGGCGCGCGTCGATGGCAAGCGGCCGATGATCAAGAGCCACGTCAACACCTGGCTACGCCAGCATCCGCAGGTGCTCGGCTTCGCCTCGTGCACACCGCGGCATGGCGGAACGGGCGCGATCTACCTGCTGCTCAAGCGCACGATGATGGAAGGTCGCGACGAGTGAGGCCGCCGCGGCGGTGCTCACCCACCAAAAGGGCCGCAGCGCGGCCCTTTTTCATTCACTCGCGGTAGTCGTCCGGGGTTTCCGGCAACTGCCCAAGCAACTCGCGCAGGCCCTCGCCCCACTGCCCGCGCACGCCCTCGAAATAGGCGTCGCCCTCCTCCACGCGATAACCCTTAGGCACTTCCAGGCTGTCCGTCCGGTACACCAGTAGGTCCAGCGGCATGCCCACCGAGAGGTTGCTGCGGATGGTCGAGTCGAAGGAGATCAGCGCGCAGCGCAGGGCTTCGTCCAGCGGTGAGTGGAATGTCAGCGCGCGGTCGAGGATCGGCTTGCCGTACTTGCTCTCACCGATCTGGAAATAGGGGGTATCCGGCGTTGCGGCAATGAAATTGCCCTGCGGATAGAGGTTGAACAGGCCCGGCTCCTGACCTTTGATCTGCCCGCCGAGAAGGAACGAACAGCTCATGTCGACGCCGCCATCCTGGCGCGAATCGTGTTCGCTCATCTCGCGAATCGTCTGGCCGACCAGCCGCGCGGCGTCGAACAGCGTCGTCACGTTGTACAGGTGCGGGCAATCGCCATTGAGCCGCTGGCGCAGCAGGTTGACCACCGATTGCGAGGTCGCCAGGTTGCCGGCGGTCTGCAGCACGATCAATCGCTCGCCCGGCACGCCGAACACGTAGAGCTTGCGGAAGGTAGCGATGTGGTCGACGCCGGCATTGGTGCGCGAGTCGGAGACGAAAACCAGGCCATCGGCGAGGTTCATGGCGACGCAGTAAGTCATGAATGAGTGATCTCGAGTTGATTGAGCGCCAGGTTGTCGGTTTTGCACAGACAGCCTGGAGCACTCATTTTACAACTTGAGCAGCGCGCATCGTCGCCGATTGCGCGCGGCGGGCCCTCACTGCTGGGTCTGACCCTGCGATTGCCCCTGGGATTGCGATTGCGACAGGGTCGGCGACACCAGCACCTTGGCGTGCATCTGCTCGACGCCGCCGCCACGGCGCATGCCGCGTACCGGGCAGGCATCGAGGTAATCCAGTCCTACGGCGAGTTTCAGGTGGCGCTCCGGGCGCGACAGGCCGTTGGTCACGTCGAAACTGTACCAGGCGTCGTTCAGCCAGGCTTCCGCCCAGGCGTGACTGGCCAGGTGGCCGGCTTCCTCGGTGTAGATGTAGCCGGAGACGTAGCGCGCCGGAATGCCCAGGCTGCGCGCGCAGGCGAGGAACGCGTGGGTATGGTCCTGGCAGACGCCGCTCTTGCCGGCGAAGGCTTCGGCGGCGCTGCTGTCCACCTTGGTCGAGCCGGGGGTGTAGACGATCCGTTCGCTCAGTGCATTCATCAGGCGGATCAGCGCATCGCGATCGCGGTGGCTGTTGCACTGCTGGTGGGCGAACTCGCGCAGCGCCTCGTCCGGCTGGGTCAGTCGGGTGAAGCGCAGGTATGGATACGCCGACTGGTCGTCGTGCTCCGCTTCGCAGTGCTCGTCGATGTCGACTTCGCCGCTGGCGCTGATGATCAGGTCATCGTGCGGTTCGTCCACAGTCAGCACGTGAAGGATGTTACCGAAGGGATCGAGCTGCGCGCGCACCGGGCGCGGCAGGCTGAGCTGCCAGTTGAGTACGTGCTGGCGCTCGCTGTCGTGGGGCGTCAGGCGCAGGTACTGGATGCTGGTGCGCACCTGATCATCGTAGTGATAGGTGGTGTCGTGGCTGATGGACAGTCTCATGCCGCCTCCAGATAGGAAATATGGATGGCGCTTCCGAGCTGGCCCACCAGTTGGATGAACTCGGTGATCCAGCCGTGCAGGCCTTCCTCGCCGTTGAGCACTTCTTCGATGCTGCTGTAACGCAGGCGGGCGTCCATTTCCGCGGCCAGTCGTTGTGCGGGCCGGCCGTTGTCGCCGGGCAGGCTGGAAAGGATCAGGTTCAGCTCTTCCAGGCAGGCGCGCAGCGAGCGTGGCACGTCCGGACGCAGCAGGAGCAGTTCGGCGACTTTGCGCGCATGCGGCGAGCCGCGGTAGATCTCGGCGAAGGCCTCGAACGAGGACAACGCGCGCAGCAAGGCGCTCCACTGATAGTAGGCGCGCGCCGAGCGGTCATCGATGTCGTCTTCCTCGCCGAGCAGCTCATAGCGCGCATCGAGCAGGCGCAGGGTGTTGTCGGCGCGCTCGATGAAGGTTCCCAGGCGGATGAAGCGGTAGGAATCGCTGCGCATGATGGTGCCGAAGGTGGCGCCACGGAACAGGTGCGAACGCTCCTTGACCCACTCGCAGAACCGGCTGATGCCGTAGCCGCCAAGGCCCTGCTGGGCGATGCCGCGCATTTCCAGCCAGGTGGCGTTGATGTTTTCCCACATGTCCGCGGTGATGCGCCCGCGTACGGCATGCGCATTGGTGCGTGCGGCGCCCAGGCAGCTGTAGATGCTCGCCGGGTTGTTCGCATCGAAGGCGAAGAAGTGCAGCATGCGCTCGGCGTTGAGCTGGCCATGCAGCTCGAGGTAATCGTCGAAGGTGCCGGTGATCAGCAGCGGCATCGCCAGTTCGTCGAGGCCGTCGCCGCGTCCGTCGTGCGGCATCAACGACAGCGAGTAGCTGACGTCGAGCATGCGCGCGAGGTTCTCCGCGCGCTCCAGGTAACGTGACATCCAGTACAGGTCAGAGGCCGTTCTCGAAAGCATTCCCTTAATCCTCCACTACCCAGGTGTCCTTGGTTCCACCGCCCTGCGACGAGTTGACCACCAGCGATCCCTCGCGCAAGGCCACTCGGGTAAGACCGCCGGGAACCAGCTGCGTTTCGCGGCCGGTCAGGACAAAGGGGCGCAGGTCGATGTGGCGCGGCGCGATGCCCTTCTCGACGAAGGTCGGGCAGGTCGACAGGCTGAGCGTTGGCTGCGCGATGTAGGCCTCCGGCCGGGCGATGATGCGCTGGCGGAAATCCTCGATCTCGGCGCTGCTGGCAGCCGGGCCGACCAGCATGCCGTAACCGCCGGAACCCTGGGTTTCCTTGACCACCAGCTCAGGCAGGTTGGCCAGTACGTGGGACAACTCGGCCGGCTTGCGGCATTGCCAGGTCGGCACGTTCTTCAGGATCGGCTCCTCGCTGAGGTAGAAGCGGATCATGTCGGTGACGAACGGATAGACCGATTTGTCGTCCGCCACGCCAGTGCCGATGGCGTTGGCCAGCACCACGTTGCCCGAGCGATAGGCCGACAGCAGCCCGGGCACGCCGAGCATGGAGTCCGGGTTGAACGCCAGCGGGTCGAGGAAGGCATCGTCGAGGCGGCGGTAGATCACGTCCACCGGGCGCGCGCCGGCGGTGGTGCGCATGAATACCTTCTCGTCGCGGACGAACAGGTCCGCACCTTCCACCAGTTCCACGCCCATCTCGCGGGCGAGGAACGCGTGCTCGAAGTAGGCACTGTTGAAGCGGCCCGGCGTCAGCACTACGACGCTGGGGTTATCCAGCGGGCTGGAGCACTTGAGGGTGTCCAGCAGCATGTTCGGGTAATGGCCGATCGGGGCGATGCGTTGCGCCGAGAACAGCTCGGGGAACAGCCGCATCATCATCTTGCGGTCTTCGAGCATGTAGCTGACGCCGCTCGGGGTGCGCAGATTGTCTTCCAGCACGTAGTAGCTGCCGTCACCGTCGCGTACCAGGTCCACCCCGGCGATGTGCGCGTAGATATCGCGGTGCAGGTTCAGCCCGCGCATCGCCAGCTGGTAGCCCTCGTTCGCCAGCACCTGCTCGGCGGGAATGATCCCGGCCTTGATGATGCGCTGCTCGTGGTAGAGGTCGGCGAGGAACATGTTCAGCGCCTGGACGCGCTGAATGCAGCCCTTCTCGACGATGCGCCATTCGCTCGCGGGAATGCTGCGGGGAATGATGTCGAAGGGAATCAGTCGCTCGGTACCCTGCTCGTCACCGTAAAGGGTGAAGGTGATACCGGCACGGTGGAACAGCAGATCGGCTTCGCGGCGGCGCTGCGCCAGTTGCTCTTCAGGCGTTTCCGCCAGCCAGCGGGCGAACTCCCGGTAGTGCGCCCGGCAGTCGCCGTTCGCATCGTGCATCTCGTCAAAAAAATTGCGGGACATGCCGTACTCCTTGTCCGGTCAGCAAGAGCATCGCAAGCCTCATGCCAGCGGTAAAAACCAATTAATTCAATGAGTTGAAGAACAACTCAAATATCCTTGCACCAAACCTGCGCACGCACGGCAATACCTGATCAGCACGACGCCCCATTTGAAAGCGTCTGCGGCGGACGGGGCAGCTCCTGTTCATCCCCACCTTGCCGACCTATTTCCTCCCCATCAGACGGTTTCCCGCAGAGCCAGTTTCAACCAGTGACGATAGAAAACGTCGGCCACCCGATTGAGGGCGCCCACGCGAGCAGAAAGGTTTTCCAGCATCTGAGCGCCGCTTTGCTGACTGGGTTGGCGGCTGTCGAGCAGGTGGCCCCAATCGCCCACCCACAGGCGCACCAGTTCCTCGGTCATCTCGGGGTGCCCCTGCAGGCCCAGCACCTTGTCACCCCAGGCGAAACCCTGGTTGCCGCACCAGTCGCTGGCGAACAGCCGTTGCGCACCGGCCGGCAACTCGAAGGTGTCGCCATGCCACTGGAACACCTCCACAGAGTCGGCCAGCCCGTCGAGCCATGGGCTGGCACGCTCGCCATCGCAGCGGCGCAGGGTCTGCCAGCCGATCTCGCTGTAGGGCATCCGCATGACGCGGGCACCGAGCGTTTTCGCCAGCAGTTGCCCGCCCAGGCAATGGCCGATCAGAGGAATGTCGCGCTCGATGAAATGCCGCAACGCAACGTCTTCGGTGACCAACCAGGGCAAGGGGTCGTTGACGCTCATCGGTCCGCCCATCACCGCTACGGCGCGTGGACGGTCGAGGTCGTAGCCGTCCAGTTCGCCCTGATCGACGCGCAGCACGTCGAACGCCAGGCCCTGGGCATCGAGCGTTTCGGCCAGGTGGCCGGGTGAACAGAAATCAGCGTGGGTAAGAATCAGGATATCGCTCATGGCCCCTCCAGTTTGTCGCCAGTCTGGCGGAAGGGTCGCGACAGGTCGAGCGCGGGGCACCGACCGAGGCCGGCGCCCGCGTGCGTGGATCAGGCGCCGGGGGCGGACAGCTCCTGAGTCACGCCCCAGCCATCGAGTACGCCGCCCAGAGGCTCGACGACGGATTCGAGCCCCTGCTCGAAGTCGTCGATGCCCTCGTGGGTGGCGTACATCACCTTGCTGACCTGCAGGTGCCAGATACCGTCATCCAGCGGGGAAATCTGCGTATTCAGGGATTCGCCACGAAAATTCGTGGCGGCCGAACGGGCGCCGTCCTCGTCGGGGAACAAGGCGTAGAACTCGATCGGATGGACGCGGGCAAAGTCGAAGCCGCCTTCTTTCATGCGGCGCAGTACGGAGGTGCTGACATCATCTTGGAAGGTTGTGCTCATGCAATGAACTCCTCTCAGGCGATGGCTCGATTGACCTTCTCGTCGTGAGGCGAACGCCTCTCGGCACGCGGCGATGCCGTACGGAATCAAGCGGGGCGTGAAGCGCGGAGCGACCGGTTGGCGGACGTTCCCGGGTGGCATGCCGTGGGGCGCATGCCGAAGCCCGTTCCTGCAGGTTAGCGTCATCCCGCGAACCCTGCCGCCGCTTCATTTCAATGGACCTTGCGGCGACGCCGGCGTCCTCGCCTTTTGTCGGACGCGCGCAAGTATGAAAGCGCGTTTCGTTGCAGGCGAGCCGCGCCACGCTGCTACAGTCCGCCCATGAACGACCTCTCCAACCACCACCAAACGTTGCGCCTGCCCTATCTGCCCCCGTGGCACTGGCAGCATTTCCAACGCTTCTTCGCCCAGCGGCTGCTGCCGGGCGTCGAGCTACTGGACGAGCAACGCTACGCCCGCAGCTTTCGCCTGGGCGAGGTGCGTAGCTGGTTCGCCGTCAGCCCGCTGCCCGACGAGCACGCCCTGGCGCTGACCGTCGGCGCCGAAGCCCGCGAGCTGACCCAGGCACTGGTGCCCAAGGTGCGCCGGATGTTCGACCTGGACGCCGACCTCGGCAGGATCGCCGCGCACCTGGGCAACGATGCGCTGCTCGGCCCGCTGCTGGCGGGTCACCCGCCGCTGCGCCTTCCCGCCGCGTTCGATCCGTTCGAGCAGGCGGTGCGTGCCATCGTCGGCCAGCAAGTCACCGTCAAGGCGGCAGTGACCATCACCCGGCGACTGGTGGAACGTCTCGGCGAAACGCTGCCCGACGCGCCGGCTGACCAGCCACAGCGGCTCTTTCCCACGCCCGCCGCGATCGCCGACGCCGACCTCGCGCTCATCGGCATGCCCGGCAAACGGGTGCAGACACTGCAGCGCTTCGCCGCTGCAGTTGCCAAGGGTGCGCTGCGATTGCATGTGGAAGACGGCCCGGAGGATCTGGTGAGGCGCCTGCGCGAACTGCCCGGCATCGGCCCCTGGACCGCCGAATACATCGCCCTGCGCGGCTTCGGCGCGGCGGACGCCTTCCCCGCCGCCGACCTCGGCCTGCTGAACGCGCCGTTGTGGGGCGCGTCCGGCATCAGCGCCCGCCAGCTCCAGGCCCGCGCAGAGGCCTGGCGCCCCTGGCGAGCCTATGCGGCGCTGCACCTCTGGCACAACTATTCGGGAGCCTGACCATGCACTACCGCTACCTCGACAGCCCACTCGGTCGCTTGCTGCTGGTCGGCAGCGACGCCGGACTGAACCTTGTGCACATGGACGAGCAGACGCATCTGCCGCCGCAGACGAGCTGGACGCAAGCGGAACGCCAGCTGGATGAGGCGTGTCGGCAACTGGACGAGTATTTCGGCGGCCGGCGGCGCCGTTTCGACCTGCCGTTGGCGCCGCGGGGCACGACGTTTCAGCGGGCGGTGTGGCAGGCGCTGCTGGAAATCCCCTTCGGCGAAACCCGCAGTTATCGCCAGCAGGCCGAACGCATCGGTCGGCCCAGCGCCGTTCGCGCGGTCGGCACAGCCAATGGCGCCAATCCGCTCGCCGTGATCGTTCCCTGTCACAGGGTGATCGGCAGCGACGGAAGCCTGACCGGGTACGCCAGCGGGCTGGCGCGCAAGGCACTGTTGCTGGAGCTGGAAGGCGCCAGCCTGCCGGCGCAGGCCAGACTGGCGTTCTGAGGTCAGCGCGCGAGGCGATGCGCCCGCGGTCCCATCACGAACCAGTTGAACAACCCCAGGACGGGAAACAGGGCGATCAGCACAATCCATATCACCTTGACCCGTCGCGCCGAGTCGCTGCTCAGCACCTGGTAGATGGCCCACAGGTGCAACGCCAGGAGCACCGCACCGATGGCGCCGTAGGTCATTCCCATGTCGGGCTCCTCAGAGTCGCGCGGAGCCGCTGCCGCGCGGGCCGGCGACGGCCCAGATGATCAGCCCCAGCACAGGCAGGATCACGATCAGCAGAATCCAGAGGATCTTCTTGCCGGTATCCGTACCGCTGCGCAGCACGTTGATGATCGCCCAGATGTCCAGGGCAAAGATGATCAAGCCAAGCACACCACCAAACGCATCCATGAGATTTCTCCTAATGATCGGTCTCATTAGGATCGCGACAGGCGGTCAGAGGTTCAGCACAATCCACGAAGCAGGCGCCCTCACCCACCGGCAGTGGCCGCCCACCGTCAGTACTCCAGCGGCGGGAACTGGCTGGCAATCGAGTCGCCGGTGAAGGACGCCTGCCAACCCTGCGGGTCGTTGAACAGGCGAATGGCGATGAAATCCGGCTCCTCGCCCATGTCGAACCAGTGTCGGGAGCCGGCCGGCACCGAGATCAGGTCGTTCTTCTCGCAGAGCACGGCATAGACGTAGTCGTCGATATGCAGGTTGAACAGGCCGCGGCCGGCAACGAAGAAGCGCACCTCGTCCTCGGCATGCCGATGTTCCTCGAGAAACCGGGCGCGCAGCTCGGCCTTATGCGGGTGGTCACGGTTGACGCTGACCACGTCCACGGCGAGGTAACCGCGCTCGCTCATCAAGCGGTCGATCTGCACCCGGTAGGCGGCGATCACCGCGTCCGGTTCGGCGCCGGGGCGAACCGGCTGCGTGGCCTCCCAGCGCTCGAAGCGCACGCCGACCGCATTGAGGGTCGAGGCGATGTCCTCGAAGTGGCTGAGCACCTTGTTCGGCGACTGGGGATTCGACAGGTGGTAGACGGACAGGCGGCTCATGCAGTTCTCCAGCATCGGGGAGCGCTCGGCGCAGCAGCGCACGGGGCAGCCAGTGTAACGGCCGGAGCGGCGGATCAGGTAGACGGAGGGCCGGCCTCAGCCCGGCGTCGATCTGGTCGGCAGCGCGATGATCGCCGCCGCGCCCAGCGCCGCCAGGCTGGCGATGGCGAAGGTCCAGAACGCGCCCAGGGTGTTCCAGGTGTAGCCCGAATACACCGCGCCAAGCGCGCCACCGATGCCGGCAAGGGCAGCGTACAGCGCCTGGCCCTGGCCCTGCTGGCGCGGCCCGAAGCTGCGCTGGACGAAGTGGATCGCCGCGGCGTGGAAGGCGCCAAAGGTCGCCGCGTGCATCAGTTGCGCCAGCAGCAACACCCACAGGTGTCCGGCCAGCCCGCCCAGGAGCAGCCAGCGCAGCGCAGCCAGCAGGAAGCAGGCGAGCAGCACCTGGCGCAGCGAGAAGCGCCCGAGTATCCGCGCCATACCGATGAACAGAATGACCTCCGCCACCACGCCCAGCGCCCACAGCTGGCCGATGGTCGCGCGGCTGTAGCCGAGCGTTTCCAGGTGGATGCTGAGGAAGGTGTAGTAAGGGCCGTGGGACAGTTGCATCAGCCCCACGCAGAGGTAGAACGCAGCCACGCCGGGACGCCGCAACTGGGCGATGAATCCCCCCTCGCCCAGGCTCGGCCCGCGAAACTCGGGACGCGCATCCGGCACCCAGAGGCTGCTGGCGAGAATGCCGAGCATGATCACGATCAGCGCCCAGGGATAGCTGTCCAGGCTGAACCGGTCGAACAGCTCGCCCAGCCCGACCACCGTGCAAATGAAGCCGATGCTACCCCACAGGCGGATCTGGCTGTAGCGCGCCGCCTGCTCGCGCAGGTGCGCCAGGGTGATCACCTCGAACTGCGGCAGCACCGCGTGCCAGAAGAACGCGTGCAGCGCCATAACCAGCGCCAGCCAGGCGTAGCGCTTGTCGAACAGGATCAGCGCGAAGCCGGCCAGCGTGCACACCGCGCCGAACCGCACGATGGCCAGGCGCCGTCCGGTCACGTCGCCCAGCCAACCCCACAGGTTCGGGGCGATGCAGCGCATCAGCATGGGAATCGCCACCAGCTCGCCGATTCGCGCCGGAGAAAAACCCAGATGGGCGAAGTACAGACCCAGGAACGGCGCCGTACCCCCGAGCAGGCAGAAATAGAAGAAGTAGAAGCCTGACAGCCGCCAGTACGGCAATACGGCGGCGGTCACAGCTGGCCGAGTACCGGCGTGGCCACCCGGACGTCAGCGTTCTGCCCACGATGACGGAGCAGGTGATCGAGCAGCACGATGGCCATCATCGCCTCGGCGATCGGCGTGGCGCGTATGCCGACGCAGGGGTCGTGGCGGCCCTTGGTGATGACCTCGACCGGATTGCCGTCGACATCGATCGAACGGCCCGGCGTGGTGATGCTGGAGGTCGGCTTGAGCGCCAGGTGCGCGACTATGGGTTGCCCCGAGGACACGCCGCCCAGCACGCCACCGGCGTTGTTGGACAGGAAGCCCGCCGGCGTCAGCTCGTCGCGATGCTCGGTGCCGCGTTGGGCGACGCAGGCGAAACCGGCGCCGATTTCCACGCCCTTCACCGCGTTGATGCTCATCAGCGCATGCGCCAGCTCCGCGTCGAGGCGATCGAAAATCGGCTCGCCAAGCCCCGGCGGCACGCCTTCGGCGACCACGGTGATCTTAGCGCCGACGGAATCCTGATCGCGGCGCAGCTGGTCCATGTAGGCCTCCAGTTCTGGCACCTTGTCCGGGTCGGGACTGAAGAACGCGTTCTGCTCGACGCTTTCCCAACCCTTGAAGGGAATTTCGATGGGCCCCAGCTGGCTCATGTAGCCGCGCACCGAGATGCCCATCGTCGCCAGGTACTTCTTGGCGATGGCGCCCGCGGCGACGCGCATCGCCGTCTCGCGCGCCGAGCTGCGACCACCGCCCCGGTAGTCGCGGATGCCGTATTTGTGGTGGTAGGTGTAGTCCGCGTGGGCCGGGCGGAACAGGTCCTTGATCGCCGAGTAGTCCTTGGACTTCTGGTCGGTATTGCGGATCAGCAGGCCGATGGAGTGCCCGGTGGTCTTGCCCTCGAACACGCCGGAGAGGATTTCCACCTCGTCGGCTTCCTGGCGCTGGGTGGTATGCCGACTGGTGCCGGGCTTGCGCCGGTCGAGGTCGCACTGCAGGTCTTCCAGGCTCAGTTCCAGCCCCGGCGGGCAGCCGTCGACGATGGCGACCAGCGCCGGGCCGTGGCTTTCGCCGGCGGTGGTGACGGTGAACAGCTTGCCGAAGGTATTGCCGGACATGCAGGGCTCCTCGATGGCCTGAAACGAAAAAGGGCCGGCAGTATAACCGAGCCTGCGGCGGTTTCGCCGCCCACCCGGCTCGCGCATACTGCCCCGCCACGCCCTGACCACCCTCGCGGAACGGACCCCGATGCGCTCATTCCTCTGCCTGTTGCTGACCATGCTCACGCCTCTCGCCTTCGCCCAGACCATCCTCAACCGCAGCGTCGAGCTGGACACCCCGAGCGGCACGCTGCACGGCAGCCTGATGCTGCCCAAGAGCGACCAGCGCCTGCCCGTTGCGCTGCTGATCGCCGGCTCCGGGCCGACCGACCGCAACGGCAACAATCCGCAAATGCGCAACGACAGCCTCAAACGCCTGGCGCAGGTGCTGGCCAGGAACGGCATCGCCAGCCTGCGCTACGACAAGCGCGGGATCGCCGCCAGCCAGCCCGCGGGGCCGGACGAGCGCAGCCTGAGCGTCGAGCGCTACGCCGAGGACGCCGTCGCCTGGAGCCGGCAGTTGAAGGCCGACCCGCGTTTCGGCGCGCTTATCCTGATCGGCCACAGCGAAGGCGCCCTGATCGCCAGCCTCGCCGCGCAGAACGCTGGCGCCGATGCGCTGGTATCGATCTCGGGCAGCGGCCGACCGCTGGATGCACTGCTGCTCGAACAGCTGCAAGGCAAGCTGCCGCCCCCGTTGCTCGCCTACAGCCAATGGCTGATCGCCGAACTCAAGGAGGGTCGCGAGCACGACGATGTGCCGCAGCCGCTGCTGGTACTGTTCCGCCCCAGCGTGCAGCCGTACCTGATCTCGATGTTCCGCCAGGACCCGGCGAACGCTTTCGCCAGCGTGAAAGTGCCGGCGCTGATCGTGCAGGGTACGCACGATATTCAGGTCGCCGTGGAGGACGCCGAACGGCTGCAGGCGGCCAAACCGGACGCCGAACTGCTGCTGGTGCCGGGAATGAACCATGTGCTGCGCATCGTCCCGGCGGCTCGCGAGCGGCAACTGGGCTCGTACAACGACCCGCAGCTGCCGCTGGCGAATGCCTTGGGCAATGGCATCGTCGAGTTCATCAGGCGCACGCTCGCCTTAAGCAACGCGCAGAGCGGCCGATAACCCTCGCAGGCCAGAATCGCTGACAGCAGCCACGGACGCCGCGATGAACGACACCCCCTCCCAGCCGCCGGAGAACGAAACCACTAGGGCGCGGCCCTGGGCGGGCCTTGCGGCTGATCAGTTCCGTCTGCTGCGCCTGGCGCCCTTGCCGACCGACCGCCTCAGCGGCCCGCGCCCGCTACGCTTCGTCCAGCTCGGCCGGCTTGAACGGCATAGCCGCGAGCAAAGCCTGCTGCGGCTGACGCTGCAGTTGCCGAACCAGATCGTGCACAGCGATCAGAACGTACTGGAAGTCTGGGCCGACCATCAGCGCAAGGTGGTGTACCTGGGGCACGACGACCTGCAGGTCGAACCGCAGAATCGCGGCCTCGGTCGTTTCCTGCTCGCCCAGGCGATCGGTTGGGCGAAGCAGCGCTGGAGCCACTATCAGATCGCCGCCGGCACGCTGCCGCTCAAGGACGTGCTCAACGACGAGCTGCGGCAGCGCCGCGACCATTTCCTGCGCAGCCAGGGTGTAGACGTGCAGTATCCGGACGCGCTGCAGCTCAAGGCCGGCTACGCCGCCGCCCAGGTTGGCGATCTGCTCGGTGACTGGAATCAGGAAAAGGTCCAGATCATCGAGTTGCTCGACGCCGCGGCGATGCTCCAGCAGGCCGACCAGAACCTTCGCGAGCAGGATGTGAAGCTGCGCAAGCAGGAAGAAAACATCAGTGCGATGAAGCGCGAGGACGGCACCCTGCGGTTCACCGTTTCCTGCCTGGCCGTGTTCGTGGTCTTCCAGGCCGGCCTGCTGATCTGGATCGCCACCCACTAGCCTGCACGCGCGCTGGTCGGTGAGCCGAATAGCGACGACAATCGGCTCACCGTATGAGCCAATTAACCCCTCCAATCGGCTCGGCGCAACCAGGCAGAACCGCCATGAGTACCCCGCGCGGGATCTGGGAACAGCCCGATTGGCCGCATTTTCGCTGGCAGTCTGAGCGATTGACGCCGCTGCTGCGCGAATGCGCCCAGGCGCAGGGCAGGCTGCTCGGCATGGCAGGCGCGACGGCCAGTTCGCTCGGCGCCGAGAATGAACTGGATGTGCTGCTGCAGAACATCGTCACCTCCTCGGTGATCGAGGGCGAACAGCTCAACGTGGGCTCGGTTCGCTCGTCGCTGGCCCGCCGACTCCGCCTGGAGGCGGACCGGGACGGCCGCGTCAGCCCGCGCAGCGAGGGCCTCGCCGAACTGATGCTGGACGCCACCCAGCACGCCGGACAGCCCCTCGACGAGGCCCGCTGTTGCGCTGGCACGGGTTGCTGTTCAGCGAGCAGAGCGCCTCGCCGCGTATCCGTGGCCGGGTGCTGCGCGGGGACGAACCGATGCGGGTGGTATCGGCGCGCATCGACCGCCCCACCGTGCACTTCGAGGCGCCGCCGCGCGACGGCCTGGAACGGCAGCTAAGCGAATTTCTCGCCTGGTTCGCCAGTAGCCGGCAGGATGCGGGCCTCGATCCACTGCTGCGCGCCGGCATCGCCCACCTGTGGTTCGTTACGCTGCATCCGTTCGACGACGGCAACGGCCGCCTGACCCGCGCCCTCACCGACCTGGCGCTGGCGCAGGCGGAGAGCCAGGCCATCCGCTTCCACGCGATGTCCGTCAGCATCCTCGAGGATCGCGTTGGTTACTACCGCGCACTGGAGGGGCCCCAGAAGGCCGATCTGGATATCAGCGCCTGGCTCGACTGGTTCCTGCGTACCCTGCTCGCCAGCCTGCGACAGGCGCTGGCGCGCATCGACCGGGTGCCGGCGAAGTCGCGCTACTGGCAGCGCCACCGCCAGCACGCGCTGGGCGCAGAACAGCTCAAGGTGCTCAATCGCCTGCTGGATGGCGGCGAGCGCGGCTTCGAGAACGGCATCAGCGCCGCGCAGTACCAGAGCGTCGCCAAGGTTTCCAAGGCCACTGCCACACGCCATCTGGGCGATCTGCAGGAGAAGGGATATCTGCAACACCTGCCCGGCGGCGGGCGCAGCACGCGCTATCGAATCGCCGACGGGGAAATCTCGTAGCGTGGAGGGAATTGCAATCGAGCTACGAGAGCGGAGCTAGAGCGTAATGGCCTTGCGGCCATTGAAGGCATGCGCCAGGGTGCCGCCATCGACCAGGTCCAGCTCGCCACCCAGCGGCACGCCGTGGGCGATCCGCGAAACGGAGAGGCCCTTGGGAATCAGCAACTGGGCGATGTAGTGCGCGGTCGCCTCGCCTTCCACCGTCGGATTGGTAGCCAGGATCACCTCGCTGAACGCGCCCTCTGCGATGCGCGCCAGCAGCTCCGGCACGCCGATCGCCTCCGGGCCGAGCCCGTCCAGCGGCGACAGGTGCCCCTTGAGCACGAAGTAACGCCCGCGAAAGCCGGTCTGATCCACCGCGAACACGTCCATCGGCGCCTGCACCACGCAGAGCAGGCTGTCGTCGCGATTGGGATCGGCGCACTGCGGGCAGAGCTCTTCCTCGCAGAGCGTGCGGCAGCGTTTGCAATGCCCGACCCGCTCCATCGCCTCGTTCAACGCATGCGCCAGCCGCAGCGCACCGCTACGGTCGCGCTCGAGCATCTGCAGCGCCATGCGCTGCGCGGTCTTCTGCCCCACACCGGGCAGGATGCGCAGGGCATCGATCAGTTGGCGAATCAGCGGACTGAAGCTCATGGACATTACCGAAGTGAGTGCGAACGGACGAAAGAAGGTACAGCGCTGTAACAGCTCTCACGCAGGTGAACGACACCTTGCGTTACACCGGCAGCGCCGTGGTGGAGGGGTTAAGCGACATCCACCCCAGGTTCAGGCGAAAGAATGGAACGGGGCGCTCAGGGGCGGTAGCGGACAAGCCGCCGACGGACGAGGAACCGGAGTGTGCTGTTGCACATGAGGATTCCGAGTTCGTCGGCAACGCCGGCCGGTGCCGTCCATGGGTGGCACGAACAAACTAGAAGGGCATTTTGAAACCGGGGGGCAACTGCATCCCCGCCGTCATACCCGACATCTTCTCCTGGCTGTTCTGCTCGATCTTGCGCACCGCATCGTTCACCGCGGCGGCGATCAGATCTTCGAGGATGTCCTTGTCTTCCTGCATCAGGCTGTCGTCCAGGCTGACGCGCTTGACGTCATGGCGACCGGTCATCACCACGCTGACCAGCCCGGCGCCGGATTGCCCGGTGACCTCGGCATTGGCCAACTCTTCCTGCATCTTCTGCATTTTTTCCTGCATCTGCTGGGCCTGCTTCATCAGGCCGGCCATGCCACCTTTCATCATGGGGTCACCTCGGTATTCAGGGTTTCAACGGGTTCGATCGTACCGTCGCGGATCACCGCGGCGAATTGCTGGATCATCTGTTGCACCAGCGGGTCGGACTGGATCGCGACCTCCGCCAGGTGCTGGCGCTCGGCGCGCTTGCGCGCGGCCATTTGCGCGGGGGTTTCCTGCTCGGGCTTGCGCACCTCGACCTCGAGTTTGAGGGTGCGGCCCAGATACTGGTTCAGCGCATCGTTCAGCCGGCGCTGCTGGTTGGCGTTGAACAACGCGCTCTGCGTCGGCTCCAGGTGCACGCGCCAGACGTCGCCTTCCACCGCCACCAGGCTGCAGTTGGCGCCGATGCTGCCGGTCAGCCCGCTCAGGCCGAGACGCGGGAACAGTTCGAGCCACTCCGCCGCCAGCCCCGTGGCGGGTTGCACATCGGCCAGACTCTGCGCGTCGGTGGCGCTGTCGTCGGCCGCTTCGTCGCCGAGCGACTCCAGGTAATCGAACGCTTCGCCATCGACCTCGTAATACTCGTCGGCCGGCGGCGGCTCGTCGTCATCGTCATCCGCGTCGGTCTCGACATCCAGCACCTGGGCTTCGCTGGCGGCCGGATGGTCGACCGGTTCGCTCACTTCCGCCGACTGGATGACCGGCGCATCGGCGGCCCCGGCGCTGACGGATGACGGTGCCGCTAACGGCTCGGCGGCGACAGCGGTTTCGACCGGCCCGGATTCTTCCCAGGGAGGACTGATCTTTTCCGCGGCGGCGGGCGCGGCGGGCGCGGCAGGCGCAACCGGCGCGGGCGGAGGGGCGGCAACCGCTACCGGCGCAGGCTCGGCCGGCGCAGGCGGAGTCAGGTCCACCGGCGCTGGCGCAACGGCGGCGGGCACGGATTGCACGACCGGCGCGGCAATGGCGGCGCCGGCCACCGGGTTGGTCGTGGAATCAGTGGTGGCCCTGCTGATTCCCGGATTCTTTAGCGGCGTACTCGGCGCGCCGTCGGCATCCGCCGGACGGAACGCCAGCATGCGCAGCAGGGCCATCTCGAAACCACCACGCGGGTCTGGCGCCAGCGGCAGGTCGCGGCGGCCGATCAGGCCCATCTGGTAGTAGAACTGCACGTCCTCGGCGGCCAGCGCCTGGGCCAGATCGAGCACCCGTTCGCGGTCACCTTGGCCGTTGTCCACCGCATCCGGCAGCGCCTGGGCAATGGCCACGCGGTGCAACACGTTGAGCATCTCGGCGAGCACGCCGTTCCAGTCCGGGCCCTGCTCGGCCAGGTGGCGTACCGCTTCGAGCATCGCCCGCGCATCGCCCTCGATGAGCGCATGCAGGACACCGTAGACCTGGCCGTGGTCCAGCGTGCCGAGCATGGCGCGCACGTCGGCGGCCAGCACCCTGCCCTCGCCGAAGGCGATGGCCTGGTCGGTGAGGCTCATGGCGTCGCGCATCGAGCCATCGGCGGCGCGACCGAGCAACCAGAGCGCGTCGGCCTCGAACGGCACGTTCTCGGCGGAGAGCACGTGGGTGAGATGCTCGACCACCCGCTCAGGCGTCATGTTCTTCAGCGAGAACTGCAGGCAGCGCGAAAGGATGGTCGCCGGCAGTTTCTGCGGATCGGTGGTGGCAAGGATGAATTTGACGTAAGGCGGCGGCTCTTCCAGGGTCTTCAACAGCGCGTTGAACGAGTGGCTGGAGAGCATGTGCACTTCGTCGATCAGGTAGACCTTGAAGCGCCCGCGGCTCGGCGCGTACTGCACGTTGTCGAGCAGTTCGCGGGTGTCCTCGACCTTGGTGCGGCTGGCGGCGTCGATCTCGATCAGGTCGACGAAACGCCCCTCGTCGATCTCCCGGCACACCGAGCAGGTGCCGCAGGGCGTCGAGGTGATGCCGGTCTCGCAGTTCAGGCACTTGGCGATGATCCGCGCGATGGTGGTCTTGCCCACGCCACGCGTGCCGGTGAACAAATAGGCGTGGTGCAGGCGCTGGTTGTCCAGCGCGTTGATCAGGGCCTTGAGCACATGGGTCTGGCCGACCATTTCGCGGAACGAGCGCGGACGCCATTTTCGTGCAAGAACCTGATAACTCATCGAACCGTCGCAGGAGGGTAGCGGAAGGAGGGCTAATGCTAGCGGAGCACCGGGCAAATTGCATCCGGCTTGCCGATAGCGGATGTATCCACTCGCCAGGCGCGCACGGACGGAGGCAACCGCCGTCTGCAGCGGGAAACACCCGAGCGTCGCGGCGAAGGCAGCCTTGAGTATGCGCGCCATGGCACGCTGCGGGTCGAGCCGCGGTTGCTTTCCACCCAGGGCCTAAGGGTGCGACGGGTAACTGGGGGCTTCGCGACCTGCGCATCCCGGGCGGTGCCGGCAGATCAGTGCAAAAGCCGATGTTCAAAACACCGATACCAATCTTTAATGCCAGGGCCCTCGGGAAACATGAATGCGCCCTGGCTCAGCCGTCAACGACTCCGACAAGCCTTCGCTCCAGGCCGCGGATGACCCCGGCCAGCCGTTGCGGCTAGATTTTGAATCGGCCGATCAGAACGCCGAACGATGTCGCCAGACGTGACAGCTCGAAACTCGAAGCATTGGTCTGATTTGCCCCCGCCGCTGTTTGCGAGGAAAGATCCTGGATATTGACCAGATTACGATCGACTTCACGTGCAACCTGCGCCTGTTCTTCGGCCGCACTGGCGATCACCAGGTTCCTTTCGTTGATGATTGAGACCCCTTCCGTGATCCGATCGAGTGCCTGACCAGCCTCGACAGACTGGGCGCGCGTGTCGGCCGCCAGCGCTTTGCTTTTGTTCATCGCGAGCACAGCCTCTTCAGCGCCCGAGCGGACCTGCTGCATCATCGACTCGATGTCCGCCGTCGATGCCTGGGTACGGTGGGCAAGCGCGCGTACTTCGTCCGCCACGACAGCGAAACCTCGCCCCTGCTCACCCGCTCTGGCTGCTTCGATGGCTGCGTTCAGCGCAAGGAGGTTGGTCTGCTCGGCAATGGCCCTGATCACCTCGAGTACCTGGGTAATCTCGTTGACACGGGTCGCAAGCACCTCGACCTTGCCGGTTGAGTTTGCGATTTCATCCGCCATGGCCCCGACCGAAGCAACCGCTCTGCGCACCTGGTCGCGTCCTTGCACGGCACTGAGACTGGTCTGTTCGGAGGCTTCCGAGGCACCGGTGGCGTTCCGGGCGACCTCCTCCACGGCAGCCGTCATTTCGTTCACGGCTGTTGCCGCTTGCTGAATCTCATCGTTCTGCCGCGCCAGTCCGCGCGAGCTTTCCTCCGTAACGGCATTGAGCTCCTCGGAGGCAGAAGCCAATTGGTCAGCAGCGCTCCGTATCTCTTTTACAGTCACGCGGAGATTGCCCTGCATCTTACTCAGCGCATTCAACAGTACGCTGACGTCATCTTGCCCAGTGATCTCGATGTTCTTGGAAAGATCACCCTCCGCTACTTCCTCGGCGCTGCGTATCGCGGTGGAAAGCGGTCGCGTTATGGAGCGCGTGATAATTATTCCTAAAACAATAGCTGCTAGGAAAGCTATGCCTATACCTATGGCCAAAACCCAAGAGGCATTAGCAATGGCGATGTCCGCCGCGTCCGAGGATTCACCGCTTTGACGGTAGTTGGAGGTAACAATGTCTTGAAGATCATCAATGATACCTTGGAAAGCCGGCGAAACTTCCTGCTGCAATAAACGCGCTGCGCGATCGACGTCGCCGGCCCTCGCCAACCCGATTACTTTGTTTGCCCCTTGTACATAAGGTGGCCAGGCTTTTTCGAATCGATCGCCCGCCACGCGCTCATCATCGGCGAGAGGTGTCTGCCGGTAAGCCTTGAAAAGGCGATCGACCTCTTTCTGGTTATCGGCCATGGATTGCACAGCCGCTTCAAATTTGGCCGGGTCGCCCTGGGAGTATTTGTTTAGCAGGGCACCATGCATGGCCCTGGAAAATGCATAGGCGCTCGCGCGAGCGCTGCCGGTGTTGTAGACCGACAAAAGGTTGTTGCTGACTATGCCTTCGATCGTAGTTCCAAGCGTATTGATACCCGAGCGGCCGAGGAGACCAACTCCCAATGTGATGACTGCACAGACTACGAATGCGGCGATTAACCGGGTAGATAGTTTGATGCTACGCAGCATGTCCATGAGTCACCCACTTGATATTCGATTGGCATACCCAACGGATTTGGGCCTTAGGTATATCTGAAGCAAACACAATTACTTTAGTCGATCACGTATGTTTTTCTGGCGGCATGTTGTTAGCTGGCTTGCTAATAGTTATTAAGTAGGCTCGCCAGCCATAATTGGGGTGAATGCAGAAAAACGAGAAAGGGTAAAAAACTTATGAAGGAGCGCGGTAAGCGATATTTATGTCCGGCACGAGCCTGTCGAAGTCATCCGATTGTGGCAAAGAGTGCCGGGCGAGCGTCAGGGCAGACTGCCGTCTGGCTCCCTTCGTTGAAAGAACGGGCAAGCGCCCTCCCGCCCGGTACCATCGTTTCACTGCGCTCGGGCGTACAGCCACCTTCCAAATACCCCGAACGAGCGGCCATCGGCACGCAAGACGACACTGACTGAGCCCGCGCCAACAGCACCAAGCGAAGCCGGCTATCTGTGGCGACCTCAGAATGAAGACGAAGCCACGCCGGAGAATCACGCTTCGCGCCTGCGCAAACCTGCGAAGAACGTCGTGTTTCGACATGGGGAACAACGGACGCGTGACCGCCTGCCCTACGACCCTGAAAGGGAAGATCGGAGTGACACAGGGGAGTACGCAAGACACGCTGGATCACTGGCGTGATCAGAGCGAAAAACCGTTAAAAATCAATGATATACGTTATGGAGGTGGACCCTACCAGCCACACCCCGGCACACGATGTCACCGCTGCGGCTGCTCCCTTCCGGGCCTGACCGGGTTCACGGCTGATCGTTGCGGGGGGACCGGCAGGGCCACCATAACGACGCCCACCTGGCGATGGGCCGCGCCATTGTACCGACTCGCCGGCAACTTACAACCGGCAGCGGCCGTTAAAGAAAAACTATCCCGCACAAGCACTTGGCACGCGTCACCGGTCTCACACACGGAACCGGCCGACCAGTTGTGCAAGCCCTTCGGAGAGCGCCGAGAGGTGCTCGCTGGCCCGCGTGCTTTCCCCGGACGTCTGCGCCGCCTGGTTCGACAGGTCGCGAATTTCGCTGATGTTGCGGGCGATTTCCTCGGTCACGCTGCTCTGTTCCTCGCAGGCGGTGGCGATCTGCGCGGCCATGTCGTTGATCCGTTGCACCGACTCGCCGGTGCGCCCGATCGCCTGGTCGACGCCCGCGGCACGCTCCACGCTGTCGCGCGCCTGCTGGCTGCCGGCCTGCATCGCGGTCACGGCGTTGTGCACGCCCTGCTGCAGCCGTTCGATCATCTGCTGGATGTCGTTGGTCGAGTTCTGCGTGCGCCCGGCCAGCGCGCGGACCTCGTCGGCGACCACGGCGAAACCACGGCCCTGCTCCCCTGCCCTGGCCGCCTCGATGGCCGCGTTCAGCGCCAGCAGGTTGGTCTGGTCGGCGATGCCCTTGATCACCGCCAGCACCGCGCCGATCTGCTGCGCCTCATGCTCCAGGGTGCGAATGCGCTCGGACGCGCTTTCCACATCGCGCGCCAGCGTCCGGATCGAACCGATGGTCGAATCGACCACTTCGGCGCCCTGGCGCGATTGCTCCTCCGCCTGCTGCGCGGCCTCGGCGGCGTTCTGCGCACTACGGGCGACCTCGTTCACCGCCGCGCTCATCTGCGTGGCCGCGGTGCTGACCTGATCCACCGCCAGATGCTCGCGGCCGATCAGTTGATCATTCGCCGCCGCCATGCCGGAAAGCTGCCGGGCGGAATCGGCGACCTCGCCGGTCACCCGACCGACTTCGCGAATCAGCGGCTGCAGCTTGTCGAGGAAGCGGTTGAACGCCACGCTCAGGCGGCCCAGCTCATCGCGGGAAGACACCTCCAGGCGCGGTCGCAGGTCCCCGTCGCCATCGGCGATTTGCTCGATGCGATGCAGCAGCGACTGCAACGGCCGGGTGACCAGCGAGGGAAACGCCAGCACCAGCACCAGGCAGAGCGCCAAGGCCAGACCGACCACCAGACCCTGCTGCCAGAGGCCGCTTTGGCTGTTGGCGTCCGCCTGCTCGCCCTGCTGATTGGCCGCCTGCTCCTCGAGGTTGCCGAGTTCGTCGATCGCCTCGCGCATGCTCCCGAACTGGCTCTCGCTGTCGCCGAAGCTCAAGGCGCGCGCCGCGCCGGGATCGCTCGCCGCCAGTTGCACCACCCGCAGCGATGTCGCCTTCCACAGCGCGAAGCCCTGCTCGAAGCGCGTGATCAGCGCCTGGGCCTGCGCTGTCGGCTGCATGGCCGCGTAGGCATGCACGCGGTCGTAGCTCTGCTGCAAGTTTTCCGCGTGCGACTTGCGCAACGCGTCGCCCTGCTGGCCGTTTTCATCGCTCAGCAGGCTGCGCTCCGCGACGAAGGCCTGATAAAGGTCGCGGTCTGCATTCAGCAACAGGGTGATCGCCGGCAAGTGATGCCGGCTCAAGGTTTCGCCCGCCGACGCCACCGAGCGGATCGTCTGCATGCCCAGCGCACCGGTGATGATCAGCAAGGCCGCGAGCAGGAGAATGGGCAGTGCGATTTTCCAGCGGAAATTGAGGTCGGCGAAGGATTGCAACATGAACAGCTCCTTACTTTATTGTCATCGCGGGTCGCTATCGCTTCGGCCGGATGCCTCGTGCACCGGCATCACCGATGCGTTCAATCTAGCAGCGCCACGTAAGAGCCGCTAAACCGCGACACCCCCGCTGCGACCATCCCGCGATGGTTGGCGCGCGGCCTGGCGGGTTAGACTGCCGGCGCACTCACGCACCGCACTACGGAGCAGCACAATGGCCCTGACCAAAGACCAATTGATCACCGATATCGCCGAAGCCACCGACGCGCCCAAGGCAACCGTCCGCGCCGTTCTCGAGCAGCTCGGCGAAATCGTCAGCGACGCCCTGGAAAACGGCAGCGAACTGACCCTCCCGGGCATCGGCAAGCTGAAGGTCGGCGACCGTCCGGCACGCACCGGGCGCAACCCGCAGACCGGCAAGGCCATCGAGATCGCCGCGAAGAAGGTGGTGAAGTTCGTGCCGGCCAAGGCACTGAGCGACGCGCTGAACTGAGTGTCAGCGAAACGAAAGAACCGGCCGAGGCCGGTTTTTTCATTTCTCCAGCAGCACAATTTGCTGGGCGACCCGACGTAGGCCGGCGCGTTCCCGGAACCTTCCCATCCCTCGTGCGGCGGCTTCCCATGAGTCATCACGTGCTCATCAGGTCCGCCCTCGAACGGCGCAAAGCCGTGGCCGGCCTCGCGGAGGCTGAGTTCCAACCGCTCCTGCATGCTTTAGCCGTTATCCAGAAAGCCCTAGGATTGCATGCAGGTAAATATCAAGAGGGCAACCCGTGCCACGTCCCGATCTCAATCTCCTACTGGCGCTGGACGCCCTGCTGGACGAGGGCAGTGTCATCGGCGCCGCGCGCCGCATGCACCTGAGCGCGCCGGCGATGAGCCGCACCTTGAGCCGCATCCGGGAGGCGCTGGGCGACCCGGTGTTCGTCCAGGTCGGCCGCAAGCTGATGCCCACGCCCAAGGCGCTGGCACTGCGCGAGCAGGTGCGGATGGCGGTCGAACAGGCCTCGCAGGTGTTCTCGTCCGGCGCCGAGATCGACCTGAAGTCGCTGGAACGGCGCTTCAACGTCCGCGCCACCGATGAGTTCGTGAGCATCCATCTAGGCCATCTCCTCGACGCGATGGCGCGGGAGATGCCGCGCGCGATGCTGCGCTTCTCGCCGGAGGAAGACGACGTGGACGACGAGGCGCTGCGCAGCGGCCGCATCGATCTGTTCATCAGCGCCTCGCGCACGCTCGGGCCGGAGATTCGCGTGCAGTCGCTGTTCACCACGACATTCGTCGGCGTCGCGCGCGCCCACCATCCGATTTTCGACGACGAGATCACGCCCGAACGCCTCACGCGCTGGGAACACATCAACGTGTCGCGGCGCGGCAAGGCCGTCGGGCCGGTCGATGCCGCGCTGGAAGCGCAGGGGCTGCGCCGGCATGTCGCCCTGGTGGTGCCCAATCCGTACACCGCGCTGTTCGCGCTACAGGACTCGGACCTGCTGCTGCCCCTGCCCCGACACCTGGCCAGCAGCGCGCTGGCCGCTGGCCTGCACATTCGCCTGTTCGAGCTGCCGACGCCCCTGGAAACGGTGCTGCTGACGCAGGCTTGGCACCCGCGCCTGGAGAGCGACCCGGCCCATCAATGGCTGCGACAGACCATTCATACGCTTTGCAACGAAAGCCAGGCGCAGACGGCGAAGCGCGCCAAGCCATAGCGCACGGCCTGCTCCTATGCGTGCGTTTAGCGCACCCATGCGAGTGCAATAAATTCACTTTTCGGAATGGTTTGCCCTGCCTACGGTGATGCGCATCGGTCACTGCAGGAAGGGTTGAATGATGCATTCGGCGAATGTGCCTGAAGCGGATTCGGGCGACGTTCCACCCCGCTCGCGGCTTTGGGAAAGGCTGGCACGTGGGCTGCCGTATCTGGATCTGACGACACCCCGTGCAACCTATGTGATGCGTTCGCTGCTGGCCGCCTGCCTGGCCCTGGTGGTGGCCTATCTACTGAAACTGCACGCATCCTACGCGGCGGCTTCCAGCGTGCTGCTCGTCATCAACCCTATTCAGGGTGGCGTGATCGGCAAAGGAACGTGGCGGGTCCTGGGCACGCTGGTCGGCATGCTGGCGGCCTTCGTGCTGATGAGCGCCTTCGGCCAGATGCCCTGGCTGTTCCTGCTCGGCTTTGGCCTGTGGCTGGGAATCTGTGTGGCGGGCATGACGCTGCTGCGTCATTTCCGGGCCTACGGTGCGACGCTGGCCGGCTACACCGTGGGCCTGGCAGCTTACGGTGCCATGCAGCATCCGGAACTCACCTTCGACCAGGTGATGGGGCGCGGCGCTTCCGTGCTGATCGGCGTGGTCTGCCTGGCGCTGGTCTCGGCCCTGTTCAGCAGCCGCAGCGTGCACAGCCGCCTGGCCACGCTGCTCGACCGCCTGGCGACCACCACGGCGGGCGTGCTGGCGACGCATCACCAGGCCATGCAGGGCGGCGCGGAGCCGGGCGCCCGGCCCCTGGATGCCGCACGGCGCTCGCTCATCACCGAGGTGTATGGCGTGGACGACCTGCTGGCGCTGGGAAAGGCCGAGTCCGCCGATCTCGCCCACCGTGCCGGTACGGTGCGACACACGATGGTGTCGCTGTTCTCCGCCCTGGTGGGGGGCGCGCCGCCCCTGCGCGAACACCGCGCCGGCCTCGCTGCGCTGGGCGCATTGCAGCCGGACTGGGAACAGACATGGCGGGAGGTCGGGCAGGTGCTGGAGCGGGAACCCGGCCCGGCCGGAAGGGCGCTTGCCATCCTGCGGCTGGCCGAGTTGCGCGCCCGGCTGGTGGCCGCGCTCACCGCGACCTCGATGGACGACGCCGACGGGCAGGCCGCGCTGATGATCGCGGGCGATCGCCTGATCGAGCAGCTCGACGATTACCGCCAAGCCCTCGAGGGCATCGAGCGTTTCCACCAGCCCAGGCCGACGCCGGCGCGTGTCTCCGTGCCATTCCACCGCGACACCGCAGCAGCCCTGGAGAATGGCATGCGCGCGTTGCTGACCGTGATCATGGGCGGCGCCTTCTGGATCGCCACGGGCTGGACCGACGGCAACATGATGCTGGCTGGATTGGCAGCCGCCTGTGCACTGTTGTCCACCGCGCCCAACCCCGTGCTCGGCGCCATCGAATTCATCAAGGGCACGGCGGCCGCCGTGGCGATGGCCTTCCTGTGCACCTTCATCGTGCTGCCGCCGCTTTCCGGTCTGCCGCTGCTGCTGGTGGTCCTGTGCCTGTTCTGGCTGCCCGGCGTATATGCCACGACGATGCCGCGGCATGCCTTGGCCGGCGTGGCCTACCTGGTCGCATTCACATCGCTGGCGGCGCCGGACAACCCGATGCGCTACGACTTCGCGCTGTTCCTCAATAGCGCCGTGGCCTGGATTCTGGCGACCTGTTTCACCCTGCTGGGCTTCAGGATCGTGCTGCCGCGCAATCCGATGCGCGACATCACGCGCCTGCGCCAGCGCATCCGCGACGAAGCGCTAGGCACCTTGCGCGGCGAGCCGGCCGATGCCCAAGGCTGGCAATGGCGCCAGCAGCACCGTATCGCGCAACTCGGTGCCTTGCTCAGGACGCAGCCGCAGGCGATGGACCGCGCCATCGCCCAGGCACTGAACAGCCTGCATCTGGGTCGAGAAGTCCTGCGCCTGCGCCGCGGGCTGCGCGAGGCGCAACAGGATGCCGAATGGCCACGCGTGGTGGCGCGCACGCTGCGCCATATGCGCCAGCTGGCCGGCGATCCCGCTCGGGCCGCGCGCCATGCCCGTCGCGCGGCGACCTCCCTGGCGCGTTCGCCGGCGCGCGCCAACACCGCGACGGATGACGTGCGACGCGTAACGGTCGTGTTGCTCGACATCGCCGCGCTGCTGGAGCGCCATGTGGATGCCGTCGTACCGACCTCTGAAGGCCACGCCGATGCTCAGTGAGTTCTCCTTCGCCGGCATCTACCTGCCGCCCTTCTTCGTCTACGCCTGCCTGGCCCTGCCCATCCACCTGGGCCTGCGCTTCGTGCTCGCGCGCAGCGGAGTGCTGCGCCGGGTGTGGCATCCGGGCCTGTTCGAGTTCGCCATGTCCCTCTGCCTCGTTTCCCTTCTGGTGCTCTATGTCTGAACGCTCTTTCCCCGCCAAGCTGCTGCTACGGGCAGGATTCACCCTCGCGACGGCCGTCGCTGCCGGCCTCCTGGTCAGCGCACTGTGGCGCGCCTACGTCGTCGCCCCCTGGACCCGCGATGGCCGGGTCAGCGCGCAGATCGTGCGCATCGCCCCCGAAGTGCCCGGCACCGTCGCCGAGGTTCCGGTCACGGACGATCAATACGTCAAACAGGGCGACGTGCTCTACCGCATCGATAGCGCCAGCTTCGCGCTTGCCTTGGCCCAGGCCGAGGCGCAGTGGGCGGCGGCCGAGGTGTCCTGGCGCCAGAAGACCGAGGAGGCGCGGCGCCGCCGGGGCTTGGAACGCCTGGTGCCCGCCGAGGACATCCAGCGCACGAACCAGGCGGTGGCCATCGCCCAGGCGGACCTGCGCAGCGCGCAGGTCGCCGTGGACAGGGCGAAGCTGGACCTGGCGCACACCGTGCTGCGCGCACCGACCGATGGCTACGTCACGCACCTGCGCTTGAACAAGGGCGACTACGCCGTGGCGGGCCAGCCGAACATCGCTTTGATCGACGCCCGCAGCTTCTGGATCACCGGGTATTTCGAGGAAACCAAGCTGCACGGCATCCAGCCCGGCGCGGCGGCGCGCATCCGCCTGATGGGCTTCGACCCGGTGTTACAGGGGCGAGTGGCAAGCATCGGGCGGGGCATCACCGACAGCAACCAGCAGGCCGACGCGCAGGGCCTGCCGAGCGTGGAGCCCAGCTTCAGTTGGGTCCGGCTGGCGCAGCGCATTCCGGTGCGTGTCGAGTTCGAGCATGTCCCGCATGAGATTGTGCTGGCGGTCGGCATGACCGGCAGCATCGAGGTCACGCCCTCGGCAGGCGCGCCGGTGCCCCAGGGCCGGCTGATCTCGCTGCTGCACCGCTGGATGTGAGGGCGAGTCCATGCATGCATCCCTCCCTCGCACGCCGCCACGCCTTCGGCAGGCACTGCTGGCCTCGCTGCTGACCGTCCTGGCCGGCTGCAGCACCGTGGGCCCGGACTACCAGACGCAAGCGCCGGACGTGCCCGCGCACTGGATCGAGGCCGACGCCGCCCCGCCCGATGGCGACCACGACGACCTGCGCACCTGGTGGCGCGCCTTTCAGGATCCCTTGCTCGACCGCCTGGTCGATCAGACCCTGGCGCACAACCAGGACCTGGAAATCGCCCTGGCGCGCCTGCGCCAGGCCCGCGCCGAGCGCGTGCAGATCGCCGCGGCCGGCCTGCCCGAGGTCTCGCTTGGCGCCGCCGGCGAGGCCGTACGCGGCAGCGAGGCACTGGGCTCACAAACCGGCGGACAGGCGCGGACCTGGCACCTGGGCTTCGACGCCAGTTGGGAGCCGGACCTGTTCGGCGGCACGCGCCGCGCGGTCGAGGCCGCCGATGCCGGCATCCAGGCGCTGGCCGAGGACCGTCGTGCGCTGCAGGTGAGCCTGGTGGCCGAAGTGGTGTCCGATTACGTCGGGCTGCGCGCCGCGCAACAGCGCCTGCTCATTGCACATGACAACATCCGCACGCTGGTCGAAGCCGAGCACTTGGCCGAACAGGCGCAGCGCAGCGGTCTGGGAGCGCCGGCCGATGTCACCCAGGCTCGCGCCGAGCGAGAAATGGCCGAGGCGCAGCCACCTCTGCTGCATGCGGACGTCGCCCGCTTCAGGCATGCCATAGGCGTGCTGACGGGCGGGTTTCCCGGCGACTGGCACGCCGCCCTCGCCACGCCCGCGCCCGCCCCCGCGTTGCCCATGCCAGCCGATTTGCCGCTGTCGCTGCCTTCGGACGTCATTCGCCAACGCCCCGACCTGCGCGCGGACGAACGCCGCCTGGCCGCCGCCACCGCGCAGATCGGCGTGGCCGAGGCCCAACGCTTCCCCAGGTTCCGCATTCCCCTGGGGTTCGGCACCAGCGCCAGCGTCATCCACGACCTGTTCTCCGGCGCCAGCCTGGCATGGTCGGCGGCGATGCGGGGCGGCCAGTCCCTCTACGACGGCGGCCACGCGCGGGCAGGCATAACCGCGGCACAGGCCAACGCCGACGCCGTGCGTCGCGTCTACGAGCGGGACGTGAGTGTGGCGCTGCGCGACGTGGAGGACGCCTTGACCGCCTGGACCAGCGAACGTCAGCGGCAAGCCGCGTTGCAGAAGGCCGTGGCCGACAGCCAGCAGGCCCTGCAACAGGCCAGCCAGCTATATACGCGAGGACTGAGCGCCTACCTGCCGGTGCTGGTGGCGCAGCGCAGCCTGAATCAGGCGCGCGATACGCTGGCCCTCAGCCAACTGGCGCAACGGCGCGGGGAAATCGCCTTGTACAAGGCGCTGGGAGCAGGCGGGGCGGACAACGCGCAGGGTGTTACCGACCATCGCAACGCCGCGGAGACGACGGCGACTCGGTGACGCGCAGAAGGCGCCTGGCGGAGCGGCGTCATCGCCTTACGTGCAGCGGCCGAAGCCGTCACACCTCGCCCGCACATCGGGCAGCAACGACCACCGGCCTACTGCTGCAGCGCTTCCAGCTCGGCGATGAACTGCGCTTCGTCCAGCACCTTGAGTCCCAGCTCGTTGGCCTTGGTCAGCTTGGAGCCGGCGCCCGGCCCGGCGACGACGCAGTGGGTCTTCGCCGATACCGAGCCGGCGACCTTGGCGCCCAGCACCTCCAGCCGCTCCTTGGCCAGGTCGCGGCTCATCGCCTCCAGCGTGCCGGTGAGCACCCAAGTCTGGCCGGCCAATGGCAGCCCGGCGGCGGCTTTGCGCTCGCTGTCCCAGTGCATGCCGAATTCGCGCAGTTGTTTCTCGATGGCAAGCGCGCGCTTGGCGTTTTTCTCTATGGCGAACCACTCGCGCACCGACTGCCGAGCGCGCTCGTTGATGCCTTTGGTGGTCGACAGGTCGACCCAGTCGCGGGCCAGCGCGATCACCTCGGCAACGCCGGGCACGCCCTTGGCACGGGTGGCGGCTTTTTCGGCGAGCCTATTCGCACCAGTGGCGGCGATGAAGGCAATGTTCAGCTTGTCGATGAAACCGGCCAGGCTAGCGCAGGCAGCGAATTCGGCGTGCAGCTCGCCCTCCTCCTGGAACCTGACGCCGCGCTCGCGCAACTGGGCGATCACCTCGCGGTTGTGCGCGTCCCCGAAGAAGCTGTGGATCTCGTGGGCCACTTCGCCGCCCACGTCCGGCAGGTAGGTGAGCACCTCGGGCAACGCCTTGCCGATGCGTTCCAGCGAGCCGAGCGCGCGGGCCAGCAACTTCGCCGTCTCCTCGCCGACATCGGGAATGCCGAGGGCGAAGATGAAGCGCGCCAGGCTGGGCGTGCGGCTCTTGTCGATGGACGCCAGCAGGTTCTTCGTCGACAGCTCGGCGAAGCCTTCCAGCTCGACGACCTGTTCGTAGGTCAGCGTGTAGAGGTCCGCCGGCGACGCCACCAGGCCCTTGTCGACCAGTTGCTCGACGATCTTGTCGCCCAGGCCGTCGATATCCATGGCGCGGCGCGAGACGAAATGGATGATCGCCTGCTTGAGTTGCGCCTGGCAGGCGAGCCGCCCGACGCAGCGATAGATCGAGCCTTCGCTGACCGATTCGCGGCCCTTGCTGCGCTTGATCAGCTGGGTGCGCTCGACGGCCGAGCCGCACACCGGGCAACGCTCCGGGACATGCACCGCGCGCGCATCGGCCGGGCGGCGCTCGGCGATCACACCGAGAATCTGCGGAATCACGTCGCCGGCGCGACGGACGATCACGCTGTCGCCGATCATCACGCCCAGGCGCGCCACTTCGTCCATGTTGTGCAGGGTCGCGTTGGACACCGTCACGCCCGCCACCTGCACCGGTTTCAGCCGCGCTACCGGGGTGATCGCGCCGGTGCGGCCAACCTGGAACTCGACGCCCAGCAGCTCGGTGATTTCCTCGCGCGCCGGGAACTTGTGCGCGATGGCCCAGCGCGGCTCACGGGCGCGAAAGCCCAATTCACGCTGCTGGGCGAAGTCGTTGACCTTGAACACCACGCCATCGATCTCGTAGGCCAGCGCATCGCGTTTCTCACCGATCGCCTGGTAGTAGGCCCGGCATTCGGCGATGCCCTTTGCCAGCTTCAGCTCGCGGCTGATCGGCAGGCCCCAGCCCTTCAGCGCCTTGAGCATGTCGATGTGATTGCCCGGCAAACCGCCGTCGCTGCGCCCGACACCGTAGGCGCAGAGTTCCAGCGGCCGCGACGCGGTGATCCGGGGATCGAGTTGGCGCAGGCTGCCGGCGGCGGCGTTGCGAGGGTTGGCGAAGGTCTTGCCGCCCTTCTCCAGCTGCCGCGCGTTGAGCGCCTCGAAGCCCGCCTTGGGCATGTAGATTTCGCCGCGCACTTCCAGCACCGCCGGCCAGCCGCTGCCGTGCAGCTTGAGTGGAATGTTGCGCACGGTGCGCACATTGGCGCTGATGTCTTCGCCGGTGCTGCCGTCGCCGCGCGTGGCGCCGCGCACCAGCTGGCCGTTTTCGTAGAGCAGGCTCACCGCCAGGCCGTCGAGCTTGGGCTCGCAGCTGTACTCCACCTCGGCGCCGCCGCCGAACAGATCGCCGGCCGGCAGGTCCAGGCCTTCGCGCACGCGGCGGTCGAAGTCCAGCAGGTCCTGTTCCTCGAAGGCGTTGCCCAGGCTGAGCATCGGCACTTCGTGGCGCACCTGGCCGAACGCCGCCAGCGCTTCGCCTCCGACACGCTGGGTTGGCGACTCGGCGGTAACCAGTTCGGGATGCTCGGCCTCCAGGGCGCGAAGTTCCTTGAACAGGCGGTCGTACTCGGCGTCCGGAACGCTCGGCTCGTCGAGGACGTAATAGCGGTAGTTGTGCGCATCGATCTCGCTGCGCAGGGCGGCGATGCGTTCGGCGGCCTGCTGGGCAGGTAGGGCGGCGTCGGTCATTCTCGTGTCTCGAAAAAGCAAAAGAGCAGCCACGGCTGCTCTCTTTGACTGGCGGCGAGGAGCGCGAGGTCCCTGGCCAGGAAACGAATCAGCGTCTCATCGTCAGCCCGCGGCGCTCGAACTCGACGATGCGCTGGCGGTAGTGCTCGATGGTCTGCGCGGTCAGCACGCTGCGCTGGTCGTCCTTCAGCTCGCCGTTGAGCTCCTGGGACAGTTTCCGCGCGGCGGCGACCATCACGTCGAAGGCCTGCTTGGGATGACGCGGGCCTGGCAGGCCGAGGAAGAAGCTCACCGCCGGCGTGCTGAACAGGTCGATATCGTCCAGATCGAAGGTGCCCGGCTTGACCGCGTTGGCCATGGAAAACAGCACTTCGCCATTGCCGGCCATGCTTTCATGACGATGGAAGATGTCCATCTCGCCGAAGCGCAGGCCGCTTTCGAGGATGTTCTGCAACAGCGCCGGGCCCTTGAAGCCGAGCGCGTCGCGGGAAATCACGTTGATCACCAGCACTTCCTCCACCGGCGGCAGGTCGCGGGGTTCGCCTTTGCCGGCAGCGAGGTCTTCGTCGACGGGGCTGAGCAGGGTCGGCACCGGCTCTTCGCCGCCCAGCTCCAGGTCGCCCTGGCGCGGCTCGCCGCGACGCTTGCCGTCACGCGCGCTCATGGACGGGAGATCGCCTTCGTCCAGCTGCGGTTCGTTGTGCGCGTTGCGCTCGATCACCCGCGGCGGGCCGAGCAGTTCGGGGTCGCCTTCGTCATCGGGCAGGTTGGAGAAACTACGGTCGAGCTTGAACTTGAGTTTGCCTTTACCGCCGCGCATGCGCCGCCAGCCATCGAACAGGATGCCGACGATTACGATGATACCGACAACGATCAGCCAATAGCGCAGCTCCATGAAATCCTATGACCCCTACCTTGAAATATGAAAAATGAAGAAGGGCATCCTGCCCCTTGAAACGCGGCAACTGTATGTTCTTACAGGTGTTTTCCGCGCATACTGAAATGGGTCCCTAAGCTAGCACGACGAACGGTTAAAGTGCAGTGCCTCGCTCAGGCTTCGACCAACGCAACTGCCTCTTCGACGTCCACCGCCACCAGTCGCGAACAACCCGGCTCGTGCATCGTCACCCCCATCAGTTGATCGGCCATTTCCATGGCGATCTTGTTGTGGGTGATGTAGATGAACTGCACGGTTTCCGACATCTCCTTGACCAGCCTGGCATAGCGGCCAACGTTGGCGTCGTCCAGCGGCGCGTCCACTTCGTCGAGCATGCAGAACGGCGCGGGATTGAGCTGGAAGATCGCGAACACCAGCGCCAACGCCGTGAGTGCCTTTTCGCCGCCGGACAGCAGGTGAATCGTGCTGTTCTTCTTGCCCGGCGGGCGCGCCATGATCGCCACCCCGGTATCGAGTAAATCTTCGCCGGTTAGTTCCAGATAGGCCTGGCCGCCGCCGAAGACTTTCGGGAACAGCGCCTGCAACCCGCCGTTGATCTGGTCGAAGGTTTCCTTGAAGCGGTTGCGGGTTTCCTTGTCGATCTTGCGGATGACGTTTTCCAGGGTGTCCAGCGCTTCGACGAGGTCGGCGTTCTGCGCATCCAGGTAGCGCTTGCGCTCGGACTGCTGCTGGTATTCGTCGATCGCCGCCAGGTTGATCGGCCCGAGACGCTGGATACGCGCGGCGAGCCGCTCCAGTTCCTCCTCCCAGCCCTTTTCGCTGGCCTCGGCGGGCAGGCTGCCGAGCACGCCGTGGAGGTCGTAGCCGTCCTCGAGCAGCTGCTCCTGCAGGGCCTTGCGACGCACCGTCAGCGCCTGCCATTCCATACGCTGCTGTTCCAACTGGCCGCGCAGCAGTTGCGCCTGCTGTTCGGCTTGGGTGCGGCGCTTCTCGGCGTCGCGCAGCTCGCGGTCGGCGTCTTCCAGCGCCAGGCGCGCCTGCTTGAGCTCTTCCTCCACGCCCATGCGTCGTTCGAGCAGTTCCTCGAGCTTGATGCGCAGTTCCTCCAGCGGCGCCTCGCCCTCCTCAAGATTGAGGCTGAGCTGCTCGCGGCGTTCGATGACGCGCTCGAACTGCTGCTCCAGACGCTCCAGCGCCTGCCGGGTGGAATCGTGCTGGGCCCTCAGCGAGCCGGCTCGCACCGCCAGCTGATGGCTGTTGTCCTTGTGCTGGCGGGCTTCCTGGCGGACGCGGTCGAGGCGCTCGCGCAGGGCGTCGCGCTGCGCCAGCAGTTGCTCGCGCTGCTCGCTGTCCGTGGCCATCGCGTCCAGCGCGTCCTGCAACTGCAGGCGCGCTTCGCCGAGTTGCTCGTGCTCCAGCGCGCGCTGCTCGTCCAGTTCGCCGAGTTCTTCTTCGAGGCGCCGGCGACGCAGGGTCAGTTGTTCGAGCCTGGCCTGGCGCGCGGACAGCTGCGCCTTCAGTTCGCCCTGTTGGCGCGCTCCGTCCTGCAGCAAGCGACGCTGGCGCTCGCGGCTGTCCTCCTGGCTGCGTTGCTCGTCGCGCAGCTGCTGCAGGCGCTCGTCGAGTTGCTCCAGGCGCGCGTCGCGCTCGCCGCGTTCGGCCTGCAGGCGCTCCAGTTCCTGGCCGCGGGCGAGCAGGCCGCTTTCCGCCTCGCTGGCACGGCGCACGCGTAAAAAATGCCGGCCGACCCAGTAGCCGTCGCGGCTGATCAGGCTTTCGCCCTCGCCCAGCGCAGCGCGGCCGGCGAGCGCCGCGTCGAGGTTCTCCACCGGCCGCACCCGCGCCAGCCAGGGCGCCAGATCGACCGGCGCCTCGACCTTGTCCAGCAGGCTGCCCGGATGGCGTGCGGAGGGTTTGCCCGGATCGAGCAGGCGCAGGTCGCCCTGCTGAAAACCCAGCAGGTCAAGCCTGGTGAAGTCGTCCAGCAACACCGCCTGCAGGTCGGCGCCGAGCACGGTTTCCACCGCCAGCTCCCAGCCCGGCTCGACGCGCAGCCCCTCGGCCAGGCGCGGATGGCGATCCAGATGCTGCTCGCGCAGCCATTCGGCGGTGCCCTTGCCCGGGTCCAGCGCCGCCTGCTGCAGCGCTTCCAGGGATGCGATGCGACCGTCGAGGCGTTGCAGGTCGCCCTGCGCCTGCTGCTGCTCGCGCGTCGTCTGCTGCAGCTCGCCGCGCAGTTGCTCGAGCCGTTCGGCCAGCGCCTGCTCGGCGGCCTGGAGCTCCTCGAGGTGCATGTCGCTGACGGCCAGTTGCTCGCTCAGTTCGAGGATCGCCGCATCGTCCGGGTCGGCGGCAAGCAAGGCGCGCTCGTCATCCAGGCGACGGCGGCGTTCGGCGAGCCGTTCCAGGCTCTGCTCCAGCTGCAGGAGGCGCGCCTGCAGCACTTCGGCGGCACGGCGCGGCTCGGCGCTGCGCTGGTTGAAGCTGTCCCACTGTTCCTGCCAGCCGTGCATGCCGGCCTCGGCGTCTTCGAGCATCGCCGCTGACTCTTCGGCCGCGGCAATGGCCATTTCCTGATCGGGTTCGAGGACCGCCAGTTCTTCGCCAAGCGTCGCCAGCAGCGTGCGGTCGTGGCCCAGGTGGGATTCGGTTTCCAGGCGCGCGCGCTCGGCTTCGCGGAGGTCGTCCTGAAACTGGCGCAGGCGCTGCTGGCCGTGCTGGATGCTCTGCTCGACGCGGGCGATGTCGCCACCCACGGAATAGAAGCGACCCTGGACCTGATTGAAGCGCTCGGACAGCTCGTGGTGGCCGTCGCGCAGGCGCTCGATGCTGGCGTCGGCGTTGCGCTGCTCGGCGACCAGCGCCTCGAAGCCGACTTCCTGATCGCCGATCACCGCTTCGCGCTGGCCGACCTGTTCGTTCAGCGCACGCCAGCGCAGGCCGGCGAGCTGGGCCCTGAGCTGACGCTCCTCGGCCTTGTATTCCTGGTATTTCTCCGCCGACTGCGCCTGCCGGTGCAGGCGTTCGAGCTGGCGTTCCAGCTCTTCGCGCAGGTCGGTCAGGCGGGCGAGGTTCTCGTGGGTGCGGCGGATGCGGCTCTCGGTCTCGCGGCGGCGCTCCTTGTACTTGGAGATGCCGGCGGCTTCCTCGATGAAGTTGCGCAGGTCCTCGGGCTTGGCCTCGATCAGCTTGGAGATCATCCCCTGCTCGATGATCGAGTAGCTGCGCGGGCCCAGGCCGGTGCCCAGGAAGATGTCGGTGATGTCGCGGCGACGGCATTTCACGCCGTTGAGGAAGTAGGTGTTCTGCGCGTCGCGGGTGACCCGGCGGCGGATGGAGATTTCCGCGAAGGCGGCGTATTCGCCGGTCAGGCTGCCGTCGGAGTTGTCGAAGATCAGCTCGATGCTGGCCTGAGTCACCGGCTTGCGGGTGTTGGAGCCGTTGAAGATGACGTCGGTCATCGACTCGCCGCGGAGGTTCTTCGCCGAACTCTCGCCCATCACCCAGCGCACGGCGTCGATGATGTTCGACTTGCCACACCCGTTAGGCCCGACCACGGCGGCCATGTTGCTGGGAAAGCTCACGGTGGTCGGGTCGACGAAGGATTTGAAGCCCGCCAGCTTGATGCTTTTCAACCGCATGTGCCGCCTCGCCCCCCGGGGATTCGTTCAGCGCCTGGCCAGAGCGGCCAGCACCATTTGGCAATTATGCTGGCAATAGCGGGCGACTACCTCACGAATACGCGGCGGATTGCGATCGATCACCGCCTGAAACAGGTGGCCGAAGGCGTCCATCATTTCCTTCATCTCCTCCGGATGCCCGTCGATCGCCAGGTGATAGGTGCGCGCGATCGCCGGCTGCAGGTTCTCGATCACGCTTTGCAGGTAGGGGTTGTCGGCGAACGGGAAGGTGGCGGCTATGGCATCAATGCTGGCCTGGATGAATACATCGGCATCCTCGTGCTGCATGCCCCGCATCAGGCGCTGCTGCACCTCGACGAAGGGCTGCAGCTCTTCCGGGCGCCGCCAGCGATCGGCAACGGCGTCGCTGAGCAGGATGTACAGCTCGGTCACCAGCGCATACAGGGACTTCACGTGATGCGGAGTCAGCTCGCAGACCTGGGCACCGCGTCGCGGCAGGATGTCCACCATGTGCCGACGCTCGAGAATCAGCAGCGCCTCGCGCACCGAGCCGCGGCTGACATTGAGCGCCTTGACCACCTTGATCTCCTGGATACGCTCGCGCTCCTTGAGTTGGCCATGGATGATCCGCTCGGCGATATGCCGCGCTATCTGCTCGGACACGCTGTCCGGGGCTGTGAACGTCATGATTTTCCTTCGAAACAGAATGCCGAGCGACGGGGTACAAGGTGACTCGGGGAGGCAGGCATCGCCTGCAGACCGGCGCCTGGGAGCCGGCCGGGCGCCGATTGTAGCATAAGGCCACCCCCCACAAAGCCGCTCCCGATGGACTACATGGCGTCGCACCGGGGCGACGTAGCGGGCATAATTCGCGCTCGTTCACGAACCCGGATTTCCATGCGCATCCACGTCACCTTCATCGATCGCGTCGGCATCACCCAGGAGGTGCTGGCCCTGCTCGGCGGGCGCAACCTCAACCTCGACGCCGTCGAGATGGTGCCGCCGAACGTCTACATCGATGCGCCGACCCTGAGCGCCCAGGTGCTCGACGAACTGCGCGGCGCGCTGTTCAACGTCAGCGGCGTGCAGGCGGTGAACGTGGTTGACATCCTGCCCGGCCAGCACCGCCGCCTGCAGCTCGATGCGCTGCTCGCCGCCATGGCCGATCCGGTGCTGGCGGTGGACGCCAATTGCCGGGTGCTGCTGGCGAACCCGGCACTGATCGCGGTGTGCGGGCGTCAGCTCGAAGGCGAGACGCTGGGCGAGCTGTTCGCCGACGCGCAACTGCAACAGGCGCTGCTGGACGAGGACTTCCGCCTCCCGCTGCGCGAAGTCACCCTCAACGGCCAGGCGCTGCTGCTCGACGCGATGCCGATCACCGAGGCCGTCGAAGCCGACCAGCGCCATCTCGCCGGCGGCCTGCTCACGTTGTATTCGCCGAGCCGCATCGGCGAACGCCTGGCGGCGCTGCACCACGACCACGCCGAGGGCTTCGATGCCCTGCTCGGCGACTCACCGCCGCTGCGCACGCTCAAGGCGCGCGCGCAACGGGTCGCGGTGCTCGACGCGCCGCTGCTGATCCACGGCGAAACCGGCACCGGCAAGGAGCTGGTGGCCCGCGCCTGCCATGCCGCCAGCAGCCGGCGCAACGCCCCCTTCCTCGCGCTGAACTGCGCCGCGCTGCCGGAAAACCTCGCCGAGAGTGAGCTCTTCGGCTACGCCCCCGGCGCCTTCACCGGTGCAGCCCGCGGTGGCAAGCCGGGCCTGCTCGAGCTGGCCAACAAAGGCACCGTGTTCCTCGACGAGATCGGCGAGATGTCGCCCTACCTGCAGGCCAAGCTGCTGCGTTTTCTCAGCGACGGCAGTTTCCGCCGGGTCGGCGGCGAGCGCGAAGTGAAGGTCGACGTGCGCATCCTCAGCGCCACCCATCGCGACCTGGAAAGGATGGTCGGCGATGGCAGCTTTCGCGAAGACCTCTTCTACCGCCTCAACGTGCTCAAGCTCGACGTGCCGCCCCTGCGCGACCGCGGCCAGGACATTCTCCTGCTCGCCGGGCATTTCATGGCCCAGGCCTGCGCACAGATCCAGCGTCCGCCCTGCCGCCTGGCGCCCGGCACCTTTCCAGCGCTGCTGGCCAACCGTTGGCCGGGCAACGTGCGCCAGTTGCAGAACGTGATCTTCCGCGCCGCCGCGATCAGCGAGAGCCACCTGGTAGACATCGACGACCTGGACATCGCCGGGACCGAGGTGGCGCGCCAGGGCGAAGGCGAGATCGGCAGCCTGGAACAGGCGATGGGCGACTTCGAGCGTGCTCTGCTGGAAAAGCTCTACGCCAGCTATCCCTCCAGCCGGCAGTTGGCGCAGCGGCTGCAGACCTCCCACACCGCCATCGCCCAGCGCCTGCGCAAATACGGCATCCAGCGAAAGGGCTGACCACCGACGCCTCGTAGCGATTTCGCAACAGCGTATCGATATCGCTACAATCGGACCGCCCGACACGGCGCGCGCAGCCTCTGGTCCCTGAATTCTGTGAAAACCTCCGGCCATGTATCGATTTCGCTACAGCGCGGTGCATCCTGCCGCCCCACCAGTAATCTATCTTATTGATAAATAACGATATTTATATAATGGCACCGGGCTTGCTATGACCTGCCCAGCCGCGCCCCGTGCTTGGGCGCATCGTTTTTCCCGCACCGTAGCGGGAAGTCGCCAACAGGAGTTCACATGAGCGAGTTGCGTTTCACCGTCGATCACGAATGGCTGCGTCTGGACAGCGATGGCCTGGTTACCGTCGGCATCACCGCGTTCGCCCAGGACGCACTCGGCGACGTGGTCTTCGTGCAACTCCCCGAGTTGCAAGCCTATGAGGCCGGCGCCGAAGTCGCGGTACTGGAATCGGTGAAGGCGGCGAGCAACATCGTCATGCCGCTGGCGGGTGAAGTCGTGGAGATCAACCCGGAGCTGGAAGCCAGCCCGGAACGGGTCAACGAGCAACCGCTGGAGGGCGGCTGGTTTTTCCGCTTCCGCCCGTCCGATGTGGATGCGGTGGCCGGCCTGCTCGACCAAGCTGCCTACGACCGCCTGCTGAAAGCCAACGCCGAGGCCTGATCCATGACCGAACTGAGCACGCAGAACGAATTCATCGCCCGCCACATCGGCCCGCGCGAGGCCGACACAGCCGCCATGCTGCAGAGCCTGGGCTACGACTCGCTGGAAGCGCTGTCCGCCAGCGTGATCCCGGAAAGCATCAAGGGCACCAGCGTGCTCGACCTGCCGGCCGGCCAGAGCGAAGCCGCGGCCCTGGCCGAGATCAAGGCCATCGCCGCGAAGAACCAGCTGTTCACCCATTACATCGGTCAGGGTTACTACGGCACCCACACGCCGGCGCCGATCCTGCGCAACCTGCTGGAAAACCCGGCCTGGTACACCGCCTACACCCCGTATCAGCCGGAGATCTCCCAGGGTCGCCTTGAAGCGCTGCTGAACTTCCAGACGCTGATCATCGACCTCACCGGCCTGCCGATCGCCAACGCCTCGCTGCTCGACGAAGCCACCGCCGCGGCCGAGGCGATGACCTTCTGCAAGCGCCTGGCGAAGAACAAGGCGAGCAACGCCTTCTTCGCCTCCCGGCACTGCCTGCCGCAGACCCTCGACGTGCTGCGCACCCGTGCCGAGCCACTGGGCATCGAGGTGGTGGTCGGCGACGAGCGCGAGATCGACGACGCCAGCGCCTACTTCGGCGCGCTGCTGCAGTATCCCGGCGCCGACGGTGACATCTTCGACTACCGCGAGCTGGTCGAGCGCTTCCACGCCGCCAACGCGCTGGTGGCGGTCGCCGCCGACCTGCTGGCGCTGACCCTGCTCACCCCGCCCGGCGAGTTCGGCGCCGACGTCGCCCTGGGCACCGCCCAGCGATTCGGCGTACCGCTCGGCTTCGGCGGCCCGCACGCCGCCTACTTCGCCACCCGCGACGCCTTCAAGCGCGACATGCCGGGGCGCCTGGTGGGCGTCTCCGTGGACCGTTTCGGCAAGCCGGCACTGCGCCTGGCGATGCAGACCCGCGAGCAGCACATCCGTCGCGAGAAGGCCACCAGCAACATCTGCACCGCGCAGGTGCTGCTGGCCAACATCGCTAGCATGTACGCCGTCTATCACGGCCCGCAGGGGCTGACGCAGATCGCCAGGCGCGTGCACGGCCTGACCGCGATCCTCGCCGCCGGCCTGGTCGAGATGGGCTACGCCGTCGAGCAGGAGAGCTTCTTCGATACCCTGACGCTGGCCACTGGCGACAAGACCGCCGCGCTGCATGCCAAGGCGCGCGAGGCGCGGATCAACCTGCGCGAGATCGACGCCGGACGCCTGGGCCTGTCGCTCAACGAAACCACCACGCCGGCCGACGTCGAGGCGCTCTGGGCGATCTTCGCCGACGGCGCGCTGCCGGACTTCGCCGCCCTCGCTTCCGCCGAAAGCCGCCTGCCGGCCGCGCTGTCGCGCCAGTCGAGCTTCCTGCAGCACGCGGTGTTCAACCGCTACCACTCGGAAACCGAGCTGATGCGCTACCTGCGCAAGCTCGCCGACAAGGACCTGGCGCTGGACCGCACGATGATCCCGCTTGGCTCCTGCACCATGAAGCTCAACGCCGCCAGCGAAATGATCCCGATCACCTGGGCGGAATTCGGCAGCCTGCACCCGTTCGCACCGGTCGAGCAGAGCCAGGGCTACACCCAGTTGACCGACGACCTGGAGCGCATGCTCTGCGCCGCCACCGGCTACGACGCCATCTCGCTGCAGCCGAACGCCGGCTCCCAGGGCGAATACGCCGGCCTGCTGGCGATCCGCGCCTACCACCACAGCCGTGGCGACGTGCAGCGTGACATCTGCCTGATCCCCGCCTCGGCCCATGGCACCAACCCCGCCACCGCCAGCATGGTCGGCATGCGCGTAGTCGTGGTCGCCTGCGACACGCGTGGCAACGTCGACGTCGATGACCTGCGCAAGAAGGCCGAGGAACACCGCGCGCGCCTCGCCGCGCTGATGATCACCTACCCATCCACCCACGGCGTGTTCGAGGAAGCGATCCGCGAGATCTGCGCGGTGGTGCACGACAACGGCGGCCAGGTGTACATCGACGGCGCCAACATGAACGCCATGGTCGGCCTCTGCGCACCGGGCAAGTTCGGCGGCGACGTGTCCCACCTGAACCTGCACAAGACCTTCTGCATCCCCCACGGCGGCGGCGGCCCGGGCGTTGGCCCGATCGGCGTCAAGGCACACCTGGCGCCGTTCATGCCCGGCCACGGCAAGATGCAGCGCAAGGAAGGCGCGGTCAGCGCCGCGCCGTTCGGCAGCGCCAGCATCCTGCCGATCACCTGGATGTACATCCGCATGATGGGCGGCGAAGGCCTGACTCGCGCCTCGCAGATGGCGATCCTCAACGCCAACTACATTGCCCGTCGCCTGGAAGAGCATTACCCGGTGCTCTACAGCGGCAGCAACGGCCTGGTCGCCCACGAGTGCATCCTCGACCTGCGCCCGCTCAAGGAAACCAGCGGCGTCAGCGTCGACGACGTCGCCAAGCGCCTGATCGACTTCGGCTTCCACGCCCCGACCATGTCCTTCCCGGTCGCCGGCACGCTGATGATCGAGCCGACCGAGAGCGAATCGCGCGAGGAACTCGACCGCTTCTGTGACGCCATGATCGCCATCCGCGAGGAAATCCGCGCGGTGGAGAGCGGCGCCCTGCACAGCGACGACAACCCGCTTAAGAACGCCCCGCACACCGCGGCGGAGCTGGTCGGCGAATGGAGCCACCCGTACAGCCGCGAGCAGGCGGTGTATCCGCTGGCATCGCTGGTGGAGGCCAAGTACTGGCCGCCGGTCGGTCGCGTCGACAACGTCTTCGGTGACCGCAACCTGGTCTGTGCCTGCCCGTCGATTGAGGCGTACCAGGAGGCCTGATCGCCCTGCGCAATCGACGGTCTTCCGCCAGCAACCCTCTTCCACGGGAGAGGGTTGGCTAACGAGGTGTCCCGCGGCTCACCGGCCATAACCGAAGAGTGATTCATGTCCCTCAGCGTTTTCGACCTGTTCAAGATCGGCATCGGCCCCTCCAGCTCGCACACCGTCGGGCCGATGCGTGCCGCCGCGCGCTTCGCCGAAGGGCTGCGGCGCGACGGCCTGCTGGACGCGACCACCGGAGTAAAGGTCGAGCTGTACGGCTCGCTCGGCGCCACCGGCAAGGGCCACGGCAGCGACAAGGCGGTGCTCCTCGGCCTGGAAGGCGAACAGCCGGACAGCGTGGATACCGGCTCCATCGAGCGCCGTCTGGCGGTGATCCGCTCCTCCGGCGAGCTGAAGCTGCTGGGCGAGAAGCCGATCCGCTTCGTCGAGAAGGAACACCTGGCGATGATCCGCAAGCCGCTGCCGTTCCATCCGAACGGCCTGGTGTTCCGCGCGTTCGACGCCGCCGGCATGCAACTGCGCTCGCGTGAGTACTACTCGGTGGGCGGCGGTTTCGTCGTCGACGAGGAAGCCGCTGGCGCCGATCGTATCGTCGAAGACCGCACGTCGCTGCGCTACCCCTTCACCACCGGTGCCGAACTGCTCGCCCACTGCGCTGAATCCGGGTTGTCGATCAGCCAGGTGATGCTCGCCAACGAAAGCGCCTGGCGCCCGGAGCAGGAAACCCGCGCAGGTCTCCTGCGCATCTGGCAGGTGATGCAGGACTGCGTCGCCGCCGGCTGCCGCAACGAGGGCATCATGCCCGGCGGGCTCAAGGTCAAGCGCCGCGCCGCCGCGCTGCACCGACAGCTGTGCGCGAATCCGGAAGCCAACCTGCGCGATGCGCTGAGCGTGCTCGACTGGGTCAACCTCTACGCCCTGGCGGTGAACGAGGAAAACGCCAGCGGCGGCCGTGTCGTCACCGCCCCCACCAATGGCGCCGCCGGCATCGTCCCCGCCGTGCTGCATTACTACATGCGCTTCATTGCCGGCGCGGACGAGGACGGCGTGGTGCGCTTCCTGCTCACCGCCGCCGCCATCGGCATTCTCTACAAGGAGAACGCCTCGATCTCCGGCGCCGAAGTCGGCTGCCAGGGAGAGGTCGGCGTGGCCTGCTCGATGGCCGCCGGCGCGCTCTGCGAAGTCATGGGCGGCAGTGTCCAGCAAGTGGAGAACGCCGCCGAGATCGGCATGGAGCACAACCTCGGACTGACCTGCGACCCGGTCGGCGGACTGGTCCAGGTGCCCTGCATCGAGCGCAACGCGATGGGCTCGGTGAAGGCGATCAACGCCGTGCGCATGGCCCTGCGCGGCGACGGCCAGCATTTCATCTCGCTGGACAAGGTGATCCGCACCATGCGCCAGACCGGCGCCGACATGAAGAGCAAATACAAGGAAACCGCGCGCGGCGGACTGGCCGTGAACATCATCGAATGTTGACCTGCCTTCTCCCCTGGCCCCTCTCCGGTGAACGGGCGAGGGCAGAAAAGCCGCGACCAGCCCCTGACCGGTCGCCGGCAAAGGATGGGAAGGAACAGTCGAAGCAACACACCGATCAATCCCTTCTCCCGCTTGCGGGAGAGGGCCAGGAAGAGGGGTTCTCCCCTCCCACCACTCTTGTTCAGGAACACACGACATGACCAGTGAAACCCTGGCGAAAACCCCGCTACACGCCCTGCACCTGGAACTCGGTGCGCGCATGGTGCCGTTCGCCGGCTACGACATGCCGGTACAGTACCCGCTCGGGGTAATGAAGGAGCACCTGCACACCCGCGAGAAGGCCGGCCTGTTCGATGTTTCGCACATGGGCCAGATCCTCCTGCGCGGCGCGGATGCCGCAGCGGCGCTGGAAAGCCTGGTGCCGGTGGACATCCTCGACCTGCCGCAAGGCATGCAGCGTTACGCGCTGTTCACCGATGACAACGGCGGCATCCTCGATGACCTGATGGTCGCCAACCTCGGCGACGACACGCTGTTCCTGGTCGTCAACGCCGCCTGCAAGGAGCAGGACCTGGCGCACCTGCAGCAGCGCATCGGCGCGCGCTGCGAGATCGAAAGCCTGTTCGACGCGCGCGCCCTGCTCGCCCTGCAGGGGCCGAAGGCTGTGGACGTGCTGGCGCGCCTGGCGCCCGAGGTCGCGGGCATGACCTTCATGCAGTTCCGCCGCGTACAACTGCTGGGCGTCGACTGCCTCGTCAGCCGCTCCGGCTACACCGGCGAGGACGGTTTCGAGATTTCCGTGCCGGTGGAACACGCCGAAGCGCTGGCCCGCGCGCTGCTCGCCGAGGAAGAAGTACAACCCATCGGCCTCGGCGCTCGCGATTCGCTACGTCTGGAAGCCGGCCTGTGCCTCTACGGCCACGACATGAGCACCGCCACCTCTCCGATCGACGCCAGCCTGCTGTGGGCGATGTCCAAGCCACGGCGTGCCGATGGCGCCCGCGCTGGCGGCTTCCCCGGCGCCGAGCGGATCTTCGCCCAGCAGCGCGACGGTGCGCCGAACAAACGCGTCGGCCTGCTGCCGCAGGAGCGCGTACCGGTGCGTGAGGGCGCCGAGATCGTCGATGCCGAAGGCCAGGTGATCGGGCAGGTCAGCAGCGGCGGCTTTGGCCCGAGCCTGGGCGCGCCGGTCGCCATGGGCTACGTACAGAGCAGCCACGCGGCGATCGACACCCCGGTCTGGGCCATGGTGCGCGGCAAGCGCGTACCGATGCGCGTCGCCAGGACGCCCTTCGTAGCGCAACGCTACTACCGCGGCTGAGGCTTTGTCCGGCAGGTCCGCGACGCTCGTCGCGGGCCCTGTGTCCCCTGAAAATTCGCTCAAAATTGTCGACAATCGACACTAATTCCCCCCCAAAAGGCGCAACTCGGCGGCCATCCTGAACCACTCTGTCTATTATCAATCACTAGATAACAACCAGATCGACGCCACTGAGCAGTGATCCGTACAATCCGTGGCGCTTGCGACAACCCAGCCGGGAACGATGGACATGACTCTTGCATCCGCTGTTAGCCTCACCGCGTCCCTTTGCATCAGTGACGCCGGAGCAGGCCGATGACTTGCCGCCTGCTGCTGGCTGACGACCATGCCCTGATCCGCGCGGGCGTGCGGGTAATGATCAGCGATCTGGAAGGTTACGAGGTGGTCGGCGAGGCCGAGGATGGCGGCCAGGCTGTGGAGATGGCCCGCGAACTGGAACCGGACATCATCCTGCTGGACGTTTCGATGCGCGACGTCGGCGGCCTGGAAGCGCTGCAGCTGCTGACCAAGCACGCGCCCGGCTGCAAGGTGCTGATGCTGTCGATGCACACCGATCCTGAGACGGTCTTCCAGTCCTTGCAGAAGGGCGCCGTCGGCTACCTGCTCAAGGATGCCGCGATGGCCGAATTGCACCTCGCGCTGCGCGCGGTCGGGCGCGGTGAGCGCTACCTGAGTTCGGCGATCGCCCAGCATGTCATCGAGCAGGCCCTGGCGCGTACGCCGGTTCCGCCAAGCCTGATGTTGACCCAGCGGCAGATCGAGATCCTGCGGCTGATATCGCGTGGCGCCTCTACCCGCGCCATCGCCAACGGCCTCGGCCTGAGCGTGAAGACCGTCGAGGCGCATCGCTCGCAGATCATGAAGCGCCTGGAGATACACGACGTGCCGGGCCTGGTGCTCTACGCGGTGCGCGAAGGCATCATCAGCCCGGACGACTGATCACTCGGCCGTTGCCGGTGCCAGCGGCACGGTCTGCGCCTGGCTGCCGAGCAGCGGCGAATCTGCAGGCAAATGCACGCGCAATGCCTTCGGCCGGACGCTCAGGCGCAGCGTCCGGACCTCTATCGGCTCACCGTCCAGGTTCAGGTCCAGCCCTTCCGGCGCCTCGATCTCGACCCAGGGCAGCCGCGCACTGACCGACACCGACTCCAGGCCGCGAATACCGCCGGTGAGCATGGTGGTCAGCGTACCGACCACATCGGCCGGCGCCGGCACGATGCAGATGTCCAGCAGGCCGTCGTCCGCTAGTGCCTGCGGGCACAACTGGTGACCGCCGCCGGCCTGGCGGCCGTTGCCGATGCCGAGCGCGAGAAACTCGCCCTCCCAGCTGAAACCCGGCCCCTCGAAGCGGCCGAAGGCGGAGTGAACCTCGGGAAACTTGGTCAGGCCGGTGAGCAGATAGGCACTGCCGCCGAGGATCTTCTTCAGGTCCTCGGAGGTGTTGGCGGTGACCTTGGACCCGAAACCGCCGGTGGCCATGTTGAGGAACAACTGCCCGTTGGCATCGCCGATATCCACCGCACGCGGCGCGCTGTCCAACTGGCCGAGGGCTTCGTCCGGCGGCAGCGGCACGCCGGCGGCACGGGCGAAGTCGTTCGCCGTGCCCAGCGGGAGCAGCGCCAAGCTGGCGTCGGTCTCCTTCTGCGCCATCGCTTCGGCCACGTCGCGCACCGTGCCGTCGCCTCCGCCCGCGATGATGATCGGGTAACCGGCATCCAGCGCTTCGTCGACCAGGCGCTGAGCATCGCCGGGCTCCCAGGTCACCCGCACCGTCAGCTCCCAGCCTTCCTTGCGACGCGCCATCACCGCGGCACGAACCTCGTCGTTGGCGGCCTGCTTGCCATGCAGAATCAAGAACGCCCTGCGCTCGCTCATCACCGGTTCCCCTGGAATATCCACTGCGCGACGGCCGAATGGGCGCCCGCCTAGATCGGATCGACTGGCTCGGGGAAAGTTTCTGCGCGGATGGCCTGCGCGGCGGCCGGTTCGTCGCCAGATGGCCTCGGCTCAGAGCCGCCTGCTGCTCCCGGCTATCCGGTAGCCAACGCTGGCGCTTCGGCACGCCCGGCGAAGCATCGCCAACCCGTCTAGCCCGGATAGCCGGTGATCTCGCTGATGCTGCGGTACAGCGGCTCGAGCCGCCGGTACATGCGCTGGTAGACCTCGCGATACAACCGCTGGTAGATCGCCTGCGCCTGCGGGTCGGGTTGGAAGACCTGGCCCACGCGGGTCATCGCGGCGATCGCACTGGGGAAATCCGCATGCAGACCCAGGCCCACCGCGCAATCGATGGCCGCCCCCAGGCCGGAGGTCTCGTACAGGTGCGGGCGTTCCGCGGGCAGGCCGAAGATGTCGGCGGTCAGCTGCATCGCCGCATCGCTCTGCGAACCTCCGCCGGATACGCGCAGGCGGGTGATCGGCGTGCCGGAGCGCTTCTCGATGCGCTCACGGCCGTCGCGCAGCGCGTAGGCCAGCCCCTCGAGGATCGCCCGATACAGGTGCGCCCGCGTGTGCACGTCGCCGAAACCGATGATCGCGCCCTTCGCCTCGATGCCCGGCTCGCGGATGCCGGGCGTCCAGTAGGGTTGCAGCATCAGCCCCATGGAACCCGGCGGGACCGCTCTCACCAGTTCGTCGAACAGCGCCTCCGGCTCCACGTCCAGCGCCCTTGCGCGCTGGGTTTCCTCCAGGCCGAACTGCTGCTTGAACCAGCTGACCATCCAGTAGCCGCGGTAGATCATCACCTCGCTGTTGTAGTGATCGGGAATCGCCGCCGGGTAAGGCGGGATCAGCGACGTCACCTCCAGGTAGCGACTGCGCGTGGTGTTGATGGTGGCCGTGGTGCCATAGGACAGACAGGCGATGTTCGGTGCCACGCCGCCGGCGCCGATCACCTCGCAGGCCTTGTCCGAAGCCGCAGCGATCAGCGGCAGGCCTTGCGGAATGCCGGTGTGCGCACAGGCTTGGGCGCTGATCGTGCCGAGCGTTTCGCCGGGTTTGTAGAGCTCGGCGAGCTGCTCGCGGCGCACCGGCATCGCCTGCCACTTCCAGTCGCGCGGACCGGCCCAGCGCAGGCGCTTGTAGTCGAACGGCAGGTAGCCGACGGTGCAGCCCACCGAATCGACGAAACGCCCGGTGAGCCGGTGCGTGAGGAAGCCCGAAAGCAGCAGCAGCTTGTGCGTCTTCGCCCAGATGTCCGGCTGGTTCTGCGCGATCCAGTTGACCTCGGCCTGGGCACGCACGTGGTCCACCGTCGTCTGCGCACGCACCATCTTGAACAGCCAACCCCAGGGACCCTTGATGCGCTCACGGACCTCGGCGCGCCGCTGGTCGAGCCAGAGGATCGCCGGGCGCAGCGGCGTGCCCTGCTCGTCGACATTGATCAGCGTGCCGCGCTGGGTGGTCAATGCCACGCCGCGAATCAGCCGGCGGTCGATGTCCGTGCTGCTCCAGAGCTTCTGGCAGGCCTCGCCCAGGCTCGCCCAGAAGTAGTCCGGGTCCTGCTCGGCCCAGCCCGGCTGCGCCGAATAGTAGGGCTCCAGCTCGACCTTGCCCTTGCCGAGCAGGTTGCCGGACAGGTCGAACAGCAATGCGCGGACACTCTGGGTGCCGTTGTCGATGGCGAGCAGGTAGCTGGGTTCGTTCACGATGCGCTCACTCGTCTCATGTCTTTATTCCCGCCGCAGGCGATAGCAGCCCTGCCACAGGTGCAGGTAGTCGCCCACCTCGCGCTGCCAGCGCTCGTCGCTCCAGCCCAGCCGCGCCTGGCAAAGCGCGCGGATGCGCGGCAACTCGGCCTCGGCGCCGTTGGCGAGCAGCAGCCCGAGACGCGTGCGGCGCAGCAGCAGGTCGTCCAGATGCAGCACCAGCTCGTTCTGCGCCGCCCAGGCCAGCTCCGCCCAGAGCGTGTCGGTGGCGCCCACCCGCTCGGCGCCGACCTCTTCCAGCAACGCCAGCACGCCGGGCAGCTCGCGTCCGTGCCGGCCTGCCAGGCGCCGCTGCTGGGCCGGCGATAGCGCGGGCATCGGCTGCGCAGGCTGCGGGCGAAACACCGGCGCGCCACGGTCGTCCAGCTCACGACCGACGAAACCGGCGCAGGCCCGCAGCACTTCCAGCGCCAGCAGGCGGAAGGTGGTCAGCTTGCCGCCGGCCAGGGTCACGCAGCCGGGTTCGACCCACAGCAGGTGTTCGCGCTTCTCGTCCGAGGGCTTGAGCGTGGAACCGGCCGCGCAGACCACCGGACGCACGCCGGCCCAGGTCGACAACACGTCCGCGGCGGCGATACGCGCGCCGGGGAACTGCTGGGCACACGCCGCGAGCAGGTAGTCGGCCTCGTCGGCGCTGATCCGCGCCTCGCGATCCAGCGACTCGGCGTGGTCGAGGTCCGTGGTGCCGACCACGGTGGCGCCCTCCCAAGGGAAGACGAACACCGGGCGCCGGTCCTGGTCATGCAGGAAGCTGAACGCATGCGCCACCGGCAGCCGCCAGGCCGGAAGCAGCAGGTGGCTGCCGCGCAACGGGCGAATCCGCACGTCGTCGCCCTGACGGAACCGACCCGCCCAGGCGCCGGTAGCCTGCGCCACGGCACGCGCGCGAAACCGCAGGCGCTGGCCGCTCTCGCGATCCTTGCCGAGCAGGCCGACCACCCGGCCCTCCTCGCGCAGCAGCTCGACGGCTTCGATGCCGTTCAGCGCCTCGCCACCCTCGCCGCGCGCCTCGCCGAGCACGCGCATCACCAGCCGCGCATCGTCGGTCACCGCATCGAAGAAACGCGTGCCGCCGAGCAGGCCGTCCTCCTTCAGCCCCGGCGCCAGGTAGCGCAGCTGCTGCAGCGAATGGAACAGGTGGTTGCGCTTGCCGGCCAGGGCGTCATACACCGCGAGCACCCCGCCGAAGACCTTCGGCCCGGGAAAGGTGCCGCGGTAGTGCGCCATGATGAAACTCAGCGGGTCCACCAGCCCCGGCGCCTCGGCGAGCAGGCGCTGGCGTTCGCGCACCGAATCACGGGTCAGGCCGAACTGGCCCTTGGCGATGTAGCGCAGGCCGCCGTGGACCATCTTCGACGAACGGCTCGAGGTGCCCCAGGCGAAATCCCGCTGCTCCAGCAGCAGGCATTTCCAGCCGCGTCGGGCCGCTTCGCGCAGGATGCCGGCGCCGCTGATGCCGCCGCCGATGACGATCAGGTCCCACTCGCGGGCCGCCAGCTCGGGCAGCGCGCGCTCACGCCAGGCGGCGTTCCAGGCGCTCATTCCGGCAACAGCACGCCGGGAGCCAGGCGGCCTTCCGGATCGAAATGAACCGCCAGCGCACGCAGCGCGGCCATGCCCCGCTCGCCCTTCTCCAACGCCAGGTAGGGAGCATGGTCGCGACCGACCCCATGCTGGTGGCTGATGGTGCCGCGGTTGTCGACGATGCAGCGGCTGGCGGCGTGCTTGAGCCGTTGCCAGCGCTCCAGCGCCTGCGCGTAGCTGCCGCCCGGCCGATACACGTAGGTGGTGTAGATGCTGCAGCCCTCGCCGTAGACGTGGGACAGGTGGGTGAACACGTGGACCCGCTCGCCTGCATCGACAAGGCCGTCGCGCAGGCTGGCCTCGAGCATGTTCAGCAGCGTGTCGACGTTGCTCCAGTCGGTGGCGGTTTCCAGCGTGTCCACCAGGTAGCCGGCGCTCCACAGGCCGTGGCGCAGGTAGGGGAAACGGAAGCGGTTCTGCGCCCATTTGCGGCCCAGCAGCGTACCGGTGAACACGCCACCGAAGCCACGCAGGAGCTTCCTCGCCTGGCGCAGCGAAGCGGCGTTCTGCACGCGGCTGCCGGTGACGCCGAAGGTCAGCATGCATTTGTCGCCCCGCGCGCCGCGCAGCGCCAGGTACTTCTCCAGCAACGCGATCTGCCCCGGATGACCGGCCAGCGCCAGTTGGGTGCGGGTCTCGACGGCATTGGACAGGCGCAGCATCGACAGCGGCACCCGCGCCTGCGCCAGGCTGCGGATCGCCTCCAGCGCGCGCGGCCAGTCAGGCAGGAACACCGCGTAGAAGGTTTCCGCATCGGGAAGACGGCTGATGCGCACCCGGACCTCGGAGATCACCCCGAAGCGCCCTTCCGAACCCAGCACCATTTCGCGCAGATCGGGACCGGCCGCCGACGCCGGAAAACTCGGCAGCTGCAACGGGCCGGCGAAGGTTTCCAGCGTGCCGCCGGCGAACAGTTGCTCGATGCGCCCATAACGCAGCGACTGCTGGCCGCTGGAGCGAGCGGCCACCCAGCCGCCGAGGGTCGACAGCTCCCAGGATTGCGGGAAGTGACCGAGGGTGTAGCCCTGCGCACGCAGTTGGCTTTCCACCTGAGGGCCGTTGGTGCCGGGACCGAAGGTGGCGATCAGGCTTTCGGCATCGATTTCCAGCAGGCGGTTCATGCGCTCCAGCGAGAGCGTCAGCACCGGCCGTTCGCCGTGCTGGGGATTGATGTGGCCGGCCACCGAAGTGCCGCCGCCGTAGGGGATCAGGACCACGTCCCGCTCCGCCGCCCAGGCCATCAGCTCGCGGATCTGCCCGGCGGTTTCGGGAAAGGCCACGCCATCGGGAAACACGCCGAAGTCGCCCGAGCGCATCGCCAGCCAGTCCGGCAGGCTCTGCCCGCGGGCGTGGCGCAGGCGATCCTCGGCGTCCAGACTGACCCGCGGATGCGCCGGCAGTCGCGACGCGGGCACACGGGCCAGCACCTGTTCGAGCGTCGCATCGGCCAGCGGCTCGCCGGCACCGATCAGCGCGTGGAGAAATTCCGCCCCGTGCGCCGGCAATTCGACCTCGGTGGTGTCTTCGCCCCAGCCATTCCAGCGTCGCATTCCGCCCTCCCTCGTCCGGTATTCCGGAGCTTGTTGTTCGCTGCCTATACTAGCCGGCAGCCGCTCCGCGTCACTGTCGGATCGGGACAGACGAGCTCGCCAAACGCGCCATCAGAAGAACAAGAAACCCATGCGAAACCTCGGCTACACCTCCGTGCCGGTCCTGCTGAAATACCTGCGCTACGCCGAACACCTCGGCCTGGACTGCGCGCCCGCGCTCGCCGCCTCGGGCGTTTCCCGCCAGGCGCTGGCCGACAACGGCGGACGCTTCCCAAGCGAGGTCCACGAAATCCTCCTCGCCGAACTCGCCGAACGCTCCGCCGACCCGCTGTTCGGCCTGCATGCCGCGCGCTTCGTGCAGCCCGGTTCGTGGAGCGTGCTCGGCTACATCACCATGAACTGCGCGACCCTGGGCGAAGCCATGGCGCGTATCGTGCCCTACGAAAAACTGGTCGGAGACATGGGCACCAGCCGCATCGAAAACGACGGCGGGCAGATCCGGCTGAGCTGGAACTGCCGGCATCGGCACGGTGAGGTGCGGCGGCACATGGTGGAGAACGTGCTGGCGTCCTGGCTGCTCTACGCGCGCTGGATCGCCGACCTGCAACGCTCGCCGAGCGAAGTCTGGTTCGAGCACGGCCAGCCGGCCGGCACCACGCAGGCGGATTACCAGGCGGTGTTCGGCTGCCCGGTGCGCTTCGAGCAGCGCTGCAGCGCCCTGCTGGTCCCCTGCGAATACCTGGGCGTTCCGCTGCGCCAGGCGGACGCCAACCTGCTGCGCACCCTGGAGGCGCACGCGCTCGCCCTGATGGCCGAACTGGATGTGGACGAACCGTTGCCGCTACGGGTGAAGAACGTGCTGCGCCAGTCGCTGCGGGACGGGATGCCGAGCAAGGAACGCGTCGCGGAGAAATTCCACCTGAGCCTTCGCACGCTGCAGCGCCGGCTGCAGGAAGCCGGCACCAGTTATCAGCAGGTGCTCGACGAATTGCGTCGGGAGCTGGCCGAACGCTACCTGCTGGGCAGCGACCTGCCGATCCAGGAGATCGCCGTCTACCTCGGCTTCAGCGAGCCACGCTCGTTCCACCGCAGCTTCAAGGCCTGGACCGGACACACGCCGGGGGAATTCCGTGAGTGCCGGCGCGCCCCGCAGGAAACGGAGCTGCCGGCGCTCGACTAGCCGAGCAGCTCGCTGAACGGGATGAAACGGACCGGATCGCCCTCTTCCAGCATCTGGCCTTCGCGCACTTCCACCAGGCCGTTGGCCCAGGCGGCGCTGCTCAGCACCCCGGAACTCTGGTTCGGGTGCAACAGGGCGCGGTTGTTTTCCAGCCGCGCGCGGAGGAATTCCCGACGCGTGCCCGGCTTGCGCCAGACGAAACCGGCAGCCACCTTGAAGCCCAGTGGCCCGACCTCGACCACGCCCAGGCGCCGCAGCAGGTAAGGCCGCGCCAGCAGGGCGAAGGTCACCAGCGACGACCCCGGATTGCCCGGCAGGCCGATCACCGGGACGCCCTGGCAATGCCCGACGGTCAGTGGTTTTCCCGGCTTGAGGGCAAGTTTCCACAGGGTCAGCTCACCCTCTTCGCGCAGCACTTCGCCGAGGAAATCCGCCTCGCCCACCGACACGCCGCCGGTGGACAGGATCAGGTCGACATCGCCGAGATTTCGCAGCGTCTGCCGCGTCAGTTCGAGGTCGTCGGCGAGGATGCCGGCGTCCACCACGACGCAGCCCAAACGCTGCAACCAGGCGATCAGCAAGCGGCGGTTGCTGTTGTAGATCTGTCCGGCGCCCAGCGGCTGGCCGGGCTCGACCAGCTCATCGCCAGTGGACAGTACGGCGACGCGCGGACGGCGCCGAACGCTCAGTTGCGCGGCGCCCAGCGAGGCGGCAAGGCCAAGCTCGATCGGCCCGAGCCGGGTGCCGGCCGGCAGCACGCTGTCGCCGACGCGGGTCTCGTGGCCTTGCAGGCGGATGTTGCGATGGGCCCGCAGCGGCTCGACGAAGCACACCCGGCCGTCGTCCAGCACCTCGGCGTTCTCCTGCATCTCCACCGTGTCGGCACCCGCCGGCACTGGCGCGCCGGTGAAGATGCGCGCGCAGGTTCCCGGCTGCAGCGTCGCCGGAGCGCTGCCGGCGAGGATGCGCTGGCTGACGACCAGCGGTTCGCCGGTCCAGTCGGCAAGCGCCAATGCGTAGCCATCCATCGCGCTGTTATCCCACGGCGGCAGGTCGAGACCGGACACCAGCGCCTCGGCCAGCACCCGACCGTCGGCCTCGGCGAGTCCGACCTGCTCCACCTCGTTTATCGGGCAGGTCTCGGCCATCGCCAGCAGACGCGCCAGGGCGTCCTCCAGCGGCAACAGGCCGGGATGGTCGCAGCCACTCATCCGCGGCTCTCGCAGGGTTCGGCCTGTTTTAGATGCGGCACGAAATTGCAGGGACGGAAACGCGCGTCCAGCTGCTCGGCGAGGATGCCGTCCCAGGCGGTGCGGCAGGCGTTGGTCGAACCCGGCAGGCAGCAGACGAGCGTGCCGTTGGAGAGTCCGGCCAGGGCGCGCGACTGCATGGTGGAGGTGCCGATATCCGCCACGGAAATCTGCCGGAAGACCTCGCCGAAGCCATCCACCTGCTTGTCCAGCAGGCAGGCGACCGCCTCGGGCGTGCTGTCGCGCTCGGTGAAACCGGTGCCGCCGGTGATCAGCACCACCTGCACGCGGTCATCGGCGATCCAGGCAGCGACCTGGGCGCGGATCTTGTAGAGGTCGTCCTTGAGCAGCACGCGTTCGGCCAGGGCATGGCCGGCGCTGGTGAGGCGGTCGACGAACAGCTGGCCGGAGGTGTCGGTTTCCAGCGAACGGGTATCGCTGACGGTCAGAACGGCGATATTCAGCGGTACGAACACCGCGTCAGCCTTGTGGCTCATGGCAGTTTTCCAGTTGTCGGGGAAGAAGGGCCGGTGTTATATCACAGCCCCGTTTTGGAGGTCCCCGATGCCATCAATGCCGCCGGTTCCCTGCTCCGTACTGCTGCTTTCGGGCGGCCGGGGACAACGCATGGGCGGCCGCGACAAGGGCCTGATCGACTGGCGCGGTCGGCCGCTGATCGCCTGGCTGCACGCGTTGGTACGACCGCTGACCGACGACCTGATCATCTCCTGCAATCGCAACGCCGAGCGCTATGGCCGTTACGCCGACCAACTGGTGAGCGACGACAGCGCCGACTTTCCGGGCCCGCTGGCCGGCATCCGTGCCGGTCTGAAGGTCGCCCGCCACGATCACCTGCTGGTGCTGCCCTGCGACGCGCCGCTGCTGGATCGCGAGCTGCTCGACGCGCTGCTGGCGCAGGCCGGCGAACACCCGGTGATGCTGCATCGGGGCGGCTACTGGGAGCCGCTGTTCGCCGTGCTGCCGACCCGGCTGAAAGAGGTCGTCGAACAGGCCTGGCTCGCCGGCGAACGCAGCCCGCAGCGGATTTTCCGCGAACGCTCGCCCGTCGCGGTCGAGTGCGCCATCGACGATCCGCGCCTGGCCAACCTCAACAGTCCGGAACTCCTGGCGTCCGCCGCCGAAAACGGGGATCGGCCGCGCACCGATTGAACGGCACCCGCAGGCGCAAAAAAAGCCCGCCCTAACCCCTTGTGCGGCAAAACTTTTTCGGTACAATGCGCGCCATTCTCGGAGCGTAGCGCAGCTTGGTAGCGCGTCTCGTTCGGGACGAGAAGGTCGCTGGTTCGAATCCAGTCGCTCCGACCAACACAAGGTTTCCAGGCACATCGTCCCGCCTGAAACCACCGAAAAGCCCGCCTCGCGCGGGCTTTTTCGTTTCCGGTCGCCGGGCATCCTGCCCCGGACATTCCGCCAGGTCGGCTCCGGCAGCCGTTTGCGCCTACAATCGCGCATCCGCCCTCTCTCAAGGAGTCCCCGTGCAACCGGCGATCTCGATCCAGCAACTGACCAAGTCCTATGCCTCCGGCCACCACGCCCTGAAAGGCATCGATCTCGACATCCAGAAGGGTGAAATCTTCGCTCTCCTCGGCCCCAACGGGGCCGGCAAGACCACCCTGATCAGCATCGTCTGCGGCATCGTCAATCCCGGCGGCGGCAAGGTCAGCGTCGACGGCCACGACATCCTCGACGACTACCGCCTGGCGCGGGCGAAGATCGGCCTGGTGCCGCAGGAGCTGTTCAACGACGCGTTCGAAAGCGTCTGGGCGACCGTGAAGTTCAGCCGTGGCCTGTTTGGCAAGGGGCCGAACCCGGCGTATCTGGAGAGACTGCTGCGCGACCTGTCGCTGTGGGAGAAGCGCGAGGCGCGCATCTTCGAACTGTCGGGCGGGATGAAACGCCGGGTGATGATCGCCAAGGCGCTGTCCCACGAACCGGACATCCTCTTCCTCGACGAACCCACCGCCGGCGTCGACGTCGAGCTGCGCCGCGACATGTGGGAGATGGTCCGCGGCCTGCGCGAACGTGGGGTGACCATCATCCTCACCACGCACTACATCGAGGAGGCCGAGGAAATGGCCGACCGCATCGGCGTGATCAGCAAGGGCGAGATCATCCTGGTGGAGGACAAGGCCGTGCTGATGGACAAGCTCGGCAAGAAACAGCTCCGGCTGATCCTGCAGCGCCCTCTGCAAAGCATCCCGCCCGCGCTGGATGCCTACGCGCTGGAGCTGTCCGCCGATGGTAACGAGCTGGTCTACACCTTCGATGCGCAACGCCAGCACACCGGCATCGCCGAACTGCTGCGCCATCTGGGCGAGCACGGCATCCACTTCAAGGACCTGCAGTCCAGCCAGAGTTCGCTGGAGGACATCTTCGTCAATCTGGTAAGGGGCCGGGCATGAATTTCTATGCGATCCGCGCGATCTATCTGTTCGAGCTGGCACGCACCTGGCGCACGCTGATGCAGAGCATCGCCACGCCGGTGATTTCCACCTCGCTGTACTTCGTGGTGTTCGGCTCGGCGATCGGCTCGAGCATGGTGCAGATCCACGGCATCGATTATGCCGCCTTCATCGTTCCCGGCCTGGTAATGCTGGCGCTGCTCACCGAGAGCATTTCCAACGCGGCCTTCGGCATCTATATGCCCAAGTACTCGGGGACCATCTACGAAGTGCTGTCGGCGCCGATTTCCTCGTTCGAGATCGTCGTCGGCTACGTGGGTGCGGCGGCCACCAAGTCGGTGATCCTCGGCCTGATCATCATGCTCACCGCGCGGCTGTTCGTGACCTTCGAGATCGAGCATCCCTTGTGGATGCTGCTGTTCCTGGTGCTCACCGCGGTGACCTTCAGCCTGTTCGGCTTCATCGTCGGCATCTGGGCCGACGGCTGGGAGAAGTTGCAGATCGTCCCGGCCCTGATCGTCACGCCGCTGACGTTCCTCGGTGGCAGCTTCTACTCCATCAGCATGCTGCCGCCGGTGTGGCAGAAGATCACCCTGTTCAACCCGGTGGTCTACCTGATCAGCGCCTTCCGCTGGTGCTTCTATGGCGTGTCGGATGTGAACGTCGCGGTCAGCCTCGGAATGACGCTGCTGTTTCTCGGCGGTTGCCTGGCCATCGTCTTCTGGATGTTCAAGACCGGCTACCGGCTGAAAAGCTAGGTAACTGGAGCCAATAAAAAGCCCCGGCTTGCATGACAAGCCGGGGCCTTTTTATTAACGGCGCTTATTGCAGCCAGCTTTCCACGGTTTGTGCGCCGTGCTGTTCTTTCCAGGCTTTCAGGACTTTGTGGTTGCCGCCCTTGGTTTCCACCAGTTCGCCGGTTTTCGGATTCTTGTAAACCTTCAGCACGCGCTCCTTGCGCTGGCGTGCAGCCGCCTTGGGCGCACTGCGCGAGTTGCTGCTGGCGCCCACGTCGAGCAGCTCGACGATATCGCGCAGGCCTTTGTCATAGTGAGCCATCAGGGCCTTGAGCTTTTCCTCGAACTCCATTTCCTTCTTCAATCCGGCATCGGACTTCATAGATTCCATCTGCGCCAGTTGCTCGGCCAGTTTCTGTTCGAGCGCGCGAAATTCGGCAAGTTTTGACATGTTCATTAGTCCCCGGATTAGTTGTGGTGAGTGTTTTAATCCACCGGTTGTTTTTTTTCAAGTGAATTACGATCACCGCGGAACTAACGAATGCTCCTGCGCACTTATCGCGCTCGTTATAAACAGCCCGAGCTCATCTCAACTTCCCTTTGCCCTTTAGCGTTTCGCAGCATTGCAGGGTCGCTGTGTACCGTTCGAGTTGCCAGCCCCCACGAAAAAGTTCCGCCACAGTTGTCGAAAAACGCACGCCTACCGTTCGTAACCTTCCCTGAACTTTGCAAAAAAAACGTCCCTCCTAATCCATGCGAATTATGTAAATCCATGAACGAAGAGGAAATCCAGCATGGACAATAAAGAAGTCATCTCCGTACTCAACGACCTCATCGAAACCAGCAAAGACGGCGAAGAAGGCTTCCGCACCTGCGCCGAGGACATCAAGAACGCCGAGCTGAAGGCGCTGTTCGTCAGCCGCTCACAAGCCTGCGCCAGCGCGGCTGCCGAGCTGCAGCAAGTGGTCCGTTCCCTGGGCGGCGACCCGGAAACGAGCACCAGCGTCAGTGCGGACCTTCACCGCCGCTGGGTAGACCTGAAGTCGATCATCACCGGCAAGGACGAAGAGTCCATTCTCAATGAGTGCGAGCGCGGTGAAGACGTCGCGATGAAGAGCTACAAGAACGCGCTCTCCAAGGATCTGCCGGCGAATATCCGCTCGATCGTCGAGAAACAGTTCGAAGGCGTTCAGCGCAATCATGATCAGGTGAAAGCCCTGCGCGATATCGCCCGCGCCAGCTGATTCCCGACCGGCAGTTAGCGCTACGAAAATAACGCCACTTGCTGGCGTTATTTTTTTGGCCTTTTTTATCGGTCTAACACCATCGACACGCGTCGTCGGCGCGATTTGAATGGTTATCCGAAATGTTAAAAACCCTTCACGAAATTTTCACAGGGCCTGTTCTAAGGTGAATCTCAGCTGAAGGAACAGCGCCCCGTCAAAGCCCGCTCCGGCGGGCTTTTTCTTTACCGCACGGAAAGTAGCGATGCAGCATCGATCCAAATCCCTTTCATCGTTAACGAGCCGATCCATCGAACTCGCTACCGATGATCACCCCATCAGGACAGGCATCGCACCGGCTGTTACACTGCGCGCCTCCTTTCCTTGCGGGAGAGGACCCTCGGTAAGACCGCCCGCTGCACTCACAGGCAGCCGCAGCCCTTCCCCACTCCGATGTCTGGTAGCCACGTCTTCGCAAGAAGGTGTCTCGTTTGGCTCGTTACGGCTCATGGTCAATTCGAACCTGCCGATACACGTCAGCCAACCCCCTGCATCGGGCGGAACTTTCTCTCGCCCTTTCAGCTCCGATAAGGATCATTCGGCCACCCCATTTGGGCGGCGACTGCGGAGCTTCTAGTCAACGGCCCACGCCGTATTCGTTCAGGAACATATAAGAACCATGTCGATTCATCATCACGCACAAAACGCCATGAGCGCACTCACCGCGGCCTTCGCCCCGTTGAGCTGCCAGATCATGGCTCTCAGCTGCAAAGGCAACTTCAGTTTCACGCTGGTCAACGAGCACGGCATTGCCTGCCACACCGAACGCCTCTACCCCGATCAGTACATGGGCAACGAGCGTTTGCAGAACGTGATCGAGCGCACCCGCAAGGCAATGACTGCCTGACGCGGACGACGCGCACAAAAAAGGCGGTGGAGAAATCCACCGCCTTTTTTTATGCCGCCAATACCGTGATCAGCCGCCCGTGACGCTCATGAAGCGGACCACTTGGACCTGCTCGTCGTTGCGGAAGAAATGCCGCTCCGGCTTCAGATGCAGGGCCTCGACCAGCGCATGCCGCAGGCGTTGTGCGTCCCCCGGATGCCGACGCATCAAGGCCTTGAGGTCCAGTGCGCCCTCGTGGCCAAGACAGAGCACCAGCTTGCCTTCGGCGGTGACCCGCACCCGGTTGCAGTCGCCGCAGAAGTTGTTGCTATGCGGAGAGATGAAGCCGACCCGCGTGGCGCTGCCCGCCACCTGCCAATAGCGCGAGGGCCCGCCCGTGGCATGACTGGAGCGCACCAGCGCGTGGCGCTGCTCGATGCGTGCGCGCACCTCGTCGCTGGAGCAGAAGGTGATCTCGCGACTGTGGCTGGAAACGCTGCCCAGCGGCATCTCCTCGATGAAGCTGATATCGAGGTCGCGGGCCATGGCGAATTCCACCAGATCCAGCACCTCGTCATCGTTGCGGTCCTTCTGCACCACGCTATTGAGCTTGATCCGCGAAAAACCGGCGGCGCGCGCGGCGTCGATGCCGGCCAGCACCTGGTCGAGGCTGTCGCGCCGGGTGAACTCGGCGAAGCGCTTGCGGCGCAGCGAGTCGAGGCTGATGTTCAGCCGTTTGACGCCCGCGGCGCGCAGCTTCCCGGCCAGGTGCGGCAACTGGGATCCGTTGGTGGTGATGGAGAGGTCTTCCAGCTCGTTGCGCGCACCGAGCTTTTCCAGCAGCCCGACTACGCCCTTGCGCACCAGCGGTTCGCCGCCGGTGATGCGGATGCGTTTGACGCCGAGGCCGATGAAGGCATCGGCCACCGCATAGAGTTCTTCGAGCGTGAGTATCTGCGCCCGCGGGGCGAAGACCATGTCCTCGCTCATGCAGTAGGTGCAGCGAAAATCGCAGCGGTCGGTGACCGACAGGCGAAGGTAGGTGATGCGGCGCCCGAACGGGTCGACCAATTGTTCGTCCGACATGGCGGATACCTGATACGGCAGGAGTCTTCGGCTTGGCCGCCGATGAAACCAGAAATGAAGGTGCGGGTACACCATTAACCTCTGGCCGGCGCGCCCTCTTCAATCCGACTGCCCCCGCCTTGAGGGGTTCAGGAGGCCGGTGCTAGCATGCGCCGACCGGTTTGCCGCCATCTGCTGCGGCGGCCCTGGACCGAGAGCGCCATGAGCAGTATCCGCGAACGCAACAAAGGACTGATCCTGCGCGCGGCCAGCGAGGAGTTCGCCGACAAGGGCTTCGCTGCCGCCAAGACCAGCGACATCGCGGCGAAAGCCGGCCTGCCCAAGCCCAACGTCTACTACTACTTCAAGTCCAAGGAAAACCTCTACCTGGAGGTCCTGGAAAGCATCGTCGAGCCGCTGCTGCACGCCTCGTCGCCGTTCAACCAGCCCGGCCGCCCGGCCGAAGTGCTGCGCGACTACATCCGCTCGAAGATCCGTATTTCCCGCGAACTGCCACACGCCTCGAAGGTATTCGCCAGCGAGATCATGCACGGCGCGCCGCACCTCACCGTCGAACAGATCGAGCAACTGAACAACCAGGCGCGACACAACATCAACTGCCTGCAGGGCTGGATCGACGAAGGCCTGATGGCGCCGGTCGATCCTCATCACCTGCTGTTCAGCATCTGGGCCGCGACCCAGACCTATGCCGACTTCGACTGGCAGATTTCCGTGGTAACCGGCAAATCCACCCTCGACGACAGCGACTACGATGCCGCGGCGGACACCATCATTCGCCTGGTACTCAAAGGCTGCGAGGTGGACGAGCGAGACGCCCAGGCGAGCCTGATCAAGCGCGCCTGAAACGCAAAACGCGCCCGCGTCGCACCCACAGCGACCTGGGTGGTCCATCTGTGATGGACGAGCCGCAGGCTCGCAGCATCGAGAGAGCCATGGAAAACGTCAGCCGCCGCGAACGCCTCAATCAAATCATTTTCTTCAGCGATACGCCCGCCGGCAAGCGCTTCGACAGCTGGCTGCTGGGGATCATCCTTGCCAGCCTGGTGGTGGTGATGGTCGACAGCATCCAGCCGCTGCATCAACGCTTCGGCACGCTCCTGCTGACGCTGGAATGGGGCTTCACGCTGATCTTCGCCGTGGAGTACGTGGTACGCGCCGCCGTACATCCGAAACCGCTGCGCTACATGCTCAGCTTCTACGGGCTGATCGACCTGCTGGCCGTACTGCCGGCGTTCCTCACCCTGATCTATCCGGATGCCCACTACCTGATGATCGTCCGCGTGGTGCGCATGCTGCGGGTCTTCCGCGTGCTCAAGCTGACGCCCTATCTGACCCAGGCCAACTTCCTGCTGGTGGCGCTGCGCGGCAGCCGGCAGAAGATCGTCGTGTTCCTGCTCAGCGTGACCACGCTGGTGATCGTCTTCGGCACGCTGATGTACGTGGTCGAAGGGCCGCAGCACGGCTTCACCAGCATTCCCATCAGCATCTATTGGGCGATCGTCACGCTGACTACTGTAGGTTTCGGCGACATAGTCCCTCGCACCATAATGGGCCAGGCACTGGCGGCACTGGTGATGATCACCGGTTACTCGATCATCGCGGTGCCGACCGGGATCTTCACGGCCGAGCTGGCCAACGCCATGCGTGGCGACACCCTGCAGAAGCCCTGCCCGGCCTGCAACAAGGAGCTGCACGAAGCCAACGCGGCGTTCTGCAGCCGCTGTGGTAGCCAGCTGTTTACGCCGCAGCGCGAAAAGGACGACCGAGCCTAGCGTTCCGCGGGCAGCGAACCGGATAACGGCGTCACTGATCCCGCGGTATCCCGGTCGGCGGCGTTGGCGAAGCCGGTGGTCAGCACCCGCGGCCTGTTCGCCTGCGGATAGCGCGCAGCCAGCAGGTCCGGAACCCCCGCCCGGTCGACCTCGACCCAGGGCCCGCTCGGGCGATCGCTCCAGTGCCAGGTGTCGGCGAAGCGGTAATAGACCTGACCTCGGTAATAGAGATCGCGGTCATCATTCATGACGAACACCTTCAGCTGCGGGTCCCAGCGGCCCTGGCCGAAACGCGGCGGCGGGCCGGCCTCGGTGGGAAGTTCGACGGCCGCTGGATAACTCTGAGCGACGCAGCTTTGCCGATCGATCATCGAGCAGCTGGCCAAGGGCAGCAGCAATCCCAGGCCGAGAGAGCGAAGGTTCATGCGGAGTCCTCCTCGTCACGCCGCGCGCACATCCGCACGGCGTGAACATGGGACTGTCCGAAGCTCGCTAAAGGTCCGAGCGATTGGCGCCAGATCAGGGATGGCGGCTGCGCAGGCCCGGCGGGACGCTGGGGCCGTCGACGCTTTCCCAGGGGCCATCGATGCGCCCGGCGCAGTACCAGCCCTGATCCCAGCGGTAATAGAGCCGTTCGCGGTAGTACAGCTCCTTGTTGTCGACCACGTAGACGCCCAAGCGCGGGTCCCAGAAGGCGTCGCCCTGTGGCGGTGGAGCGTAGCGCGGGTGGGTCTTCATCACCGCCGGAGGCGCGGGAACCTTCGGTGCGGGCGGCGGCGCAGGCGCCTGGGTCGTGCCGGAAGGCAGTTGTTCCTGCGGCAGACGCGGCAACGGCTGGTCGTCAGAGGGGGCGTTGCGCCCGGCACAGGCGCCCAGCAGCAGGGCCATGCCCAGCACGCCGGCCAGGCGAGGCAGGCGGCTTTGCCGGCCTGGTGGAAACTCGTTCATCGTCACTCCACGGCCGGCTATTTCCGGCGGGTTCAGGGGCTATCGGGGCTGTCGACGGTCAACTGCTGCACGTCCCTGGTGGAGGTATCGAGCGCCTTGCTGCGACCGATCCACTCCCCGGCGGTGGCATTGCCGGCGCGGGAAACCCGCGCCACCAGTTCGACCTTCGGAAATTTGGACAATTGCAGTTGCGGCATCATTGCATCCGAATCGCGCAAAGTTACTTCGCTGGGCAGGTCGGCCACCGTCAGGCGCTTGGCCGCCAGCGGCATGGGCGGGCCGGATACCGCGCGGGCGAAGACGAACACGACGTCGCCCGGCTCGACCTTGGCCTTCAGCGCCTCTGACAGCTGCACGCGGACTTTCAGCGCCACGCCCGTTTCAGCCACCGCGGGAGCCCCTTCCTGCGGATGTTCGGCGAGCTGTTCGCGGGCACGCTGGATGCCGCCCTGCAACGCCGCACGCGAGGGGTCTTCGGGGGGAAGCACGTTGACCAGGCGCTCCCAGTAGCTGACGGCGTCCTGGAAGCGCTTGCCCTCGAACGCCGAGATGCCCAGCAGACCGAGACTGGTGACTTCGTTCGGATCGCTTTTCAGCGCTTCGTCGGTGAGGTCCTGGATCGACGCGCTCCATTGCTTGCCACCGGCGAAATACAGCGCCTGCGCCCATTGCCCAAGCAGCTCGGGCTGGCGGCCGGCCAGTTCGACGGTGCGACTGAAGGCTCTAACCGCATCGTCCGGGCGACTCTGCGCCATGTAGCTACGGCCAAGGAAGTACCAACCTTCGGCGGAATCCGGCTGCGCCTTGACCGCCTGTTCAAGGCGGGACGTCATCTCGGCGAGGCTGCGCGGCTGCTGGGAAAACTCGCGGGCCAGCTCGACCTTGTCGCTGGCGCCCCAGTGCAGGTACAGCGCGCCACCGAGCAGCGGCATCAGCACAGCCATCACCAGCGGCACCGTACGGCCAAGGCGGGCGCTGCGCGCGTGCTCGCTGCCCTCGGCATCGGCGAGCAGCTCGCGCCCGGCTTCGGCGCGGCCGGCTTCCAGTTGATCGTCGGTGAAGATGCCGGCCGCGTGCTGGGTGACCAGTTCGGCCTGGCGCTCCTCGTAGAGCGCGACGTTGAGCGCGGTGCGATCTTCTTCGGTCTGGGCGCGGCGGCCACGGATCGCGGGAATCAGAAGAAAAGCCAGGGCTACCAGCAACAGCAGGCCGGCGGCGAGCCAGAAATCGGTCATGGGGCGTTCTTATCCAGCGGGTCTTTGGTCATGAGGGCGGAAAGGCGCGCCTGCTCGTCGGCGGACAGCAATGCATCCTGCGGGCGGGCATCGACACGCCGGCGGCGAACCACGATCACCGTGATCGTCAGCAGGCCGCCGAGCAGCAGGGCCGCAGGGCCGAACCAAAGCAAGGCGGTACGCCCTTCCAGCGGCGGCTTGTAGCGGACGAAGTCGCCGTATCGGGCGACCATGTAGTCGACGATGTCGGCGTCGCTCTTGCCTTGCTGCAACTGCTCGTGGATCTGCTTGCGCAGGTCAGCGGCGATCGGCGAGTTCGAGTCGGCGATGTCCTGGTTCTGGCATTTCGGGCAGCGCAGCTCCTTGGTCAGCAGGCCGAAGCGCTCGCGTTGCGATTCGTCGGCGAACTCGTAGGTATCGATCGCCGCGTGGACGAAGCCGGCCAGCAGCAGGCCGACCAGCCCGATGAAGGATTCGCGCTTCATTGCCCGCCCTCCTCGCTGAGCTGCGCCCACAGCGGCGCCAGTTGCTCGCGCCAGACACGCTCGTTGATCTCGCCGACGTACTTGTGCCGGATGATCCCGTTGCGGTCGACGAGGAAGGTTTCCGGCGCGCCGTAGACGCCCAGGTCAAGGCCCAGGCTACCCTCGACATCGCTGACGTCGAGGCCGTAGGGGTTGCCGTACTGCGCCAGCCAGCGCTGTGCGGCCGCGGTGTCGTCCTTGTAGTTGATGCCGTGGATGGTCACGCCCTGCTCCGCCAGCTTGTTCAGCATGGCGTGCTCTTCGCGGCAGGTCGGGCACCACGTGGCCCAGACGTTGACCAGCGACGGCTTGCCCTTGAACACGGCTTCGGTCAGCGTGCTCTGGCCGTCCACCGAGGGCAGCGAGAACGCCGGGAACGGCTTGTCGATCAGCGCCGAAGGCAGCTCGGTGGGGTTCAGGAACAGGCCGCGGTAGAGGAACACCGCGACCACCAGGAAGATCGCCAGCGGAATCAGCAGCAACGCGCGCCTCATGCGGGAACTCCTTCGGTCTGCGCGCCACGCACCCGGGCGCGCACCTTGACACGGTAACGCTTGTCCAGCGCCGCGAGTGCTCCGCCCAGCGCCGTCATCAGGCCACCGAGCCAGATCCAGCGGATGTACGGTTTGACGTGCACCCGCACCGCCCAGGCGCCGTTCTCCAGTGGTTCACCGAGGGCGACGTACAGGTCGCGGGTGAAGCCGGCATCGATGCCCGCCTCGGTCATCATCGAGTTCTGCACGCTGTAGAGGCGCTTCTCCGGATGCAGGAGCGCGATTTCGCGGTCGCCGTCGAGCACCCGGATACTGGCCCGGTCGGACGTGAAGTTGGGACCCTGGAGGTGCTTGGCGCCCTCGAAGACGAAGCGATAGCCGCCCAGTTCGACGGACTCGCCCGGCGCCATGCGCAGGTCACGCTCGGCGTTGTACTGGCTGGATAGCACGATGCCGAGGGCGCAGAAGGCGATGCCGAAATGCGCGAGCTGCATACCCCAGTAGCTCCGCGTCAGGCCGCGCACGCCGGCGACGAGACCCTTGTGGCGGGTCTTGTCGAACAGGTCGCGTACGCCGGCGAGCACTACCCAGGCCGACAGCATGCAGGTGGCGAGAACCGCCCAATGGAAATCGCCGAGGAGAAACGCCGCCAGTGCGCCGACTACGGCGCTGCCGATCAGCACCGGAGTGAGCATGCCGACCAGCCAGTTCACCGGCGTGTCCTTCCAGCGCACCAGCACGCCGACCGCCAGGGTGAACATCACCAGCGCCATCAGCGGCAGGAACAGCGCGTTGAAGTACGGCGGGCCGACCGACAGTTTGGCGCCACTGATGGCATCCAGCAGCAACGGGTAGAGCGTGCCCAGCAGGATCATCGACGCGGCCACGATGAGGATCAGGTTGTTCGCCAGCAGCAGGGTTTCCCGCGACCACAGGGCGAAGCCCACCTGGCTCTTGACCACCGGCGCGCGAATGGCGAACAGCGTCAGCGAGCCGCCCACCACCGCCAGCAGGAACATCAGGATGAACACCCCGCGCTCGGGATCGGCGGCGAAGGCGTGCACCGAGGTCAGCACCCCGGAGCGGACCAGGAAGGTGCCGAGCAGCGACAGCGAGAACGCCGCGATCGCCAGCAACACCGTCCAGCTCTTGAACACGCCGCGCTTCTCGGTCACCGCCAGCGAGTGGATCAGCGCGGTACCGACCAGCCACGGCATGAAGGAAGCGTTCTCCACCGGGTCCCAGAACCACCAGCCACCCCAGCCGAGTTCGTAGTAGGCCCACCAGGAGCCGAGCACGATGCCGATGCCGAGGAAGGCCCAGGCGACGATCGTCCACGGCCTCGACCAGCGGGCCCAGGCGGCGTCCAGGCGCCCGCCGAGCAGCGCTGCGATGGCGAAGGCGAACGCCACGGAGAAGCCGACGTAGCCCATGTAGAGCATCGGCGGGTGCACGATCAGGCCGATGTCCTGCAACAGCGGGTTGAGATCGCGGCCGTCCGCCGGGGATTGCGGCAGCAAGCGGTCGAACGGGTTGGAGGTCACGATCAGGAACAGCAGAAAACCGATGCTGATGATGCCCATCACGCCCAGCACGCGGGCCAGCATGTCCTCCGGCAGTTGCCGAGAGAAGATCGAAACGGCGAAGGTCCAGCCGCCGAGGATCAGCGCCCAGAGCAGCAGCGAGCCCTCGTGGGCACCCCACACGGCGCTGAACTTGTAATACCAGGGCAGCGCGCTGTTGGAGTTGCTGGCGACATAGGCGACGGAGAAGTCGTCGTTCATGAATGCCCAGGTCAGGCAGCCGAAGGAGAACGCCAGGAAGGCAAACTGCCCCCAGGCCGCTGGCTGCGCCAGGCGCATCCACTGGCGATCGCCGCGCCAGGCGCCGATCAGCGGCAGGCTCGACTGCACGATGGCCATGCAAAGCGCCAGGATCAGCGCCAGGTGGCCCAGTTCGGGAACGATCAACGCAGCGCTCATCACTTGGCTCCCTCTGCGGACGACATCTGCCCGCTTTCCTTCAGCGCCTTCGTGACTTCCGGCGGCATGTATTTCTCGTCGTGCTTGGCCAGCACCTCGTCGGCGACCAGCACGCCATCGGCATCCAGCTTGCCGAGCGCGACGATGCCCTGCCCTTCGCGGAACAGGTCCGGGAGGATGCCGCGGTAGCGGATGGTCACGTTGCGGGCGAAGTCGGTGACGACGAACTGCACGTCCAGCGAGTCGCCGGAACGCTGCAGCGAGCCTTTCTCGACCATGCCGCCGGCACGGATGCGGGTATCCTTCGGCGCCTCGCCGTTGGCGATCTGGGTCGGCGTGTAGAATAGGTTGATGTTCTCCTGCAAGGCGGAGAGCGCCAGCGCCACGGCGATACCGACCCCGGCCAGGATGGCGAGGACGATGTAAAGGCGCTTCTTGCGCAACGGTTTCACTTGGATTCCTCCCGGCGCATACGGCGCGCCTCATCTTGCAGGTAACGCCGGCGCGCCAGGATCGGCAGGCCGAGGTTGAGCAACAGCACGCCAAGGCACACGCCGTAGGCCGACCAGACGTAAAGGCCGTGATGGCCCATGGCGAGAAACTCGCCAAACGAGGAAAAACTCATCGCACGCCCTCCACCCGAGCCCGAACTTCCGCCTTGGCCCAGCTGCTGCGGGCTTCGCGGCGCAGCACTTCCAGACGCATGCGCATCAGCAGCACACAGGCGAAGAAACAGTAGAAGCCGATCACCATGATCAGCAGTGGCACCCACATTTCCGCCGGCATCGCCGGTTTCTCTGTGAGCTTGAAGGTGGCGGGCTGGTGCAGGGTGTTCCACCACTCCACCGAGTACTTGATGATCGGGATGTTGACCACCCCGACAATCGCCAGCACCGCACAGGCCTTGGCCGCGCTGTCGCGGTTACTGATCGCCTGGCCGAGGGCGATGATGCCGAAATAGAGGAACAGCAGGATCAGCATCGAGGTCAGCCGCGCGTCCCAGACCCACCAGGCGCCCCAGGTCGGCTTGCCCCAGACGGCACCGGTGAACAGCGCGATGAAGGTCATCCAGGCGCCGATCGGCGCGGCCTGCTGCACCGCGACGTCGGCCAGTTTCATCTTCCAGATCAGTCCGACCGCGCCGGCCACGGCCAGCATGATGTAGCAGGACTGCGCCAGCAGCGCCGCCGGTACATGGATATAGATGATGCGGAAACTGTTGCCCTGCTGGTAATCCTGCGGCGCGAACGCCAGCGCCCACACCGTACCCACGACCAACAGCAACGCCGCGGCGCAGGCCAACCAGGGCAACCAGCGCCCGCTGATCTCGTAGAACCACTTGGGCGAGCCCAGTTTGTGAAACCAAGTCCAGTTCATCGCAGCACTCATCGGTCTTCGGGGTGGCAATCGAGCGTCGACTCGCGCCCCGCCAATCGGGTTGTTCTTTTCTTATTCGCCGACGCTGATGGTCAGGCCCGCGGCTATCGCAAAGGGTGTCAGGGTAACCGCCAGAGCGGTCAGGCTGGCCATCCATAGCAGGTAGCCGGTGGTCGGCAATCCTTGCAGGGCCGCCTGCAGCACGCCGCTGCCAAGAATCAGCACCGGGATGTACAGCGGCAGAATCAGCAATGCCAGCAGCAGGCCACCGCGTTTGAGGCCGACGGTCAGCGCCGCGCCCACCGCGCCGAGCAGGCTCAGCACCGGCGTGCCCAGCAGCAGCGAGACCAGCAGCACCGGCAGGCAGCGGCCGGGCAAGCCGAGCATCAGTGCCAGAAGCGGCGCCAACAGTACCAGCGCCAGACCTGAAAACGCCCAATGCGCGAGCACTTTGGCCAACACCAGGAGCGACAGCGGATGCGGCGAGACCACCCATTGCTCCAACGAACCGTCCTCGAAGTCGCTCCGGAACAGGCCATCCAGAGAGAGCAGCACGGCGAGCAGCGCGGCAACCCAGACCAGGCCGGGCGACAGTGTCTGCAGGAGCTGCGTTTCCGGACCGACGGCGAGGGGAAAGAGTGCGATGACGATGGCGAAGAACACCAGGGGGTTGGCCAATTCCGCCGGGCGCCGACACAAAAGGCGGGCTTCCCGGACCACGAGCAGGGTAAAGACGTTGCTCATGCGACGCGCTGCCCCAGGTCAAGGTCGCGATATCCGCTTGGCCGCAGCCCCAGAGTATGGTGCGTGGTCAGCACGACGAGGCCGCCCTGCTCGCAGTGCCGCGCCAGATGCGCCTCCAATTGGGCGACGCCATGCTTGTCCAGCGCGGTGAAGGGTTCGTCGAGAATCCATAGCGGTGGCGGCGCCAAATAAAGCCTGGCCAACGCGACGCGGCGCTGCTGGCCGGCGGAAAGCGTGTGACAGGGAACATCCTCGAAGCCCTTGAGTCCCACTTCGGCAAGGGCGGCCCAGATCGACGCGCGGGAAGCGGGATGGTGCAGCGCACTCAGCCAGGCGAGGTTTTCCTCGGCGCTGAGCAGCCCTTTGATGCCGGCGGCGTGACCGATCCAGAGCAGGTTGCGCGCCAGCTCGCCGCGTTGCGCATCGAGTGGCTGGCCTGCCAGGCGGACTTCACCGGATGTGGGCTGCATCAGACCGCAGAGCAGACGGAGCAGGCTGGTCTTGCCGCTGCCGTTGGGCCCGGATATCTGCAGCATCTGGCCGGCATGCAGTTGCAGGTCGAGGCGCTCGAAGAGCATCCGCCAGTCGCGCTCGCAGGCCAGGGATACGGCTTCAAGGAAAGGGCTGGTCACCACATCGCTACCATGGACGTTCAAGAAGGCGAGATCCTTGCCGCTATACTGCAGACCCGTCGCGACGGATCGCTGTCGTTCTGGCCAGGGATGTTCCGAACTCGACGCGCTACCGGCGGGACGCCGCACACGCTGGTCTGGACGGGGCGGCATTATACATGCGAGACCTGACCTCCAAAGCTGGCTTTTTCGACAGGTTGTAACCCGTTCATGACCGAGATCAGCGGACCGGCTGCCGTATCGACTGTTGCGCCCGCCGTGCGTCCAAACGCCACAGCCGGCGAAGTGGCCCTCAGGTTGCTGCAACCCCTCGAAGGCCTGCTGCTGCCTGGCGAAAGCGCCGACGCCGAAGTGCTCGCGGTCAAGCAGACCAGCGAGAGCTTCCAGGCCCTGCTGCGCCTGACTCTGGAAAGCGGTCGGCAGACCATCCTCGCCACCGCTACCAACCGTCCGCTGGAGTTGGGGAGCGCCTTCGGCGTCACCGCCCTATCCGAAACCAGCCTGACCGCCGCCTTGCAGAATGCCGCGAAGGGCGCCGCCGGGCAGCCGATGATCATGCTCGACCTCGACGAGCTGCCGCCGGGCACGCTGTTGCAGGGCAAGGTCACCGCGAGCCAGCCACTGCCGCAGACGGCCGGTGAACCGCAGGCGTTCAAGGTCATCGTCACCCTGCTCAACACCGCGCAGGCCGGCAGCAAGCTGGTCATCGAAACCAATCTGCACCTGGGTCTGGGCAGCCTGCTCACCGCCGAAGTCAAAGGCAGCCAGGAGCTGAACTTCCTGCCGCTGAGCGGCCGCCTCGACCAGCTCGAACTGGGCCAGCAACTGACCACTCAGGCCGCCCGCCAGGGTTCGCTGGACAATCTGGCGCGGGCGCTGTTCAACCTCAGCAGCCAGCCGGATCTGCCGGAAGCCCTGAATGCCAGCGTCGACAAGCTGCTGGCGAGCATGCCGGACATCCAGGAACTGACCGATCCGAAGGCACTGGCCAAGGCGCTCGACGCCAGCGGTCTGTTCCTCGAAGCGAAACTGCTGCAGGGCCAGGGCGGCGCCCTGCCCCTCGACCTGAAGGCCAACCTGCTGCGCCTGATCGCGCAACTGGCGCCGGGGCTGACCCCGGACAGCCCGCAATTGGGACCCAACAGCGGCGCGATGATGGCGCAGGCACTGCCCGCCTTCGTCCGCAATGCGTTGGGCGCACTGGGGCAGGCCGGCGCGCGCCAGCAGGCGACGGGCTTCCCGCTGCCCTCCGGCCTGCTGCAATCGCTGGAGGACGAGGACGACCTGGAAAGCCTGCTCAAGCTCGCCGCCGCTGCGGTGTCGCGGCTGCAGACGCATCAGCTGTCGAGCCTCGCGCAATCCCAGGTGCTGCCGGACGGCACGCACCTGACGACCTGGCAGCTCGAGTTGCCGATGCGCAACCAGCAGAACCTCGTGCCGCTGCAGATCAAGCTGCAGAAGGAAGAACTGCCGTCGCCGAAAGGTCGCCAGGAGGACGGGGAAAAAATCTGGAAGGTCGAACTGGCCTTCGACCTGGCCCCGCTCGGCCCGCTGCAGGTACAGGCGCAGCTGATTCGTGGCGCGCTCTCCAGCCAGCTGTGGGCGGAACAGGCACGCACGGCCGAACTGATCGACCACGAATTGGGGCATCTGCGCGAGCGCCTCGTCGAGGCCGGCCTGCAGGTCAGCGAACTGGCCTGTCGCAAGGGCCAGCCGCCCCGGGGGCCCCGCACCACGCTCGAACAACGCTGGGTGGACGACACCGCATGAGGACATCGAGATGAGCGGACGCCAGGCGATCGCGCTGAAATACGACGGTCAGAGCGCCCCGACGCTGAGCGCAAAGGGTGACGACGAGCTTGCCGAGGCGATTCTCGCCATCGCCCGCGAATGCGAGGTGCCGATCTACGAGAACGCCGATCTGGTGCGGATACTGGCGCGGCTGGAACTGGGCGATGCGATCCCCGAGGCGCTGTACCGCACCATCGCCGAGATCATCGCGTTCGCCTGGTACCTCAAGGGCAAGGCGCCGCAAGGCTTCGGCGAGCGCCGGGAGCGCGAGTTCAGCAATCCGCCGCTGCGCCTCGAAGGCCCCATCAGGGACTGAACGCGACCACCTCGCCCGCCAGGCCCTTGCCCTGCGGATAATCCTGCAGCATCCAGGCGAAGTAGCCTTCGCGGAAGTAGAACACCTGCTTGTATCCCCACTTGACCGCTAGCGCGGAGGCCACTGCCCCGCGCGGGCAGACATCGCTGTCGCAGTAGATCACCAGCGGGACCTCGCGCGGCCATTCGGGGCGTGCAAGACCGGCGAAACGCTCGGAGAGGTCGAGGTGCACGGCGCCATGCACATGCCCCCAGCTCCACTCGCTGACCGGACGCACGTCGATGAACACAGCACCTAGGTCGAAAAGACGCTTGGCCTGCCCCACGTTCACGGTCATAGCACCGGCGATGCGCTCGGGCGCCTCTTGCGCCTGCACGTAACCGGTCGTCAGCAGCATCAGCAGGAATATGCACAACATGGCGGCCTCCGAGGTTCTCGGACGAGAACCCTCAGCGAAAGAAACGCGCGCAAATGAACGCCGTGAGCATGAGCCGCGTAAATGTAGGAGGGAAAGCGTGCGGATGGGTTCCGGGGAGAGAGACGAACGGTGTGGCTCAGCCCTTGCGTTGCGACTGATGGAGCTTGGCGACCAGTTCCGCTTCGGCTTTCGACAGCCCGCAGGACTGGGTCAGGTCATCGACGCTCGCACCCAGCCCGACCAGCCGCGCCGCCTGGGTGAAGGAAAGGCTGGAGGGATCGCGTTGTTCGATCTGGGTGAGCTTGTCGGGCAACGGGGCGACGGTGCGGCGGAGCTCGTGCAGCTCCTCGCCCATGCGGATGCTGCCGGTGAGGTAGGCATCCAGACGCTTGTTCAGTTCCTTGATGCGCTGGTCGCGCGCATTATCGCGCTCGGCCTGCTGCCGCGCCTGTTGGCGCTGGCCCTGGGCCAGCCACCAGCAGACATAACCCAGCCCGACGCAGACCAGGGCGAGAAAGACCAGCGCGGCTTCCAGCATCAGATGCTCTCGAGCTCCGACCACTCTTCCTCGGACATCATCTTGTCCAGCTCGACCAGGATCAGCAGTTCGCCGTTCTTGTTGCAGACGCCCTGGATGAACTTGGCCGACTCGTCGTTACCGACGTTGGGCGCGGTCTCGATTTCCGACTGACGCAGGTAGACCACTTCGGCGACGCTGTCGACGAGGATGCCCACGACCTGCTTGTCCGCTTCGATGATGACGATGCGGCTGTTATCGGTGATGGAGGCCGAATCCAGGCCGAAACGCTGGCGCGTGTCGATCACGGTGACCACGTTGCCGCGCAGGTTGATGATCCCGAGCACATAGCTGGGCGCGCCCGGGACCGGAGCGATCTCGGTATAGCGCAGCACTTCCTGCACCTGCATCACGTTGATGCCGTAGGTTTCGTTATCCAGGCGGAAGGTCACCCACTGCAGAATGGGATCTTCGGAGCCTTGCGCAGATGTCTTCTTCATATCCCAGCCTCTTCAATCACCGCAGGCGCGGTATGCGCGGGTTGCTTCCCGCCGTTGTCGTTGTCGCTCGCGCCAATCTGCGCGAGCCGTGGAATCAATGCAACTGCCCGTTGTTCATGCGCTTCACCGCACCGCTGGCGATGAGTTCGGCAAGGGCCGATACGTCCAGCAAGGCGCACATGTGCTCGATCACCGTGCCGGCCAGCCAGGGACGCTGGATGCGCTGGCTGCGCCATTTTATCTCGCTCGGGTCCAGGCGTATCGAGCGACTCACCTGATGCACCGCCAGGCCCCACTCATACCCCTGCACCGAAATCACATACTGCAGGCCCCGGCGAAAATCGTCGCGATAACGGTCGGGCATCACCCAACGCGCGGTGTCCAGCACCTTCAGGTTGCCGGCCTGCGAAGGCAGGATGCCGAGGAACCATTCCGGTTGCCCGAACAGCGGCGTCAACTCCTGATCCACGAGCGGGTAGATCGAGCCCAGGCAAACCAGCGGCACCGCCAGGGTTAGCCCGGCAACGTCGAACAGCAGGCACTCGAAGGGCTCCTCTGCCCAATCGGGACGCTCGTCGAAATTCAGCGGCGCCGGTACACGCTCGGCACGCTGCTCTAGCTGCAGATCGACCACCGGCTCGACCACGATCACCGGTTCGATCACCGGCGTCTCGATCACCGGCGGCGCCTCCACGACCGCTGCCGGCGGGAGCAGCTCGACGGTCGGCAGCACCAACGGCCGAGGCTCGGCGAAGTCCAGACGCGCAATCGGCGCAGGTGCGCGGGCCGGAGCCACTGCGGGCGCCGGCTGGCGCGCATCGCGGACCTGCTCCTCGAGCACGGCCGCCTGGAATTCGTCGATGGCGACGCTGCTTTCCGGCGCCGTCCCAGGCTCCAACTCGAGCGTGGCTTCCTGCAACAGACCATCCAGGTAGGACTGGAGAGCCAGTTGGGAGCGTGTTGACGTGGCAGCCGAACGACTCATGAAAAGAATCCGGAGGAATGGGAATAGTCAGTAAAGCCTATCGGCCGCCCTGCCCGCCTACTTGAGCCGCGACGATGAATAAACCCTGGCATATCAGGCAACCTGCGCCGCCGCCTGATGCTCGAGCAGATGCTTGAGCAAGGCGCGATAGGCGATGACGCCACGACTCTTGGGGTCGAACTGCGACGGCGTGAGCCCCGCGCGACTGGCATCGCGCAGGCGCGTATCGACCGGAATGTAGGCGTGCCACAACTGCTCGGGATAGGCATGGCGCAGCGTGCGCAGCGTCGACATCGACGCCTGCGTCCTGCGATCGAACAGCGTCGGCACGATGGTGTAAGGCAACGCCTGCTTACGCGAACGGTTGATCATCGCCAGCGTATTCACCATCCGTTCCAGGCCTTTTACGGCGAGGAATTCGGTCTGCACCGGAATGATCAGCTGCTGGCTCGCGGCCAGGGCATTGACCATCAACACGCCGAGCAACGGCGGGCTGTCGATGATCGCGTGGTCGAAATCCTGAAAAAGCTGCGCCAATGATTTGGCGATCACGAGGCCCAAACCGCCCTTGCTTGGAGATTGCCGCTCCAGGGTCGCCAGTGCGGTGCTCGAGGGCAGCAGGGAAATGCGCTCGTGGCTGGTCTCCAGCAGCAGTTCGCGCGGCAATCCCTGCGGGACCGTGCCCTGATGCAGGAACAGGTCAAAATTGCTGCGATCCAGCGTGTCCGGATCATGCCCGAAGTAGCTGGTCATCGAGCCGTGCGGATCGAGGTCAACGACGACCACACGCTTGCCGGCGTCGGCCAGCAGGCCCGCCAGGGCGATGGATGAGGTGGTCTTGCCGACCCCTCCTTTCTGATTGGCTACTGCCCAAACTCTCATGGCTGATTTCCTCCCGGCGCGGCTTGCACCGCGCCGAGATTGGCACCGCCCGGTGGCGGCGACGAAGGATTGACGGCTTCACCAATGGAAGCCCGCGCGTCCTGAGTATTAGCAGGTTGCGTGCCAGCCCGCTTGAGCGCCGCATCCGGTTGCGCCTTGCCGCTGCCGGAACCACTGACGCTACGGCGCACATCGAGGTTGCGCGACACCACCAGAACCACCCGACGATTGCGCGCACGGCCATCCGCAGTGGCGTTGTCCGCGACCGGCTGGAACTCGCCGTATCCCACCGCCGCCATCCGCCCGGGCGCCACGCCCTCCATCGCCATCATCCGCACGATGCTGGCGGCGCGCGCCGCCGACAGCTCCCAGTTGGTGGGGAACTGCGCGGTACGAATCGGCAGGTTGTCGGTGAAACCTTCGACATGCACGGGGTTTTCGTAGGGCGCCAGGATCTTCGCCACCTTCTCGATGATGGAGAAGGCGGCGTCGTTGGGGATCGCATCGCCGCTCGGAAACAGCAGGCTCGAATTGAGGGTGATCTCGACCCACAACTCGTTGCCCCGCACGGTCAGCTGCTCGGTCTTCATCAGGTCGCCAAAGGCGTCGCGAACATCGTTGGCGATGGTTTCCAGGGGATCGGCAGGCCCGCGCACTGACGATGAGTCGCTGCCTTCGATATCGTCGATCAGCGAGCGATCGGGTTCGGTGGTGCGCGGGCGTTCGTCGCCGATCGGAATCGCCTTGATGGAGCGGTCCGGCTGATTGAACGCGCCGACCATGCTGTCCGAGAGCACCTTGTACTTGCCCTCGTTGATCGAGGAGATCGAGTACATCACCACGAAAAAAGCGAACAGCAGCGTGATGAAGTCGGCATAGGAAACCAGCCAACGCTCATGATTCGCGTGTTCTTCGGGGCGACGGCGGCGTGCCATGGGTCAATCCATGAAGCCTTGCAGCTTCAGTTCGATGGAGCGCGGGTTTTCGCCTTCGGCGATGGAAAGGATGCCCTCAAGGATCAGCTCGCGGTAGCGCGACTGGCGCATCGCAACCGAGCGCAGCTTGTTGCTTATCGGCAGGAGCAGCAGGTTGGCGAAGCTCACCCCATAGATGGTGGCGACGAACGCCACGGCGATCCCGCTGCCGAGCTGCGCGGGGTCCGCCAGGTTGCCCATGACGTGGATCAGGCCCATCACCGCGCCGATGATGCCGATGGTGGGCGCATAGCCGCCGGCGCTCTCGAAGACTTTCGCCGCCTGGATGTCGCGGTCTTCCTGGGTCAGCATGTCGACCTCGAGAATGCCGCGGATCGCCTCCGGCTCGGCGCCGTCGACCAGTAGCTGCAAGCCCTTGCGCGCATAGGGATCGGGCTCGGCATCGGCGATCGGTTCGAGCCCCAGCAGCCCCTCCTTGCGCGCCGTCATGCTCCAGCCGACCACACGATCGACGCCGCCGAACAGGTCGATGCTGGGCGGGAAAATGATCCAGCGCGACACCACCAGCGCCCGTTTGAGCACACTCATCGGGGTCTGCAGGAAGGAAGCGCCCAGCGTGCCGCCCACGACGATCAGCGCGGCCGGGCCGTTGAGCAGCGCACCGATGTGCCCGCCCTCGATGTAGTTGCCACCGACGATGGCCACCAGCGCCAGGACGATCCCGATGAGACTCAGTGCATCCATCAGATGACGGCCTCGGCCAGATGCCTGCCGATGTCGTCGAGGCCATAGACGGCGTCGGCCAGGTTGGCTTTGACGATCGCCATCGGCATGCCGTAGATCACGCAGCTGGCTTCGTCCTGCGCCCACACCTGACTGCCGGCCTGCTTGAGCATTCGCGCGCCTTCGCGACCGTCGGCGCCCATGCCGGTCAGGACCACGGCCAGCACCTTGTCGTTGTACGAGCGCGCGGCCGAACCGAAGGTGATGTCGACGCACGGCTTGTAGTTGAGGCGCTCGTCGCCCGGCAGGATTTTCACCGCGCCACGGCCGTCGACCATCATCTGCTTGCCGCCCGGTGCCAGCAGCGCCAGGCCGGGGCGCAGCAGGTCGCCATCCGCCGCTTCCTTGACGGATATCCGGCAGAGCTTGTCGAGACGCTCGGCGAAGGCCTTGGTGAAGGCCGCCGGCATGTGCTGAATGAGCACGATCGGCGCGGGGAAGTTGGCGGGAAGCTGGGTCAGGACCCGCTGCAGCGCGACCGGCCCGCCGGTGGAGGTACCGATGGCCACCAGCTTGTAGGAGCGCCGCTTGGGCGTCGGGCTGCTCGCGCTCGGCGCGGCGGGCGCAGAGTGCGCTGGCGCAGCGGACGGACGAGCAGGCGCCGGTGCGGGATGAGGATGCGCGGACGTCGTGGAGCCGGGTGCGTGGGAATGCACCGGCGCCTGGGCGAAACTGCCCAGCCGACGGTTGCTGCGCGAGATGGTGTGGATCTTCTCGCAGAGCATCTGGCGGATCTTCTCGGGGTTGCGCGAGATGTCCTCGAAGTTCTTCGGCAGGTAATCCACGGCACCGGCGTCAAGCGCATCCAGCGTAACCCGTGCGCCTTCGTGGGTCAGCGAGGAGAACATCAGAACGGGCGTCGGGCAGCGCTGCATGATCGTCCGCACCGCCGTGATGCCATCCATCATCGGCATCTCGTAATCCATAGTGATCACGTCCGGCTTCAGCGCCAGCGCCTGGTCGATCGCCTCACGGCCGTTCGTCGCAGTGCCGACCACCTGAATGTTCGGGTCCGCCGAGAGGATTTCCGTCACCCTCCTGCGGAAGAAACCGGAATCGTCCACCACCAGGACTTTTACAGCCATAACAACTCCTCATGGAACGGGCCGTGACCCGCCCCGAAATCAGATGCGCCGCGCGTAACGCTTGAGCATGCTCGGCACGTCGAGGATCAAGGCGATACGTCCGTCACCCGTGATGGTCGCACCGGCCATGCCGGGCGTTCCCTGAAGCATCTTGCCCAGTGGCTTGATCACCACTTCTTCCTGGCCGACCAGCTGATCGACGACGAAGCCGATCCGCTGAGTACCCACCGACAGGATTACCACGTGCCCCTCGACCTGCTCGTCCTGGGCGGCGCGCGGCACCAGCCAGCGCTTGAGGTAGAAAAGCGGCAGCGCCTTGTCGCGGACGATCACCACTTCCTGACCGTCGACCACGTTGGTGCGCGACAGGTCGAGATGGAAGATTTCGTTGACGTTGACCAGCGGGAAGGCGAAGGCCTGGTTCGCCAGCATGACCATCAGCGTCGGCATGATCGCCAGCGTCAACGGCACCTTGATGACGATCTTCGAACCCTGGCCCTTGGTGGAGAAGACGTTGACCGTGCCGTTGAGCTGGGAAATCTTGGTCTTCACCACGTCCATGCCGACACCGCGGCCGGAGACGTCGGAAATCTCGGTCTTGGTCGAGAAACCGGGGGCGAAGATCAGGTTGTAGCACTCGAGCTCGGTGAGCCGCTCGGAAACGTCCTTGTCCAGCAGGCCTTTCTCGACGGCCTTGGCGCGCAGGACGTTGGCGTCCATGCCTTTGCCGTCGTCGGTGATCATCAGCAGGATGTGGTCGCCTTCCTGTTCAGCCGACAACACCACTCGGCCGGTGCGCGGCTTGCCGGCAGCCTCGCGCTCTTCCGGGGTCTCGATGCCGTGGTCGACGGCGTTGCGCACCAGGTGGACCAGCGGATCGGCCAGCGCCTCGACCAGGTTCTTGTCGAGGTCGGTCTCTTCACCGACCAGTTCCAGGTTGATCTCTTTCTTCAGGTTGCGGGCGAGATCGCGAACCAGCCGGGGGAAGCGTCCGAAGACCTTCTTGATCGGCTGCATGCGCGTCTTCATCACCGAGGTCTGCAGGTCGGCGGTGACTACATCCAGGTTGGAGACGGCCTTGGACATGGCTTCGTCGCCGCTGTTGAGACCCAGGCGCACCAGGCGGTTACGCACCAGCACAAGTTCGCCGACCATGTTCATGATTTCGTCGAGCCGCGCGGTGTCCACGCGCACGGTGGTTTCCGCCTCGCTGACCGGGCCGGCCTTGTCCGGGTGCGCCGTGGCCGGAGCGGGAGCTGCCGCCGCGGCGGGCTTGGGCGCGGGCTTCTCGGCGGGCTTTTCAACCGGTTTGGCGGCAGGGGCCGCCGCGGGCGGCGGCGCGGGCTTCGCCGGCGCAGCCGCTACGGGGGCGGCCTCCACGGGCGGAACGAACTTGCCCTTGCCGTGCAACTGGTCGAGAAGCGCTTCGAATTCGTCGTCGCTGATGTTGTCGCTCGCGCCGGCGGGCGCGGCCTCTGGCGCAGGCGCAGCGGGTGCGGCATCGACGGGAGGCACGAACTTGCCCTTGCCGTGCAACTGATCCAGCAGGGCTTCGAATTCATCGTCGCTGATGTCGTCGCCCGATGGGGCGGCAGCGGATGCTACGGGCGCGCTCGGTGCGGCGGGCGCAACGGCGGAAACCGGCTTGTCGCCGTGTAGCTGGTCGAGCAGGGCTTCGAACTCGTCGTCGGTAATTTCATCGCTGGCGCTGGCGACCGGAGCCTGGGCGGGTTCGCCGATCGCGCTGAGCAGCTGCTCGAACTCGCTGTCGGTGATGTCGCCCGAAGGCTCTGCAGCCGACGCCTCGGCCTGAACCACGGGCTCGACTTCGGCGGCGGGCTCTTCAGGAGGCGCTTCGGCCGGCGCTGCGGCAGAAGCCGGGGCGGCCAGACGAGAAAGCGCGGCGAGGAGTTCGCGCGGCGCCGGCGTCGGCGCGGTTCGCTCGCGCACTTCGGCGAACATCGCGTTCACCGCATCGAGCGCCTGCAGCACCACATCCATCAGCTCGGCATCCACGCGGCGTTCGCCCTTGCGCAGGATGTCGAAGACGTTCTCGGCGATATGGCAGCACTCCACCAGCTCGTTCAGCTGCAGGAAACCCGCGCCGCCCTTGACGGTGTGAAAACCGCGAAAGATCGCATTCAGCAGGTTCATGTCGTCAGGGCGGCTTTCCAGCTCCACCAACTGCTCCGACAGCTGCTCGAGAATCTCGCCGGCCTCTACCAGGAAGTCCTGGAGAATCTCTTCATCGGCGTCGAAGCTCATTTCCACCTTCCCATAGGATCTGTTGACGTTTCGTCGCGAACCGCGTTGAGCCGCAGGGACGGGGCGCGTTTTTCGCAGGCCGGCGTCACTCGTCGTTCATCTGGAGCAACCAACTTCTCTCCTCCTTCCTTGCCCTGCGAAAACGCCTAGGTCGTGGCCGTAACCAAAACGTCGACGGGTCCTAGAATCCAAGACTGGATAGCAGATCGTCGACATCGTCCTGACCGGATACGACGTCATCACGCTTATCGGCATGAATCTGCGGACCTTCACCCCGGGAGGACTCTTTTTGTTGTTTTTCTTGCTCGGCACGCAGCCCTTCGTGGTCGTGCTTGATGCCGGCGAAACGATCGACCTGGCTGGCCATGAGCATCAGCTTGAGCAGATTGCTCTCGACTTCGGTGACCAGGGTGGTGACACGCTTGATCACCTGACCGGTGAGGTCCTGGTAATCCTGCGCCAGAAGAATGTCGTTCAGGTGGCCGGAGAGCTTGGCGCCGTCCCGCTCGCTGCGCGCGAGGAACAGCTCGACACGCTTGGCCAGCTCGCGAAAGGCGTCAGCCCCGATTTCGCGGCGCATGAAGCGCTGCCATTCGACGCTCAGGCTCTGGGCCTCGTCGGCCATGCCGTTGACCACCGGCGCGCACTCTTCCACCAGATCCATCGTGCGGTTGGCCGCACGCTCGGTCATCGTCACCACGTAGGAGAGACGCTCGGTGGCATCGGAGATCTGCGACACTTCCTGCGCGTGCGGAACACGGGGATCGAGCTGGAAGTTGACGATGGCATTGTGTAGCTCGCGGGTGAGCTTGCCGACTTCCTGGTACAGACCGCGATCGCGGACCTGATTCAGTTGATGGATGATTTGCACCACATCAGCGAAGTTGCCTTTTTCGAGGCTTTCGGTCAGCTGACGGGCATGGGACTTCAGGGTCGACTCGAAGTCATCGCCCATAGAGATGTTGTCGTGATCCATAGCGCCCTCGAGGCGAACATCAGCCGTTGACCCGCTCGAAGATCTTTTCGATCTTCTCTTTCAGTACCTGGGCCGTGAAGGGTTTGACCACATACCCGTTCACGCCGGCCTGGGCCGCCTCGATGATCTGATCGCGCTTGGCTTCAGCAGTCACCATGAGCACGGGAAGGTGCTTGAGTCGATCATCGGCGCGCACCGCACGCAGCAGATCGATCCCGGACATGTTGGGCATGTTCCAGTCGGTGACCAGGAAGTCGAAGCTGCCGCTGTGCAGCATCGGTAATGCCGTGGTGCCGTCGTCGGCCTCCGCGGTATTGGTGAACCCCAGGTCACGCAGGAGGTTCTTGATGATCCGTCTCATCGTGGAGAAGTCGTCCACGATGAGGATTTTCATGTTCTTGTCCAAGTCGACCTCCGTACAATCCCAAACGCCGCCTCGCAGCGCGCGCCTCGCAAGCGTGAAACCGGCTGCCTCAGTGCGCGCGCCATTCAACCAGACGTGCCCGCAAACGCGCGGCACACTGGCTGTGCAACTGGCTGACGCGCGACTCGCTGACCCCCAGCACCTCGCCGATTTCCTTCAGATTCAGTTCTTCGTCGTAGTACAGCGAAAGAACCAGCCGCTCGCGTTCCGGAAGATTGGCGATGGCGTCGGCCAAGGCCCCCTGGAAGCGGTCATCCTCCAGATCGCGAGCGGGTTCGTAATGGGTGAAGCTACCGTCCTCGTGCAGGCCCGAACCGTGCTCGCCTTCCTGCAGGAGGTCGTCGAAGCTGAACAGTCGGCTGCCCTGAGTGTCGCTCAGGATGCCGTAGTACTCTTCAAGACTCAATTTAAGTTCGGCCGCAACCTCTTGATCTTTAGCGTCTCTGCCCGTTCTCGCCTCGACGGCGCGGATGGCGTCGCTGACCATGCGGCTGTTGCGATGCACGGAACGCGGAGCCCAGTCGCCCTTGCGCACCTCGTCGAGCATCGCCCCACGGATACGGATTCCGGCGTAAGTCTCGAAACTGGCGCCCTTGCCCGAGTCGTACTTCTTGGCAGCCTCGAGCAGGCCGATCATTCCGGCCTGCATCAGGTCCTCCACCTGCACGCTGGCCGGAAGCCGGGCCAACAGGTGGTAGGCGATCCGCTTGACCAACGGTGCATAACGCTCGATGAGCTGAGTTTGCGAGTCCTTCGCCTGCGATTTGCTGTACATACGAAGTCCACTGGCGGCTGTCATACGGGTGAGTCTGCGGTAGTCGGTTTAACCAGACGCTCGACGAAAAACTCGAGGTGACCGCGCGGGTTGGCCGGCAATGGCCAGGTGTCGACTTTCTGCGCGATCGCCTTGAACGCCAGCGCACACTTGGAGCGCGGAAAAGCTTCATAGACAGCGCGCTGCTTCTGTACGGCTTTGCGCACCGACTCGTCGTAAGGCACGGCACCCACGTACTGCAGGGCGACGTCGAGGAAGCGGTCGGTGACCTTGGTGAGCTTAGCAAACAGATTGCGACCTTCCTGGGGGCTGTGCGCCATATTCGCCAGCACCCGGAAACGGTTCATGCCGTAGTCGCGGTTGAGCAGCTTGATCAGCGCGTAGGCGTCGGTGATCGAGGTCGGCTCGTCGCAGACCACCACCAGCACTTCCTGGGCGGCACGGACGAAGCTGACCACGCCGTCGCCGATGCCGGCCGCGGTGTCGATGACCAGCACGTCGATGTTGTCGCTGATGTCGCTGAACGCCTGGATCAGGCCGGCGTGCTGCATCGGCGTCAGCTGCACCATGCTCTGGGTGCCGGAAGCGGCGGGCACGATGCGCACGCCGCCAGGGCCTTGCAGCAGGACGTCGCGCAGGTCGCACTGGCCGTCGATGACATCGGCCAGGGTGCGCTTGGGCGAAAGACCGAGGAGCACGTCGACGTTGGCCAGACCCAGGTCGGCGTCGAGCAGCATCACCCGCCGGCCGAGGTCGGCCAGGGCCAGCGACAGGTTGACGGACACGTTGGTCTTGCCAACGCCGCCCTTCCCACCGGTCACCGCGATCACTTGAACTGGATGCAAACTAGCCATTTCTCTTACACCTTGTCTGCGACTGAGCAGGCAACTGTCTCTCGACGGTCAATTAGCCGACGCGACGCGCCGAGTTGTTGTAGAGGCCGGCGAACATGTCGGCCATTGCATCTTCACTGGGTTCTTCCGGGGCTTGCAGGGCGACGGCGCGGCTCACCAGCTGATGGCTGCGCGGAACGTGCAGATCATCCGGGATTCGCGGGCCATCGGCCAGATAGGCTACCGGCAGACGCTGGCTGATTGCCAGCCCGAGCACTTCGCCGAGGCTGGCCGCCTCGTCCAGCTTGGTCAGCACACAACCGACCAGGCCGCAACGCTTGTAGCTATGATACGCGGCCTTGAGCACCTGGCTCTGGCTGGTGGCCGCCATGACGAGGTAGTTCTTCGACTTCAGGCCGCGGCTGGCGAGTGCTTCGAGCTGCATGCGCAGGGCCGGATCGTTGTTCGGCAGGCCGGCGGTGTCGATCAGGATCACGCGCTTCTTCGCCAGCGGGGCGATGGCCTGGGTCAGCGAGCTGCCCGGATCGACCTGGGTCACCGAGACGTTGAGGATGCGGCCGAGGGTCTTGAGCTGCTCCTGGGCACCGATGCGGTAGCTGTCCATGCTCACCAGCGCCACATGCTGGGCGCCGTACTTGAGCACGTAGCGCGCCGCCATCTTCGCCAGGGTGGTGGTCTTGCCCATGCCGGCCGGGCCGACCAGGGCGATCACGCCGCCCTCTTCCAGCGGTTCCTGGGCCGGAGTCTTGATCGCGTGGGCCAGGTAGGCGAGAACCATGCGCCAGGCCTGACGCGGCTCCTGCACCTGGCCGACCTTGTCCAGCAGCGCGCGGGCGATTTCCGCCGGCAGGCCGAGGCGTTGCAGGCGACGCCAGAGGTTGGCCTGCTGCGGACGCTGACTCTGCATCTGGGTCCAAGCGAACGAGCCGAGCTGCACTTCGATCAGTTCACGCAGGCCATTGAGTTCGTGGCGCATGGCATCCAGCGCGCGCGAATCGCCGGCCGGAGCGGCGGTGACGGCGGCCGGCTGTACCGGGGCCTGCGGACGCGCGGTGACCTTCGAGGTCGGCAGCTCCGGGGCAACCAGCGGCTCGTTGGCGAACAGCTGGCGGTCCTTGACCACTTCGCCAGCGGCGCGCACGGCCAGTTCGGCGTGGGCCGACGCGATCTTCGCCTGGGTCTTGCGCAGCTCGGCCTCAAGCTCGGCGTTCGGCTGGCGAACCGGCTCGGACGGCATCTGGTAGTCGAGCGCGGCAGTCAGCTCCACGCCGCCGGCAACCCGGCGGTTGGCGATGATCGCGGCATCGGCCCCGAGCTCATCACGAACCAGCTTCATGGCTTGACGCATGTCGGCGGCGAAGAAGCGTTTCACTTGCATGGCCTGTTAACCTCAATTTTGTCCCACGGTGGCGACGATGGTGACCTGCTTGTTGTCCGGGATTTCCTGGTAGGCCAGTACGTGCATGTTCGGCACGGCCAGTCGAGCAAACCGCGAGAGCATCGCCCGGATCGGACCGGCCACCAGCAGGATCGCCGGCTTGCCCATCATCTCCTGACGCTGCGCCGCTTCCACCAGGGAACGCTGCAGCTTCTCGGCCATGCCAGGTTCGAGGAGGATGCCATCCTCGGAGCCCTGACCGGCCTTGTGAAGACTATTCAGCAATATCTGTTCCAACCTTGGGTCGAGCGTGATAACAGGCATCTCCGGCTCTAGTCCCACAACGGTTTGCACGATTGAGCGGGCCAGCGCGACGCGGACCGCTGCAACCATGGCGGCGGGATCTTGACTCTTCGCAGCGACGTTAGCGATGGCTTCGGCGATGGTGCGGATGTCGCGTACCGGAACCTGTTCGTTAAGCAGCGCCTGCAGCACCTTGAGCAGCGTGGACAGCGAGATCATCCCCGGCACCAGCTCTTCGGCCAGCTTCGGCGAGCTCTTCGCCAGCAGTTGCAGCAGTTGCTGGACTTCTTCGTGACCGAGCAGCTCGTGGGCATGCTTGTTCAGCACCTGATTGAGGTGCGTGGCGACCACGGTGCTGGCGTCGACCACGGTGTAGCCAAGCGATTGCGCCTGGTCGCGCTGGCTGGGGTCGATCCAGACCGCCTCCAGGCCGAACGCCGGATCTTTGGCGGCGATGCCGTTGAGGCTGCCGAATACCTGGCCAGGGTTGATCGCCAGTTCGCGATCGGGATAGATCTCCGCCTCGGCGACGCTGACGCCCATCAGGGTCAGGCGGTAGGCGTTGGGCAGCAGGTCGAGGTTGTCGCGGATGTGCACGGACGGCATGAGGAAGCCCATCTCCTGGGAGAGCTTCTTGCGTACCCCCTTGATCCGCGCCAGCAGCTGGCCACCCTGGTTGCGGTCGACCAGCGGAATCAGCCGATAACCCACTTCCAGACCGACCATGTCCACCGGGGTGACGTCGTCCCAGCCGAGCTCCTTGGTTTCCTGCGCGCGCTGGGCGGGGATCAGCTCCTGCTGGCGGGCGGTTTCCTGGACCTCGGCTTCTTTGGCCTTGTTGGCCTTGTTCCAGATCATGTAGGCGCCGCCGGCGGCGATCAGGCCCAGGCCTATGAACGGAACGTGCGGCATGCCGGGAACCAGACCCATGGCGACCATGATCAGCGCCGATACGGCCAGCGCCTTGGGCGAGGTGAACATCTGCCGGTTGACCTGCTGACCCATGTCCTCGGAGCTGGACACGCGGGTCACCATGATCGCGGCGGCGGTCGACAGCAGCAGCGACGGAATCTGCGCGACCAGACCGTCACCGATGGTTAGCAGCGCGTAGATGCGACCGGCGTCGCCGAACGACAGATCGTGCTGGAGGATGCCGATGCCCATGCCGCCGATCAGGTTGATGAACAGGATCAGCAGACCGGCGATGGCGTCACCACGCACGAACTTACTGGCACCGTCCATCGAACCGTAGAAGTCGGCCTCCTGGCTCACTTCCTGGCGACGCAGCTTGGCTTGCGCCTGATCGATGATGCCGGCGTTGAGATCGGCGTCGATGGCCATCTGTTTGCCCGGCATGGCGTCGAGGGTGAAGCGCGCGCTCACTTCGGAAATACGCCCGGCACCCTTGGTGACCACGACGAAGTTGATGATCATCAGGATCGCGAACACGACCACGCCGACCACGTAGTTGCCGCCGACCACCACGTCGCCGAAGGCCTGGATCACCTTGCCGGCGGCGGCATGGCCGTCCTGCCCGTGGAGCAGCACCACGCGGCTGGAGGCCACGTTCAGCGCCAGGCGCAGCAGCGTGGAGACCAGCAGGATGGTTGGGAATACCGCGAAATCCAGCGGTCGCAACGCGTACACGCTGACCAGCAGAACGACGATCGACAGGGCGATGTTGAAGGTGAAGAACACATCCAGCAGGAAGGCAGGCACCGGCAGAATCATCATGCCGAGCATCACCAGTACCAGCAGCGGCACCCCTAGGTTGCCACGGCCGGCGCCGATCGCATTCATTCGCATGTTGTTGAACAGCTGAGTGCGTTCCACCCGATTCTCCTAGCCCGATCCAAACAATCTTTTGACGCCAGTGGGCGTGCGCCAATGCCAGTGCAAGAGCCCGGCCAACTTGGAGAACACAATGAGGATCAACGGTTTGCGGCTGGTGCGAGCCGCTGGTGGGCGCTACGGAGAACCGCGCTGACGGCGGGGAGTCAGAACACTGTCGGCGGGCAACGACGCGCGCCGCAGGTTGCGAGGAGCCACTTCATGAAGAACTGGATGATCGCCGCACTCGTCGGCGGCTGCGTATTCAACGCCCAGGCGGAAAGCCTTTCGATTCCGATGAACATCGTTAGCGGCAACGGCATCGGAGAAAAGGTCGGCACGGTAAGCGTCGAGGAAACCCCGTATGGCCTGGTGTTCACGCCGCAACTGGCGGGGCTGGCGCAAGGCATTCACGGCTTTCACATTCACGCCAAGGCGAGTTGCGACGCCGCCCTGAAGGATGGCAAGCCTTCCGCGGCAGAAGCCGCCGGCGGCCATTGGGACCCGAAGGAAACCGGCAAGCACGGCACGCCCTGGGGCGATGGCCACCTCGGCGACCTCCCTGCCCTGCTGGTGACCGCCGACGGCAAGGCGATGCAGCCGGTGCTCGCCCCCCGCCTGAAGAGCCTCGCGGAGATCAAGGGTCACGCATTGATGATTCACCAGGCCGGAGACAACCACTCCGACCATCCGCAGCCACTGGGCGGTGGCGGCGCGAGAATGGCCTGCGGGGTAATCCAGTAACGCAATGAAACGTGGGAGCGGACTTCGTCACTCGTCGCGACGCAGGTCCGGCGGGATCGGCAGATCGGGCAACGGCGTCGGCCGCTTGCCCTTGCCGGAGCGGAACTGCTTGAGCTGGTAGACGTAAGCCAGCACCTGCGCGACCGCCAGGTACAGGCCTGCCGGGATTTCCTGATCGACCTCGGTGGAGTAGTACACCGAGCGCGCCAGCGCCGGTGACTCCATCAGCAGCACCTTGTGCTCCTGGGCGATCTCGCGAATCTTCAGCGCTAGGAAGTCGCCGCCCTTGGCCAGTACGACCGGCGCCGTACCCTTGGTCGGGTCGTATTTCAGGGCGACCGCGAAGTGGGTCGGGTTGGTGATCACCACGTCGGCCTCCGGCACCGCCTGCAACATCCGCCGCTCGGCCATCTGCCGCTGCATCTGGCGAATCTTGCCCTTGACCTCGGGCTTGCCCTCGCTGTCCTTGTACTCGTCCTTGACCTCCTGCTTGGTCATCATCAGCTTCTGCTTGTTGTCCCAGAGCTGAAACGGCACATCCACCGCCGCGATCAGGATCAACCCGGAAGCCATCCACAAGGCGCTGTTGCCAAGCACCTTGACCGCATGGCCAAGCGCCGCTTCCAGCGGCTGGCCGGACAGCGCCAGAAGATCGTCACGGTCGTTGGAAAGCACCACGATGCCGACCGTGAGGGTGATGCTGAACTTGGCCAGTGCCTTTACGAGCTCGATCACCGACTTCTTGGAAAACATCCGCGCCAGGCCGGGACCGGGATTCATCCGGCCGAACTTGGGCACCATGGTCTTGGTGGAAAACATCCAGCCGCCGAGCGCGATGTTGCCGACGATCGACGCCGCCAGCAGCACCGCCAGGATCGGCGCCAGCGCCTTGATCGCCATACTGCCCGCCTTGAGCAGCAGCAGCGCCATGCTGCCGGTGTCCATCAGCGTGTCGCGGTTGATGCTCAAGCAACCGCGCATGAGGTCGACCAGTGCGCTGGCCAGGTCGCCGCCGTAGATCATCACCGCGATCACCCCGGACATCACCACCACCAGCGTGCTCAGCTCCCGGGAGCGGGCGATCTGCCCCTCCTCCCGCGATTCGCGCAGGCGTTTCTCGGTGGGTTCCTCGCTTTTGTCGGCGCCGCTCTCGCTTTCAGCCATCGCTCACCTCGCCTGCGCCAGATCGCGCAGCATCGCCAGCGCCACGCTGGAGAGATTCTGGTACTGATTGAGGGTATCGGCCATGCCGATCCAGACCACTACCAGGCCGAAGGTCAAGGTCAGCGGAAAGCCGACGGAGAAGATGTTCAGCTGCGGCGCTGCGCGGGTCATCACGCCGAACGCCAGGTTGACCACCAGCAGCGCGGTCACCACAGGCAGGGAAATCAGCAGCCCGGCGCCGAGCACCCAGCTGAGCTTTCCGACCAGTTCCCAGTAGTGTCCGACCAGCATTCCGCTGCCCACCGGCAGCGTCACGAAGCTCTCGGTGATCACCTCGAAGACCACCAGATGGCCGTTCATGGCGAGAAACAGCAGCGTGGTGAGCATCGTCAGGAGCTGGCCCAGCACCGGCACGGAAATCCCGTTGGCGGGGTCGACCATCGCGGCGAAGCCGATACCCATCTGGATTGAGAGAATCTGGCCAATCACCGTGTACACATGGAAGAACAGTTGCAGCATGAAGCCGAACATCGCGCCGATCAGCACTTCCTGGGCGATCAGCAGCAGCGAGCGCAGGTTGAGCGCATCGACCTCCGGCATCGGCGGCAGGGTCGGCACGATGACCACGGTGATCGCCAGCGCCAGGTACAGCCGCACCCGGGTCGGGACCAGTTGGGTGCCGAAGATCGGCATCACCATCAGCAGCGATGAGATCCGGAACAGCGGCAGCAGGAAGCTGGAGATCCAGCCGCCGATCTGACCGTTGGAAAGCTCGAGCATCGCTAGCCGATCACCAAGGGAATGTTCTGGATCAGCGTCGTGGCGTATTCCATCAGTTGCCGGACCATCCACGGCCCGCCGACGATCAGCGTCAGCAGCATCACCAGCAGGCGCGGCAGGAAGCTAAGGGTTTGTTCGTTGATCTGCGTCGCCGCCTGGAACATGGCGACGACGAGGCCCACCATCAGGCTCGGCAGCACCAGGATGCCCACCATCACCGTGATCATCCACAGCGCCTCGCGAAAGATGTCCACCGCCACTTCGGGTGTCATGTGTGCCTCCTGGCCGCCGGGCGGCCGAAATGTGCCGCTGCCGCTAAAGGGTGCCGAAGCTGCCCGCCAGGGTGCCGATGATCAGGCCCCAGCCGTCGATCAGGACGAACAGCATGATCTTGAAGGGCAACGAGATGATCATCGGCGAGAGCATCATCATGCCCATCGCCATCAGCACGCTTGCCACCACCATGTCGATGATGAGGAACGGAATGAAGATCATGAAGCCGATCTGGAACGCCGTCTTCAGCTCGGAGGTAACGAACGCCGGCACCAAGATGGTCAAGGGCGCGTCCTGCGGGCTGGCGATGTCGGTACGCTTGGAGAGGCGCATGAACAGGTCGAGATCGCTCTCCCGCGTCTGCCCGAGCATGAAGTTCTTCAGCGGCCCCTGCGCCTTGGCAATCGCATCCTGGGCGGTCATCTGCTCGTTCAGGTAAGGCTGCAGCGCCTCGCGGTTCACCTGGTCGAACACCGGCGCCATGATGAACAGGGTAAGGAACATCGCCAGGCCGATGAGAATCTGGTTCGACGGCGTCTGCTGCAGTCCCAGTGCCTGACGCAGGATCGAGAAGACGATGATGATGCGGGTGAAGCTGGTCATCAGCATGACGAACGCCGGGATGAAGCTCAGCGCGGTCATGATCAGCAGGATCTGCAGGCTGACCGAATACTCCTGCTGCCCTTGCGGGTTGGTCGACAGCGTGATCGCCGGGACCGATAGCGGATTGGCGCTACTCACGGCCTCCTGACCGAACGCCAGGGGCGCCGCGATCAGCACGAACAGGGTCAGCAACAAACGCCACATCAATTCTTATCCTTGTCCTTGTCTTTACCGAGCAGTTCCATCAGGCGCTGGGCAAATTCCGGCGACGCCGGCTCGGCATCGGCGACCAGCACCGGCTCGGCGAGCACGTGCAGCGGCGTGATGCGGCCGGGCGAAATCCCCAGCAGCACCTGCTCGCGGCCGACCTGCACCAGCACCAGACGGTCGCGCGGGCCGAGCGCCTGGCTGGACACCAGCTTGATCGCCTGGCTGCCGCGCGGGCCGATCTGCTGCACGCGACGCAGCGCCCAGGCGAGCAGGAAGATCAGCCCGATCACCAGCAGCAGGCCAAGCAGCATCTGCCCGATCTGGCTGCCGAGGCTGCCGTTACCCGGCAACGCGGCGCTGCCCGTTTCGGCGGCCAGCGCTGAGAGTGGCAAGCCGAAGAGTACGGCGAGGGCGGTTCTGGTCATGCTCAGCTCAGCTTCTTGATGCGTTCGCTGGGGCTGATCACGTCGGTCAGGCGGATGCCGAACTTCTCGTTGACCACCACCACTTCGCCATGCGCGATCAGCGTTCCGTTGACCAGCACGTCGAGCGGCTCGCCCGCCAGGCGATCCAGCTCGATCACCGAGCCCTGGTTCAGCTGCAGCAGGTTGCGAATGGTGATGTCGGTGTTACCGACCTCCATCGAGATCGACACCGGAATGTCGAGGATCACGTCCAGGTTCGGACCGTCCAGGCTGACCGGCGCGTTGGAGCGCGGCACGCTGCCGAATTCCTCCATCTGCGCCCGCGGCGCGGGCGGCGCCGCGCTCTGCGCGAGCATGGCGTCGATGTCTTCCTGGTCGGCGTCGCCGGCCTCGGCAAGTGCCGCGGCCCATTCATCGGCCAGTGCTTTCTCCTCGGGGGAGGTATCTTGATCGTCTGCCATCGGTGTTCCTCGGCTGGCTCTGAAAAGGGAATGGAGACGCCCGCCTCAGCGGGCGCGGCCTATCGGCTCGAGCACCTGCAGGGACAGGTTGCCCTTGTGCGCGCCGATCTTGACCTTGAACGCCGGCACGCCATTGGCGCGCAGGACGATGTTTTCCGGCAGTTCCACCGGGATCACGTCGCCGGGCTGCATGTGCAAGATGTCCCGGACCTTGAGCTGGCGCCGCGCCACCGTGGCGCCGAGCGGCACGCTGACGTCGAGGATGTCCTCGCGCAGTGCCTTCACCCAGCGCTCGTCCTGATCGTCCATGTCGGACTGGAAGCCGGCGTCGAGCATTTCCCGGATCGGCTCGATCATCGAGTACGGCATGGTGATGTGCAGGTCGCCGCCGCCGCCGTCCAGTTCGATGTGGAAGGTCGAGACCACCACCACTTCGCTGGGGCTGACGATGTTCGCCAGGGCCGGGTTGACCTCGGAGTTGATGTACTCGAAGTTCACGTCGAGCACCGCGTGCCAGGCTTCGCGAAGGTCGTTGAAGGCCTGGTCGATGACCATCCGCACCACGCGCAACTCGGTCGGGGTGAACTCGCGGCCTTCGATCTTGGCGTGACGGCCGTCGCCGCCGAAGAAGTTGTCCACCAGCTTGAACACCAGCTTGGCGTCGAGGATGAACAGCGCCGTTCCGCGCAGCGGCTTCATCTTCACCAGGTTGAGGCTGGTCGGCACGTACAGCGAATGCACGTATTCGCCGAACTTCATCACCTGCACACCGCCGACCGCCACGTCCGCCGAGCGGCGCAGCAAGTTGAACATGCTGATACGGGTATAACGGGCGAAGCGCTCGTTGATCATCTCCAGCGTCGGCATGCGACCGCGAACGATGCGGTCCTGGCTGGTGAGGTCGTAACTCTTGACGCTGCCGGGCTCGACGTCGGTTTCGGTCTCGACGGCGCCATCGTCCACACCGTGTAGCAGGGCGTCGATTTCGTCCTGCGACAGCAGGTCTTGTACAGCCATGGACGGGCTCCTACTGCAATACGAAGTTGGTGAAGAGAACCTGCTCGATCACGGTCTTGCCGACCTCTTTCTGCGCCAGCTCCTGGACGCTGGCGGTCGCCTTCTGGCGCAGCATTTCCTTGCCGACGGCGCTGGTCAGGCTTTCGAAATCCTGGCTGGAAAACAGCATCACCAGGTTGTTTCGCAGGACCGGCATGTGCACCTTCAACGCGTCGAGGGCCCCCTGATCACGGGCCATCAGCGCCACCGTGACCTGCATGTAGCGCTGCCGGCCGTTGTAATTGAAGTTGACCACGAAGGCCGGCGCCAGCGCTTCGTAGATGGCCGGCTGCTTGACCGGCGCGGCGGCGTGCTCCTCGGCCGCCGGCGCCTCCTCCTTTTTCATGCTCTTGCTGAGAAAGAACCAGGTCGCGCCGACGGAGCCGCCTATCGCCAGCAACAGGGCCAGCACGATCACGATGATCAGTTTGAGTTTGCTTTTGCCCGCAGGTTTCTCGGCCCCCTCGGGGGCGGGCTGCGGTGGAGCTTTCTTCGCCATGCCAATATTCCGTCGCGCGTCAGGGATCTTTACAGCCATCAATGGCTTAGGAGCAAGTGCTATGCCAGCTTATAAGTAAAAGGTCTTCCCGGAAAACTCTTTCGCCGGGCATCTTCGACCTCGCGTCGCGCGCTGCATAGTCCCTGGGTTGGCCGACCGCCGAGAAACACCGCAGCGCCGGCGGGAGCGCAAACGAAAAAGGCCCGACGGGACAGAGCCGATCGGGCCTTTCACTTTTTCGAAACGCCGCGTCAGGCGTAGTAGTCGACCAGCCCGCGACCCGCCTTGAGCGGCGTGCTGGAGATCTCGACGCTGCCGATGACTACTTCGTCCTCGGAACCGCCCGAGCCGCCGCGCGACGATGAACCGCCGCGGCCCTGCCCTTCGCTCCCCTGCCCCTGCCAGCCGCGTGCCAGCGACTGGTCGGAAACGTTGACGTCGCCCAGGTTCATGCCCTGCTGGGTGAACATGTCGCGCAGCCGGTTCATCTGGCCTTCCAGCGCCTCGCGGACCGCGGCATGCGGGCTGGCGAAGGCGATCTGGGTCTGATCCTGGTTGAGGCTGATCTTCACGTCCAGTCGCCCGAGGTCCTGCGGGTCGAGCTGTATCTCCGCCGACTTCAGATTCTGGCTGGACATCCACATTACCCGATCGACCACCGCCTCGGACCAGCCGTTCTGCTGCATGGGCACCGGCTGCCCCGGCACCACCGCGGAACGCTGGGTCGCGTTGACCTGCTGGGTCATGGCCTGGTTGAGCGAATTCAGTTTATTGGCGAAGTTTTCCGCGCGCAGTTCGCTGACACTGTCCTTCAGGTCACCCGAATCGGCTTCGAGATCGCCTGGCTTCAGTGCGGCAAGCGCCTCGCCATCGACCGGCAACTGCTCGACCAGCGGAGCGGCGAGCGCCGGATCGAGCGGCGCCTTGGCGGCCTCGGTGCTCACGGTCTGGACCGCGACCGCCTTGGCCTGCTGCGCCAACACGGGCTGGGCGGCCTGGAAATCCTCCGGCAACGTCAGGCCGGGCGGCAGAAGGTCTTCGACACTGCCCGTAGCCTGCGGCTCCGGCTCGCCCTGCGTCGGAGCGGCCAGCGGAACGGCCGGCACCTCGACGGCGGCAACGTCCGTCGCCAGTACGGCAGGCGCCTCCACGGCCGGCTCCGGCACCGCCGGAACGACGGGCTGCGGCACCAGGCCCATCAGCACCAGCGGGTCGATCGGCTGGCCGGTCGGCTGGTCAGTCGCCTGCCCCTGCTCATCGGTTGGTTCCGCGTCGTCAACCGCCTTCTTGCTCGGCAAGGCTTTGCCGCTATCGGCAACCTCCGGCTTTGCCTTGGCGGTCGTGTCGTCACGCGCGTCGTTGCGCTTGTTGTCCGCGGCCTTCTCATGGCGCGCCTTCGCAGGCGCGTCGCTGCGGTCAGCGGACTTGGGCTGGCGTTCCTTGGCATAGACGTCGGCGAAGCTGGAAGCCTCGCGCTTGCTGGTGTCGTCGGTCTTTACCGGGGCTTTCACCGCGGGCAACTTCATCCGCGTATCGGACGCGGACTGAAGAAGCAGATCGGGGGCGACGGACATGGGGCACTCTCCGCTCGGATGGGTCGTGCCTGAAATAAGCAAGTTAGGGGCCAGCTTTGGTAAAGCGCCGGTTTACGCGGCTTTGCGTCGGGAGAAGGGTCTTCGCAGTCACTCAACCGCGAAAACGTTGACGCTCCGACTTCATCAGGATGCGAACAATGGCGAATTCACGGTTGATCTGCTCGACCAGAACGGCGGCGCTGTCAAACGACTGCCGCTCGCTTTGGTCTTCGAGCTGCTTGCACAGGTCCGCCAGCGACAGGGCGCCCATGTTGCTGCAGCTGCCCTTGAAGCTATGCGCGGTCAGACGCAGGAGCTGCGCATCCTTGACCTGCAAAGCCCCGGCCAGCAGGCGCACGCGCTCTTCGGAATCGGCCAGAAAGGTATCCAGCAGAACCGGGTACTCGGCTTCCATGAGGTCCTGCAGTGAAGCGAGGACAGTACCGTCGAGATGCGCGTCTGACACTTGCTCACTCCATGATCAAGGGGTGGGAATTATGCCTGAGCGGACCAGGAAAATTCCACGCTGACGCCCCGTCCATCGTTCTCCCAGTCACTCTTCTCGGCCAGTTGGCTGACCAGTTTCAAGCCACGCCCGTGCAGTTGTTCAGTGGATTGCTCGCAGGCCCTGGCCGCCGCCAGGTCGAATCCGCCGCCGCTGTCCTCGACCCGCATGATCAGGCGCCCGCCTCCGTGCTCGGGGCGCAGCTCCAGGTGAAAACGCACGAAGCCTTCCTCCAGCCGGGCGAGCCGCTCCCGGCGTTCGCCGTAGTACTGGGCGAAGCCTTGCACGTCGCGCTTGAGCGACGAGTCCAGGCGCAGCACGCCGTGCTCCAGGGCGTTGGAGTAGAGCTCGACCAGCACGGTGTAGAGCGCCCCGACCTGAGGGCGCAGGCCCTGCACCTCCAGCAGCAGTTGCAGCAGGTAGGGCAGCGGGTTCAAGTGCTTGAGGGTTTCCGCGCGGAATTCGAAACAGGCCGACCAGTCCAGTGGCGTGTCGTTACCGTCGTTGGAGAACGTCAACGGCGAGGACCTCGCCTCCTCAATCAGGCTGAGTTCGATCAGGCTGACGTCGTCCTGGGTTTCGCCGCGGAAGGCGCTCAGGGCCTGCTGCACCTCGTCGAACAGCTGGCCGCGCTGCTCGTTCGCCGCCATCAGGTCCAGCAGGCGCTGTTCGCCGAACAGCTCGCCGGCATGATTGCGCGTCTCCAGCAGCCCATCCGACAGCAGCAGCAGACGGTCGCCCTCCAACAGTGGGTAGACCTCGTACTTCTCGTCGAACACCGCCGGCTCCAGCACGCCGAGCGGCAGGTGACGGGAAACCAGCGGAATACGTTCGTTGCTCCCGCCGCGCAGCAGGTAGCCGTCCGGCAGGCCGCCGTTCCACACCTCGACCACGCGCCGGTGGAAACTCAGGTTGATCAGCGTCGCGCAGCAGAACACCCCGACCGGGAGGATGCGCTTGAGCTTGGCATTCACCTCGCGAAGGATGTCGGCAAGCCCGTAGCCCTTGGTGGTCATGCCGTAGAACACCTCCGCCAGCGGCATCGCCCCGATCGCCGCGGGCAGTCCGTGGCCGGTGAAGTCGCCGAGCAGCACATGCATGCCGCCAGAGGGTTTGTACGCGGCGAGCATCAGGTCGCCGTTGAACAGCGCGTAGGGCGATTGCAGGTAGCGGATATTGGGCGCGTTCAGGCAGCCCGAGTGCGCGACCTTGTCGAACACCGCCTTGGCCACGCGCTGCTCGGCAACCAGGTGTTCGTTGTGCTTGGCGATCAGGTCGCGCTGCTCCAGCACCGTCTGCTGCAGGCGGCGAAGGCGGTCCATCGCGCGAATCTTGGCGCCGAGGATCACCCGGTTGTAGGGCTTGGCGAGGAAATCGTCGCCGACCTCGAGACAATGCACCAGGGCGTCGTTCTCGGTCAGGGAGGTGAGGAAGATGATCGGGACGAGCGTCTCGCCAGCGGCGAGCTTGATCAGCCGCGCGGCCTCGAAGCCGTCCATCACCGGCATCAGCGCGTCCATCAGCACCAGCTGCGGCCGTTCGCGGCAGAACAGCTCCAGGGCTTCCTGCCCGTCGGCGGCGGTCAGCGCGCGATGGCCCTCGCGGGTGACGATGGCCGAGAGCAGCAGGCGATCGGCGGCGTTATCCTCCGCGATGAGGACCGACAACCGCTCAGACATACCGCCTCAACTGATCCGGAAGAGCTGTTCGAAATTGGAGATGGTGAGGATCTTGCGCACGTCCGGACTGCAGTTGATCAGGCTGATCGCGGCACTCTCGCCGCCGGCGTGATCGCGCAGCAGCAACAGCATGCCGAGCGCGGAACTGTCCAGATAAGTCGCACCCTTGAGGTCGATCACGTAGCGCTTGGGCGAGGTGCTTATGCGTTCGTAGGCGTCGCGGAATTCCTGGTGGGCACCGAAATCGAAACGCCCCTGGATGAGGATGGTCAGCTCCTGACCGTCATCGGAGGCTTGCGAGGTTATAGCCATGAATTCTCCTTATGCGCCGGGAAAGACTGCAGGCGGCGCCTGATCAAGATGTAGCACCGACTCGCCAGGGGAGCAACCGCAGTCAGTCGGTACGCCGCGCGGACAGCCGGGCGGCAAGCTCGTCGAGCTGCTTCTGCTCGCGCTTCTCGTCCGCCGCCCGCGCTTCCTCGATGTAGCGCTGGACCAGCTTGCGCAGCCCTTCGAGGCGCGTGTAGCAGGCCTGCCAGGCGTCACGCGCCTTGCGCAGGTTCTCGCGGTGAAAATCGACGTTGCGCTGCTGCTGGGCGACCGCCGTTTCCAGCTGCGAAAGAAAGCGCTGGTAGTTGATCAGCCATTGCCCGGAAACGCCCTGCTGCCCCTGATTGACCAGTTGCTTCTGGTAGTCGCCGCGATACCGGTGCAGTTCGTTGAGCTGGTTTTCCACCTGGCCGAGCTGCGTCTGGCAGCGGCCAAGCATGCGCGCGGCCTCGCGCTCGGCCTTTTCCGCCATGTCCACCACCGGCACCAGCCGGGCCGCTCTGCTCTGCGCCATCTATCAGCCCTTGCCGGCCTGCAGAACCGCAGCCAGGTTCGCCGACGCCTGCTCCAGGCTCTTGCTTTCGCGCAGGCCCTGGCGCAGGTAGGCGACCATCAGCGGCTGCTTGGCAATGGCCATGTCGGTCTCCGGATCGCCGCCGGCGACGTAGGCGCCGACGCTGATCAGGTCGCGACTCTGCTGGTAGCGCGACCACAGCTGCTTGAAGCGCTGGGCGTTGCGCAGGTGTTCGGGGCTGACCACCTGCGGCATCACCCGGCTGATGGAGGCTTCGATGTCGATCGCCGGGTAGTGGCCCTCTTCCGCCAGGCGCCGGGACAACACGAAGTGACCGTCGAGGACCCCGCGCGCCGAGTCGGCGATCGGGTCCTGCTGGTCGTCGCCCTCGGAGAGCACGGTGTAGAAGGCAGTGATCGAGCCGCCGCCGGCCTCGGCGTTACCGGCCCGCTCGACCAGCTTGGGCAGACGAGCGAACACCGAGGGCGGATAACCCTTGGTCGCCGGCGGCTCGCCGATGGCCAAGGCGATCTCGCGCTGGGCCTGGGCGAAACGGGTCAGCGAATCCATCAGCAGCAGGACGTTCTTGCCCTTGTCGCGAAAGTACTCGGCGATGCGCGTGCAGTACATCGCCGCGCGCAGACGCATCAGCGGCGCTTCGTCCGCCGGCGAAGCCACCACCACCGAGCGCTTGAGGCCTTCCTCGCCGAGGATCTCCTGGATGAATTCCTTCACCTCGCGGCCACGTTCGCCGATCAGCCCGACGACGATGATCTCGGCCTCGGTGAAGCGCGTCATCATGCCCAGCAGCACGCTCTTGCCCACGCCGGTGCCGGCGAACAGGCCGAGGCGCTGGCCGCGACCCACGGTGAGCAGGCCATTGATGCAGCGGATGCCGACGTCCAGCGGCTCATGGATGGGCTCGCGATTGAGCGGGTTGATGATCGGGCCGTCCATCGGCACCCAGTCCTCGGCCTTCATCCGGCCCTTGCCGTCCAGGGCGTTGCCGGCGCCGTCGAGCACGCGGCCGAGCATGCTCATGCCCATCGGCAGGCGGCCGGTATCGGGCATCGGCACCACGCGGGCACCGGGCGCGATACCGGCCAGGCTGCCAACGGGCATCAGGTAGATCTTGCCGTTGGAGAAGCCCATGACCTCGGCTTCCACCTGGACCGGCTGGTAGCTGCCGTCATTGATCACCAGGCAGCGACTGCCAATGGCGGCGCGCAGCCCCTCGGCTTCGAGGGTCAGGCCAACCATTCGCAGCAGACGCCCTTCCACCAGCGGCTGGCTGGGAAGCTGCACGGCCTCGACATAGCCTGCCAGACGCCGGGCGAGGCTGGTGCGCTCAAGACGCATCGGGCGTGCTCAGGTCGACGGCGACATCGGCAGCCGGCGGGTGCACCTTCTGCTCGCGCTGGTGTTCGAAAATCTGGTTCATTGCCTGGGCCAGGCGCGTCTCGATGCTGGCGTCGATCTGGCTGTGCTCGCTTTCCACCTTGCAGCCTCCGGGCAGCAGGTTCTCGTCTTCCAGAATCCGCCACTTCTCCTCGTTGCGTTCGCGCAACGCCTTGACCAGGTCGAAGTCCTGCGGATTGACATGGATACGTACGTTCTCGGCACCCATCGGCAGCAGTTTGAGGGACTCGCGGACGACCTGGCGCAACTGGCTGGAATCGGTCACCATCTCGCGCTGGATGACTTGGCGAACGACGTGGCCGACCATTTCCACGAGCGTAGCCTCGAGCTGCTGGTCCTGCTCACCGATGGGCTCGAACAGCTGTGACATCAGCTGTTCGAGCCGTTCGAGCTTGACGTTCAGCAGCGCGTCGGCCTCCTGCTTGGCCTTGATCTGGCCCGAATGGAAGCCGTCCTTCTCGCCGGTGGCGAAGCCTTCGTTGTAGGCGTCCTGGCGGATCGCCTCGAGTTCGTCGAGCGTCAGCGGCTTGACGGCCTGATCGGAGATGTCCTCGATCAGGTTCTGCGCGCTCTCCTCGCTCGGCTCCGGCACCGCGGGCTCGCTGCCCGGCAGCGGCGGCGGGTCGAAACTGGGCAGCGACCAGCTCTCGAAACCACTGCCACGAACGTCGCGCGCGCGGATCAGGTCGCTGGGCTCTTCCTTCGCCATTTAGATCATCTCTTCGCCGCCCTTGCCACCCAGGACGATTTCCCCGGCTTCGGCCATCCGGCGGGCAATGGTAAGAATTTCTTTCTGCGCGGTCTCGACGTCGCTGACGCGCACCGGGCCCTTCGCTTCCAGGTCGTCGCGCAGCAACTCGGCAGCGCGTTTGGACATGTTCTTGAAGACCTTTTCCTTGATCGCCTCGTCGGAGCCCTTGAGCGCCAGGACCAGCACGTCGGACGAGACTTCGCGCATCAGCGCCTGGATGCCGCGGTCGTCGACGTCGGCCAGGTTGTCGAAGACGAACATCAGGTCCTCGATTTGCGAGGACAGGTCTTCGTCCATCTCGCGGATCGAATCCATCAACTGGCCCTCGGACGAGCTGTCCAGGTAGTTCATGATATCGGCCGCACGCTTCACGCCGCCCATGGTAGCGCGCGAGGTGTTCGAACTGCCGGAGAACTGCTTCTCGAGAATCTGGTTGAGCTCCTTCAACGCCGCCGGCTGCACGGTGTTCAGCGAGGAAACGCGCAGGATGATGTCCAGGCGCACCTTGTGGTCGAAGTGGCTGAGCACTTCGCCGGCCTGGTCGGGGTCCAGGTAGGCGACCACGATCGCCTGGATCTGCGGGTGCTCGTAGCGGATCACGTCGGCCACGGCGCGCGGCTCCATCCACTTCAGGCTGTCCAGACCGCTGGTGCTGCCACCGAGGAGAATCCGGTCGATCAGGCTGCCGGCTTTGTCCTCGCCCAGCGCCTGGGTCAGCATCTTGCGGATGTAGCCGTCGGCGCCGACGCCGAGGCTGGTCTGGTCGCCGACGATGTCGACGAACTCGCCCATCACCTTCTCGACCTGCTCGCGGTGCACGTTGCGCATCTGCGCCATGGCCATGCCGACGCGTTGCACTTCCTTCGGTCCGAGGTGACGCAACACCTGCGCGGCGTCGGTTTCACCCAGGGACAACAGCAGGATGGCTGCCTTGTCGACCTTGTTCAGCTTGGTGGGGGCGCGCTCATTCATCGGCGTTGATCCAGTCTTTCACGACCTGGGCGACACGGCCCGGGTCTTCGGCCACAAGGTTCTTGATGGCGTTGAGCTGCGCATCATAACCCTCGGACGGGCTCGGCAGCATGATGCTCTGCGGGCCACCGAGGCTAACGCGATCGTCCGACAGCTCACCTTCAAGCCCACCGTTCAAGCCTCCGGCTACGCCACCCGCGGCACCAAAGGCGCCCAGCTCCTTGCCCTTGCCGCCGCCGCTGATGTTGTTCAGCACCGGACGCAGGACGAACCACACAAGGACCATGATCAGCAGTGCCGGGAACAGTTGCTTGAGCGTGCTCATCAACATGCTAAACCAGGTCTGCTCGTACCACGGAATGTCGATGGCCTCGATGCCGGTGTCCGGAGCGAAGGCGTTGTTGATCACGCTCACGCTGTCGCCACGGCTGGCGTCGAAGCCTACGGCGTCCTGCACCAGGCGGGTGAAGCGCGCCAGTTCGTCGGCGTTCCACGGTGTGTGGGTAACTTCGCCATTCTCAGGGTTGACCTTGATCTGGTCGTCCAGTACGACCGCAACCGACAGACGGCGCAGACGGCCCTGCTGCTGCTTGGTGTAGCTGACGGAACGGTCCAGCTCGTAGTTGCGGGTAGCCTGCTCGCGCTTGTCAGCCGGGAACGGCGCCAGCATCGGCTGACCGGTGGCCGGGTCCATGATCTGTGCGCCATTGGCGTCGAGCAGCGGCTGGCCGGCAGCAATCGGGCCGGCGGGTGCGGCAGCGGCCTGGCCGGTCTGCTGCGGTGCGCTGGCGGGGCCCGGAGGCTGGTTGGACAGCGCGCCCGGCACGCCACCGCTGCTGGAGCTGGTGCTGCGTTGTTCGTTGACCGATTGCTCGCTGCGCAGCGCCGGCTGATCCGGGTTGAAGGTTTCGGAGGTGGATTCCACCGCGCTGAAATCGACGTCGGCGGAGACTTCGGCCTTGTAGCGGCCGTTACCGACCACCGGCTGGAGGATGTTCTGCACGCGCTGGGTGAACATGCTTTCCATGCGGCGGCTGTAGTCGTACTGCTTGCCGGCCATCGACAGCTCGGACAGCTCCTGCTGGTCGGACAGCAGGTTGCCCTTCTGGTCGACGACAGTGACTTGCGACTTGCTCAGCTCCGGCACGCTGGTGGCGACCAAGTTGACGATCGCCATCACCTGGCTCGGCTCGAGGCTGCGCCCCGGATACAGCTCGACCAGCACCGAAGCGGTCGGCTTGCGCTCGTCACGAACGAATACCGAGCTCTTCGGGATCGCCAGGTGCACACGGGCAGCCTTGATGTTGTTGAGGCTGGCGACGGTACGGCCCAGTTCACCTTCCAGGCCGCGACGATAGTTGGTCGCTTCCATGAACTGGCTGGTGCCGAGGGCCTGCTCCTTGTCGAGGATCTCGAAGCCGACGTTGCCGTCGGTCTGCTGGATGCCGGCGCCGGCCAGCTTGATGCGGGCGCGGGCGACGTCGTCGGCCTTGACCAGCAGCGCGCCGGAGTTCGGCTCGATCTTGTAGGGGATGTCGGCGGTGGTCAGCGCTTCGATCACCTGATTGGCGTCCATGCCGGTCAGGCTGCCGTACAGCGGGCGGTAGTCAGGCTGTTGCGACCAGAGCACCACGGCGAAGCCGATGGCCACGCTGGCGGCCAGACCAACCAGCAGCCCGATCTGGCGCAGCATGCTCATCTGCGACAGGTTGCTGAGGAAGGCGAGACCCAGCAGCGGCTTCTTAGGCTCCGAAGCGTCGGCGGGGTTGCGGGCGGGAACGTTCATAACAGCATCGGCCATGTCTTGATCCTACCTGCCCTTAAACCGGCATCTGCATGATGTCTTGATACGCCTGAACCAGTTTGTTACGCACCTGGGTCATGGCCTGGAAAGAAACGCTCGCCTTTTGGGATGCGATCATCACGTCGGTGATGTCCACTCCGCTCTTGCCTATCTCGAACGCATTGGAAAGCTGGCTGGAGGCTTGCTGGGTTTCATTCACCTTGCCGACGGCCTGACCGAGCATGTCGGCGAAGCTTGGCGCGCCCACTGCGGCGGGCTCGCTGGCCGCCGGTTTGGCGCGGGCCATCGCTTCCGTCTGCATGGAACGCATTTCCAGCATCAGTCGATTGAATTCAATACCCTGGCTCATCGCACTCTCCGGCTTCCGCAGCTTTTTTGACGCTTGGCGGCTTCTTGAACAGGAGATTGCAACTAGGGTGCCAAAACCTGAACGGCGTTGGCATACGGGCTGAGGCGCGCGGGAGACGTGGCCTGCAGCGATGCAGGCGCTTTCATCAGGTCAGTTTTTCGATACCCGCGCGAACGAAATCCGTCGAGACGCTCGACGGGTTCGACAGTTGGACGCGCCGCCGGCGGATTACTGGCGGGATGCTGCGGACGACCTCAGCTGGCGTAGAGATAAGCCTCCACATCCATCCCGGCGTCGCGCATCTGGGCCAGCTTGTAGCGCAGGGTGCGCGGGCTGATCCCCAAGCGCTCCGCCGCCTCCTTGCGTCGGCCGCGCTCGCAGCGCAGCGTCTCGATGATCATCTTGAACTCCCGCCGGCGCAGGTCTTCGCTCAGGTCGCCAGCGGCCTGCGCCGCGGCGGGCGGCGGACTGACCAGCATTGGCGCGGCCACCGGCACCGGCACCGGCACCGGGGCATAGCCGATGGGCGAGGTCAGGCACAGGTCATGCGGCTGGATGATGCCGCCCTGCTGGAGGATCAGCGCGCGCTGGATGGCGTTGTCCAGTTCGCGCACGTTGCCCGGCCAGGGGTGCGCGGTCAGGCAGGAGCGCGCCTGCTCGGAGAAGCGCACGGCGGCATGGTTCATTTTCTTGACGTGCTTGCCGAGCAGGCGTTCGGCCAGCGGCAGGATATCGGCGATCCGTTCGCGCAGCGGGCGCCAGGCCAACGGAAATACCGAGAGCCGGTAGTAGAGATCTTCACGGAAGCGCCCCGCCGCTACTTCCGCTTGTAGATCGCGGTTGCTGGTGGCGAGCACGCGGATGTCCAGGGCGATCGGCTTGCGCGCACCGACGCGTTCCACTTCGCGCTCCTGCAGCACCCGCAGCAGTTTGGCCTGCAGGCCAAGCGGCATTTCGGAAATCTCGTCGAGCAGGAGGGTCCCGCCCTCCGCCAGCTCGAACTTGCCCGGCTGTGCGCTGACCGCGCCGGTGAAGGAACCCTTCTCATGGCCGAACAGCGTGGCCTCGAGCATGTTGTCGGGAATCGCCGCGCAGTTGATCGCGATGAACGGCTTGGCGGCACGCGGCGACTGCTGGTGGATGTAGCGTGCCAGCACCTCCTTGCCGGTGCCGGATTCGCCGGTGATCATCACCGTCGAGTCGCTGCGGGCCACACGGGCCGCCAGGTCGAGCAGTTGCAGGCTGGCCGGCTCCAGTGCGACCGGACCTTCGTCGCTGACACCAGGGCGGCCGAGCGCGTGGCGCCCGACGAGCTCCAGCAGCGTGTTCGAATCGAACGGCTTGACCAGGTAATCGACGGCGCCCTGGCGCATTGCGTCCACCGCGCGCTCGACGGCGCCGTAGGCGGTCATCAACAGCACCGGCAATTGCGGATAGCGCGAACGGATGAGACCGAGCAGGTGATGGCCATCCATGCCCGGCATGTTCACGTCGCTCAGCACCAGGCTGAAGGCGTGCTCGTGCAGCGCGGCGAGCGCCGCTTCGGCGCAGTCCACGGCGACGAAATCGTGACCGGCCAGCGCCAGGGTGTCGGCCAGGGCCTCGCGCAGGGCGCGGTCGTCTTCGACGAGCAGGATGTTCGCGGTCATGGTCACTCCGGAAAAGCAGTGGGCGCCGCAGCGATCAGCGGCAGATCGAGAATTGCGCAGGTACCGAAGCCAACCCGCGAACGCAGTTGCAGCGAGCCGCGATGCGCACGCGCCACGGCCTTGACCACCGCCAGCCCGAGCCCGGTGCCGGTGGTCCTGGTGGTGAAGAACGGTTCGCCCAGTCGCGCCAGGGTCGACGCATCGATGCCAGGGCCGTTGTCGCTGACACACAGGCGCAGGCGGTCGCCGCGCACGTACAGGTGAATCTTCAGGGCGACACCGCGCCCGGCGGCCTGGAGAGCGTTCTCGATTAGGTTGATCACCGTGCCGACCAGGGTGTCGCGGTTGCACAACAGTTCGCCCACCCGCGCGTCGCACTGCCAGCGCACATTCATCCCATCGATATGGGTCTCCGCGGCGCGGCGCAACGCGTCGAACAACGCCACCGGTGCCAGTCGATCGGTCATCGGCAGCTCGCCACGGGCGAACACCAGCATGTCGCGGACCTGGTGCTCCAGCTCATGCAGCCGTTCCTTGAGACGCCCGGCGAAACGTTGTTGCTGCTCGGGAGGCAGCACGCGCTCGTTCAGATGGCTGGCATAGAGCATCGCCGCCGCCAACGGCGTACGCACCTGATGCGCCAGCGAGGCGACCATCCGGCCGAGCGCGGAAAGCCGCTCGTGGCGGGCCAACTGGTCCTGCAAGCGGCGGGTTTCGGTAAGGTCGGTGAGCAGCACCAGCTGGCCCGGCTCCCCATTCAGCGAACGCGTCGCGATGGACAGCCGCCGGCCATCCTTGAGCGACACTTCATGGCCATCGTCCTGGCGCGGCGCGAAGCAGCGGACGATCACCTGGCGCCAGAGCACCCCGACCAGCGGCTGGCCGAGCAGTTGCCCGGCGACCGGATTGGCTTCGCGGACCAGGCCCTGGCCGTCGATGACCACGACCCCGCCGGGAAGCAGGTCGAGCAGGCTCTGCAGACGCTGCGCCAGACGCTCCTTTTCCGCCAGTTCCTGCATGCGCTGGGCGCTGATCAGTTCCAGTTCGCCGGTGAGCTGATCGACGCGGGCCTGCAGCGATTCGTAGGAGTCGCTGAGCCGTTCGGACATCTGCTCGAACAACGCATACGCCCGGCCGAGCTCATCGGCGGAGCGATCGCTCGGCGGAACGGGGTCGATAGCGGCGCTCTGGGCGACTGGCTTCATGTGAATCTCTCGCGTGGCGACCGTCAGAGAACGGTCGTGTTGAGAGACGAATAGCAATCCCCGTGCCCATAAAAAAACAGCCCGCTTTTCAATGAGTTGAGAAGCGGGCGTCAAACTTTTGGAAGGGAAACCCGTGAAGCGGGCATGAGAGACGAGAAGCGCGTCAGCCCTCGTCTTCATCCTCGCGGCGGCTCATGCCGTACTTGCGCATTTTCTCCACCAGCGTCGTGCGGCGGATGCGCAGGCGCTCGGCGGCGCGTGCGACCACGCCGTTGGCGTCGTCCAGCGCCTGCTGAATGAGACCCTGCTCGAGGTTGCCCAGGTAATCCTTGAGGTCCAGACCCTCCGGCGGAAGCATGCTGCCGGAGTCGATGCCCACCGGAAGCTGGCTGGTAAGCGCGGCACGCTCTTCGAGTTCCTCGCGCAGGCTGGCGGTGAGGTTCTCGTCCTCGTCGTCGACGTAGCGGAATTTCTTCGGCAGGTCAGAAACGCCGATCACCCCGTACGGATGCATGATCGCCATGCGCTCCACCAGGTTGGCCAGCTCGCGGACATTGCCCGGCCAGTCGTGCTGACACAGCGACATGATCGAGCCAGAGTTGAAGCGGATCGAGCCGCGCTTCTCGTGCTCCATGCGCGAGATCAGCTCGCTCATCAGCAGCGGAATGTCCTCGACGCGCTCGCGCAGCGGTGCCATCTCGATGGGGAAGACGTTGAGGCGGTAGTACAGGTCCTCGCGGAAGCTGCCCTCCTCGATCATCTTCTCGAGGTTCTTGTGGGTGGCCGCGATGATGCGCACATCGGCGCTCTGGGTCTTATTGCTGCCGACTCGCTCGAAGGTGCGCTCCTGCAGCACGCGCAGCAGCTTGACCTGCATCGGCAGCGGCATATCGCCGATTTCATCGAGGAACAGCGTGCCCCCGTTGGCCAGCTCGAAGCGCCCCGCCCGGCTGGTGATGGCACCGGTGAACGCGCCCTTCTCGTGGCCGAACAGTTCGCTTTCCAGCAGCTCCGCCGGGATCGCCCCGCAGTTGACCGGCACGAACGGCCCTTCGCGACGCTTGGAATGGTAATGCAGGTTGCGCGCGACCACTTCCTTGCCGGTGCCCGACTCGCCGAGGATCAGCACGCTGGCCTCGGTGTCCGCGACCTGCTGCATCATCGTCCGCACGTGCTGGATGGCGCGACTGGTGCCCACCAGGCTACGGAACAGGTTCGGCTCGCGCTGACGGCCCCGCTCGCGGGCCTCGTCGTACATTTCGCGATAGACCTGGGCGCGGTGCAGCGAGTCGAGCAGCTTGTTGTAGCTGGGCGGCATCTCCAGCGAGGCCAGCACGCGGCGGCGCAGCTCTTCGGGGCAATCCGCGGCGAGCGACTCTCCGATCATCAGCACCGGGAGGAACTCGTCCCAGGCACCGATCTGCTTGAGCAGCTCGCTGCTACCGCCCTTGGCGCTGACTTCGCCGAGCAGTACGCCAAGCACGTCCCGACTGGAGTTCAGCGGTGCGATGCAGTCCCGCCACTCCTGGCTGCGACAGGCCAGGTGGTCCTCGCCAAGAAAATTGAGGATGACCGCCAGGTCGCGACGACGGTCGTCATTGTCATCAATCAGGAGAATCTTGGTTTCACGCCACATAGAGGTTGGCTTCTAGGTCGGACGGAGAAAAGGCCACACGGCTCTAACGCGGTAGCAATATGCCGCTAGTAAAGTCAAAAAACGGTCGCCAGTCAAATTTATGGCACAAAAAAAGCCTGGATTTGACTCAGGCTTGCTTTGTGTCACTTCACCAGCGAGGTCTCAGCCAAACATCTTGTATATCTTGGCGCCCTGATGGGCCTTGTTGACCTGCGCCATTTCCTCGCCGAGGCGCTCTCGCACGCTTCTGCAGGAAGTGACCAGATCACGGTAGATCGCCAGGATGTCCTGCAGCGTCATCTTCAGGTCGCTGTCGCGCTCGACTTCGCGCATGGCGTCATCGACCGCTTCGCGGCACTGCTGATCGAGCAAGCCGATAGCCGCCCAATCCTGATTGGTCAGCGCATCCCGCAAAGCTATACCGGTAGTTTCGAGACGCTTAACGGCAGTGTTCATGATCACGCACCTTGAATGGGAGCAGGAGCCGGCGCGATGCCGTCCCAGCCATCTTTGACCTTGCGCAGCAGGGAAGAAACCAGTTCCAGGGAGGTGGGGTCGTTCTTCAGGTTGGCCTGAAGCAGACGCTGGCTCATGAATTCGTACAGGCCCTCGAGATTGTCGGCGTACTCGCCGCCCTTGTCCTTGTCCAGTGCCTGACGCAGGCCATTGATGATATTGATGGCCTTTCCGATCAGCGCGCCTTTCTCCCCGGTCTGCCCGCGCGCCATGGCACCCTGGGCTTGGGCGATCCGGTCCAAAGCTCCCTCGTAGAGCATCTGGATCAGACGGTGAGGACTTGCTTCAGCCAGTTGCGACTGGGTGCTGACTTGCTGGTAATTCCTGAGGGCAGAGGCTGAGTACATGCCGGCGGCTCCTAAATGAGACGAATGAAACCTTCTGATTTAGTTATCGGGTCAGCCGGTGGAATCTTTAGCGTGGAACGCAAATTTGCTCGGAGAAAGCGGGGCGGGAAGACACAAGGCGACGCCAGTACGGAGCGTGCCGATCGCGGCAAATGCCCCGATACGCGTGCTCCGTTTCAGGTGGCGGGTGGGGTGGTATCCCCGGGACATCAGTTGTCCTTGTTGTTCAACGCGTTGAGCGTTTCGAGAATGCTCGAGCTGGTCGCGTTGAGCTGGGCCACCAGGGCATCCATGGTGTTGTACTTCTTGTAGAGGCTGGTCTGCAACGTCTCGATCCGCCGATCAAGCGATTCCTGCTGGTCATCCAGTTTGTCGAGCGTACCCTGCAGCGAGTTTTGCTTGCTTTCAAGAAGGCCACCCTTGGCGGTGTACACCGAGGTGACATCGCCGAGACGCGAAATCAGCCCGTCGTCTCCCGTGAAAAAGGACTTGACCGAGTCGTAGTTGGCTTCGACGCCGGCGGTCAATGCCTTCTCATCGAGCTTCAGGGTGCCGTCCTTGTTCGTCGATACGCCCAGCTGGGCCAGGATGCTCAGGCTGCCACTGCCCGTGGACGGCTGGACCATTGCACTGCGGACCGAGTTCATCATGGTCCGCATCGTCGCATCACCGACCAGAGCGCCTGCGTCCGTGGTGCTGCCATCGGCGGACACGGTGACCTTGGTGAGCGCGTTGGTCACCGTCATCAAGGTGTTGTAGGCGTTGACGAAGGTCTCCACCGACGACTTGATGCCATCGGTGTTGGTCGACATCGAGATCGTCGACTCGCCCTTCCCCTTCAGGGTGATGGTCAAGCCGCTGAGGGCGGACGTGGTGTTGGTCGAGCTGGACATCTCCAGCCCGTCGAGGGTGAACTTGGCATCCCCGGAAAGGGTGATGTAACCGGCACCGGTACCGCTCTGTTTCTGCAGGTTATGCGACACGGTGGTGACGCCGTCGTCGTCGGTGGTCGACGTGACGTTGACATTCAGCGCGGCCAGATCGCCGGTCCCAGACATGAAGATGTCGGTCTTCTCGCCGGTGGTCTCCGACGACAGTACGAGGCGTGAACCCGTGGAGTCCGTAACGATGTTCGCGGAGATACCCGCACTCGAAGACAACTGCGAGTTGATCGAGTCACGGATGCTGCTCAGCGAGGCGCCAGCAGACACGTTCACCGAATAGTGGGCATTGTCACCCACGTCGATCTTCAGCTTCCCACCGGACGCAAAGGTGGTGGCGCTGCCGCCACTGAGACTCGCGGTAGCAACCTTCGAGGCGGTGGCAAGACTGGTGACGTTGAGCGCGTAGGAACCCTCCACCGCACCCGACTTGGAAGTGACGGTGGCGACCGTCTCGGTGGACGACTTGGCACTGAGCCCGTCGAAGCTGGTGCTCTTCGATGTCAGCGCGGTCAACGAGGCCTCGAAGGCCTCCATTGCCGCCTTCAAGGTGCCCACGGCAGACAAACTGGTTTCGGTCTTCGCGGTAAGGCGATCGATCTGCCCCTGCTTGGGCGCCTTTTCGGCATTGACGGTGGCTTCTACCAGCGCATCGATATCCAGCCCGGAACCCAGGCCGGTGATCGACGTTTTGGTGGACGACGAGCTGGTGGTGGTAGCCGGCGTCGGCGTAGACGTCGTTCCCGTCGTAGAAGTTGTAGTCACCATCGTTGCTATCCCCTATGCCATTTTAGTGGCGCTGATACGTCCCTTTTAGCAAAAACCGCGCCAGATCAAGCCTGTTCGCGAAACAGCAAGCTGCGCATACCGTCCAGATTAGCCGCCAGTTCCAGCGCTTCCTCCGAGGGAATCTGGCGAATCACTTCACCGGAGTCGCTGGCGACCACCTGCACGACCACACGGCCACTGGAGTCGTCGAGGTGGAAATCCAGATTGCGTTTAATCGACTGGGCGTAGTTCTGCATGCTCGCTACCGCCGAGTCCAGCTCGCCACGATCGATCGATTCATCCGCACTCACCGCGCTTTCGGCCTTCCCGGTCGCCACGCTGGTTACCGCCTCCGACGAAGTCTTGCCCGACGTAGCGGACGTGGACGTGGTCGTGGACGGGACATATTGCACATTCGGAGTCGTGATGTTCATTTGGAAATCACCTCACAACGGGAAAAGGGGGAAGGCATCAATGCACTTCCCCCTCCACCCTATTTGGTATCGATTACTGGAGCAGGCTCAGTACAGCGGACGGCAGCTGATTGGCCTGGGCCAGGATCGCTGTCGACGCTTGTTGCAGAGTTTGCTGCTTGGTCAGCTCGGCAGTTTCCGATGCGAAGTCAGCGTCCTGAACGCGGCTACGTGCAGCCGTGGAGTTCTCGGAGATGCTCTGCAGGTTGGAAACCGTGCTGTCGAAGCGGTTCTGTACGGCACCGAGGTCGGCACGCTGGGCATCGATGTTGGAGATCGCCTTGTCGATGACCGAGATCGCTTTCTGCGAGCCGCGAGCCGAGGTGATGTCGGTATCGGTGACGCTGGTCAGCTCGGACTTGGTGGTGCCGCTACCGAACACGGTGGCCGCTACAGTACCGGTCTTGTCGGTGAGGCTGTAAGCCTTGGCCGAGTTCAGATCCACGGTACCGCGGACGGTCTGGCCGTCGGCCACCTGAGTCCCAGCACCGAACTCGCCGTCGGAATCCTGCACCGCGACCTTCACGCCCGCTGCGGAAGCCGTGTTGCCTGCGGCCACGTCGAAGGAGATGTTCTCGCCGGTGCTGGAGGTGATCGACAGCTCGCCGCTTTCTTCGTTGTAGTTGACGGAGATACCCAACGCCGAGGCGTTCGAGCTGAGCTGGTCGGCCAGGTCGGAGGTCGAATGGGCACCCACGATGCTCGCCGAGGCAGTGCCGACGTTGACGGTGAACGAAGCACCGCTGGTTGCCGCGCCGCTACCGGTGTCGATGCTCAGTTGAGCGGTCGTGGAAGCGGTGGCGCTCAGGCCGGTGATCGAGTTGTTCAGGCCCTTGGCGATGTCCTTGGCGGATGCGCCGGCTTCGATATCAACGTCTTTGGTCTTGCCGCCACCAGTAACGGTGATGGTGCCTGCACCGGCAGCCGAGCCGCTGGCGACGACGGCCGCGTCGGCGGAAGCCTGCTGCGAACCGATCTTGTTGGCCGAAACGTTACCCAGAGTCAGGTTGATGGTTTCGTTGGCGTTGGCGCCGACCTGGAAGCTGGAAGTACCGAAGGAGCCGTCGAGCAGGTTACGACCACCGAAGGTGGTGGTGCTGGCGATACGGGTCAGTTCAGTGGTGAGCTGCGAGTACTCGGCCTGCAGGGAGTTGCGGTCTTCGTCGCTGTTCGAGCCGTTGGCCGATTGCAGAGCCAGCTCACGCATACGTTGCAGGATGTTGGTGGATTCCTGCATGGCGCCTTCGGCGGTCTGTGCGATGGAGATGCCATCGTTGGAGTTCTTGACCGCTACGTCCAGGCCGTTGATCTGGCTGGTCAGGCGGTTGGAGATCTGCAGGCCAGCCGCATCGTCTTTGGCGCTGTTGATTTTCAGGCCGCTGGACAGACGTTGCATGGTAGTCGACAGAGCGTCAGAAGACTTGTTCAGGTTCTTCTGGGTATTCAGTGCGGCAATGTTGGTGTTGACGGTAAGAGCCATGACGAGAACCTCGTGGTGTGGGCTTGTACGACTCCCGGCCTTGGCAACCGCCGGGATTGGCCTAGAGAGCTTTCGTGATGTTTATCGTCGTGCCGGCAGAAAGCTTTAACGTTTTTTAAAACTTTTTTGCTGTAGGGCTTGACCGCCCTCGCGAGACTCCGAACATCACCACGGAGCCACGTCTTCAGGCATCCGGGTTATCGGTTCGGGCTCGCGAAACTTTAACGGTTCAGTCAGGCAGCCAGGCATTGCGCCATGCAAGCAGATTGTCGCCTTCGAGCATCCATTCGGTACGCACCTTGGTCTGCAATGCCGCACCCATCGCCGCCGCCGCATCCAGGTCCTGCAGGTGTGCCCGGATCGCATTGAGCCAGTCCTTGTAGCGGTTCTTCACCAGCGTCACCGGCAGGTCGCACCGATAGGGTTCGATATCGCTGCAGACGACAGGGAAACCACAGGCGCCGTACTCCAGCAGGCGAAGATTGCTCTTGCACTCGTTGAAGCGGTTTTGCTCGAGCGGCGCGAGGGCCAGGTCGAGGTCGAGGCTTGCCAGTCTTTCGGGATAGCGGTCGAACGGAACACCGGGGTGGTACTCGGCCATGAACGGCAACAGCTCGTCCGGGCACATACCCATGAAGACCCAGTCCACCTCGCCAGCCAGCGCCCTGACCAGGTCGGCGATCATTTTCAGATCGCCGCCATGACCGAGCCCGCCAGCCCAGCCCACCCGGGGCTTCGGACCCGACCGGCGCTGCCCCTGCAAACCTTTCCACGACTCGGGAGCGAGCGTGTTCCTGACGACGCGAATGTCCGAATGCATGCCGGCCAACGCCGCCGCCAGCGGCTCCGTCGATACGACGAAACGGTCGCACAGGGAAAGGACCTTGCGCAGCGAACGCACGACTTCACGGGAAAAGTCGGCACGGTGCTGGCTGCCGAGCGGAAGTTCGATGATGTAGTCGTCCAGCTCATAGACCTTGAGCGCCGTTGAGAAAGCCTTGAGTCGGCTGACGTAGTTGATCTGCGGTTCCAGCAACTGCCGCTGGAGGATCACCGAGTCCGGCTTGAAGCGCTCGACCTGTGCAGGCGTCAGCAGATAGCGGCTGTATCCGCCCTGTGCGAGCCCCGCCTGCGCCAACGCGTTGTACGGCTGGAGAACACGGTACTGCCCGCCGCCATACGCATCCGCGGCATGGCACAGAATCGACGGCACGGCTTTCTCCGCGAACGGCTGCCAATAGAATCGCTCGCTCTCGGCAGCCAGGGAAAAGCCTCCCGCGTACAGCGTGAGGTTCTTGTTGTAGGCGGGGTCTTCCGCAATCTGCGGGAGCCAGCGGGCATACATCGCCAGTTGCTCGCTGTTGAAACGCTCCTTCTTCGACGACGCGTACTGCGAATCCAGATTCCTCTGGCTGACGCTGCCCTCGTGCACCAGGACCGCATAGGGCGTCCACACCGTCAGATAGCCGGCGTAACGCACCTTGAGGCCAAGATCGACATCGTTGTACGAGACCTTGAAATCGTCTTCGTCCAGGCCACCGACCTCGGCATAGACCGAGGCACGGATCATCAGGCAGGCCGCGGTGACCACCGTGTAGTTCTGATCGACCAGCAGCCGATGCATGTAGCCGGGAGCGTCGGCCGGCTCCCCGATGAACGGATGATCGGCAGGGCCACCCAGGCCCAGAACGACGCCGCCGTGCTGGATGGTCCCATCCAGGAAGTGAAGCTTCGCACCGACGATTCCCACTTCAGGGCGCCGGGCGTGGTTCAACAGGGCATCCAGCCAACCGGCTTCTATGATCGCGGTGTCGTTGTTCAGCAGAACCAGGTACTCGCCCCGCGCCTGCTCCGCGGCGAAGTTGTTGATCGCCGAATAATTGAAAGGCTTGGGATAACGCAGTATGCGCACCTTGTCGCTACCGAGCTGCTCCATGCCGGCCAGCCAGGCGATGGCCTCGGGGGTCTCGCTCGCGTTGTCGACGATCAGCAGTTCGTAGTTCGCATACCGCGTCTTCTCGATGAGGCTTTCGACGCAGCGCTGCAGAACGGGAAGTTGGTCGCGGGTGGGAATGATGATGGAAACCAGCGGCTGGCTGGCGTTGTGGTAGGCCACCCGATTGATCATCGGCAAGGCGCCCTGGGTAATGCTGTGGGCAATGCCCAGGCGAGTCAGGTGATTGGACGTCAGCCGCGGTGCGTTCGCGATCACCTCATCCTCGGCCAGCCAATGCCCCATATGCCTGTCGCAGTGCACCAGCACTTCGGCGATATGACCAATCGAGCCCAGCCCCCGGTTTTCCACCAACCTGAACATCACATCGTGCGGGCTCAACTCGCCAAAGGAAGAATCGAATCCGCCGACGGCCAGGAAGGCGTCCTTCTCGAAAGCCAGCGTGCGGCCGCAATAGGGATAGCTGCGCAGGAAGTCGAGGTTGAAATCCGGTTTGAAGAAAGGATCGCGATAGTGCGCGCCGTCCAGCGCGTCCTCATCGGCATAGATACTCGATAACGAGGGCTCGGCGTTGAGGCGGTCGTTCAGCAACACCAGTGCGTGCGCGTCCAGTACGTCGCCCGCACGCAGCAGATAGAACCAGTCGGCCTCGACGGACGGAATGACGTCGTTGATTCCCGACCACACGGAATCACTCTCGAGCCAGAGGATACGATCGGACAGCTCGCCCGGCCTTCTCTGCGCGGAAAACACGATGATGGACCCGGCGTGATAGCACTGCTCATCCACGCTACGGAGGGTTCGACCCAGAAGCTCCGGCGAGCCGTCGTGATCGCTGATGACGACAGCGAAGCGCAAGGCGGCTGCATAGCCTTCGATGCGGGCGGGCAGATTGTCCGCCTCGCCGACCGACAGCGTTCTGCCGGCGACCCAATGCCCGTAATCGGCTACGAACGAATCAAACGCCGGATCGGGCCGCACTGCTATCTCTCCGGCTACGCTGGCGGCTTCGTTGACGGCCTCGCGGGTTGCCTCGAGGTAGGCCAGGCCGTGCTTGACGTCGGGCTCGAGGTGGCAGCCCTCGCCCCACTCGTTCCAGGCGTTGATGAAGACCAGACGCTCGTCACCCTCGAATTCCTCCAGGGTCTTTCTCAGCGTAGTGCCCAGCCAGTCCTTGTAGGCCTCGGGGCTCGCATTGACCAGCATGGTCGCCCCACCCTTGCGGCGCCGCGCGCTGTTGTCCCAGCTCGGCACCAGCCCGCGGAAGCGCTTGTATTCCGCGCGAGGGCGGGACGACCAGAAGTCGGCAAGCTTTTCGTAATCGCCGATGGACTGGATGTGCTGCCGGGGGTGCGTCAACGGGCCTTCCGGCGCGAGCACGGAAAAATCGACCTGGTGCGGCAGGAACTCGCAGTTGGCGTCGAAGCCAGCCTCGCTGGGGGAGAAGAACTTGAAGCTTTCCACGCCGACCAGATAGGCCTCGCCAATCCCCGCGTCCCGCCAGGTCTGGCGCCAGGTTTCGAGCGTCGTCTGGAGGTCCGGGATGATGTCGCTTCGATAAACGAGAAGCACCGGCTTGCCCTCGACCCGGATGTAGCGCGGATCGGAGAAGTACGGAATCAGGTCTTCGGCGAACTTCTCGCTCAACTCCGGCGAGTAGCTCTGCGCGATCAATATCTCCTTGTCTCCGCCATCCCAGCGGCGGGTCCAGTTTTCATTGGCCCAGCACAGGCAGAACGGCAGATCGATGTCCGGATTGGCCAACAGCAAATCCACGGGCTTTTCGAGAAGCCGTTTCCTGTCGAACCAGTAGTAGTAGAAACAGAAGCCATACACGCCGTGACTGCGAGCCAGTTCGGCCTGGCGACGAAGGGTTTCGACATCGAGAAGGTTGTAGTAGCCCAGGTCCTCGGCAGGGACATGCGGCTGGTAATGCTCGTCGAACAACGGCCGCCCGAGCTTGACGTTGTCCCACTCGGTGAACCCCTTGCCCCACCAGGTATCGTTCTCGGGGATCGCGTGAAACTGCGGCAGATGGAATGCGATCAGGCGCAACAGATCGTCGGCCCTGGGAGCCGGCTTGCCGGGCGCCACCGGGGCCAACGCGGTTGACTTGGATTCGGGCGCCTGCCGGTCGATTTCGACCGCCGCGCTCGCCACCACCGCGGCGAGCGTCGAGCTTTCCCCCAGGCTGCCACGCAGGACACCTTCCAGGTTCGGCTTGTCACCTGTGAGATAGGCATCGTGAAGTTGCGCCAGCGTGTAGACGGGACGCTCCTCGTCGAAAACGCCCTGCCCTACGGACAGGCAGAACGACTTGAACCAGTCGCCGTCGTAGATCGATTCGAACAACACGTAGTAATGGCTGAACAGCCAGTACAACGCATGATCACGCGCCGCATCGAAGCCCTTGGCCAGAACGTCGTCCAGGCATTCGAGGCGATGGGCATCGGCGAACGGCGTCATGTAGGAGTCACCCAGCGCAATCAGCGGGCGCTGGTAAAACAGGGCATGCATGCCGACCGAAGAGGTGACGGTAACGACGGCATCGCACAACAGCAGGACCAGCTGCGAGCAGGCGTAGATATCACGACCGCGCGCATCCCAGATCAGGTTGGGATGCCTGGCTTTCAGGTAGCTGTAAATCTCGTCCGTCACCGCCGGGTTCTCGGGGTGCTCGGTGACCACCACCGCGATATCGGGAGATACGTTGCGCAGGACGTGCTGCAGGTAATCGAACTGCGAGGAGAACTCGCAGTTGGCGTCGAAGGCGTAATAGTCGGAGAACTGCAGCGGCAGCAGAACGCTGCGGGAAAACGCGTTCAACCGCTCGCCGTAGATGTCCTCGGCGATCGGCAGCAGCTTCCTGAGTCCGTCGTCCAGATAGCGTTCGCGCAGTTGCGAAATGAAATGCAGCGCCTCCGGCCCGGCACGAAAGGCGTTGATCGCAGCGGCATGTCGGCATAGGTAGCTGTCCCGGAACATCCCGCAGGCATCGAAATACAGCGTCATCGGGAAGGGCTTGCGGGAAAACATCCCCACTTCGATGTTCAGAATCTGCGCGTCAGGGAACACTCCCTTCAGAAACGGCGCGGGCGAAAAGGAAAAAATCACATCGGGCTTGTAGTCGCCCAGAAGACGCTCGGCATACGCCGCGAATACGTCGAGGACGTCACCGTCCTCTCCGTTGTACCAGCGGGAGGTGATATCGAGATAATCGCGGCCGACCTTGCCAATGAATGGCTGATAGTCGGCGATATACAGCTCTTCCCGGGCAAACCCTCTCTTGAGCGCCTCCGACTCCAGAGGCTCGCCGATCAACAGGCGAAAATCGCCCCCCACTTCCTTGAGCGGTTTGGCGAAGGTTTTCGCGAAGTCCAGCCAGCCCGCTTTCCAAAAGGGCCTCTGCCGTTCGATGAAGGGTTCGAGGTAGTACAGAAAATTCATCAAAACTCCCCAATCGAACTGAAGATTTCCTGGGCCGGAAGCCCCATCGCTACCGCCCTGCCGACGCGCCACTCCTTGTCGATGCCCTGCAGCACGGCGGCCTTGACCTCAGCCCATTTCTCCCGCGGAACCACGACGATTCCGTCTTCGTCGCCGAACACGTAGTCGCCGTTGGCCACGCGTACTTCACCGATCAGAACCGGCTTGTTCATCGAACGGACGACCCCGCGATACTTGATGTCGGAGCAGTAATGGCCCTGGGAGAACACCGGAAAATCCAGGTTGCGGACGGCGTTCACATCGCGGGTCAGGCCGTTGATGACGGCGCCGACCGAGCCGGCGCGGGACGCGAGCCCAGCGTTCAGGTTGCCGAAATAGGCGCTGTCCGGAACCGGATTGTTGACCACGATGACATCGCCCGGACGGACGAACTCGTAACTGCCCAGGGCGTCATAGATGCCCTCCCAGGACTCGCCGGGCTTGCAATGATCGAGCTGCAGGGTCTTCGCCAGGCCGAACACGCGCCGGCCCATGTTGGGCTTCAGCTCTTTCGGCAGCGTGCAGTCGAACCCAAGTTGCCGGGTGATATCGGAGAGGATTGCGGACGACAGGAAGGGTTTGAGCGCCTGCATCGCCAGGTTCTCCTGGGCGCGCTTGCCGGCGGAGACGGTCTCGGCCAACTGCAGGTCGGCGGGCCAGTTCACATCCAGGCTTTCTTCGGGGCTGAGCTCGAAAAACGTCGGCTTCTCGGTGAAACGCCGGGTGATGGGGGCGTCACCTCGCTTGACCATGTACAGGCTCATCGCCTCGATGTAGGTGGGCGGCAGATCCACGCTGTTGGGAATGCGCCCCGTGCCGTAGTGAGGGCCGTCCTCCCCCCAGGTGTATTGCTTTTCCTTGCGGATGGCGATCAGCGAATCCGCCCCGCTCTCGCGCAACTGGCGAAGCGCGCGGCCGATGCACTCGGCATCGACGAAGGGCGCGGTGCAAAGCGTCTGGATGTAGATGTCGGCCTCGACCTGGGCGCATTCGTAGGCGAACAGCTCATGCCCGTCGGTTTGATTGCTCGCCAGCTCGCTCGGGCGTTTCAGGAACTTGACGGGCAGATCATCGACCAGCGCCGCCAGCTCGTCCGAATCGGTGTCAAGATAGACCTCGTCGATCTCCTTGCAGTCGAGCAGTTGGCGAAGCTTTCTCTTGAAGAGGTGCTCACCGTCCAGAACGGCCAGGTTCTTGTTCTTGATTCGTTCGCTGCTGCCCTTCGCGGGCATGATGGCGACCACTTTTCCGGACATATCTGGCTCCTGTACCGAGCATTCGCTCAGAGGCAATCGAATACGAAGGCACGCCCGTGCCAGCCGTAGGATGAGAGTTCGTTCAATTCGAATCCGGGATTGGCATTCAGCCATTCCGCGGTGGCCCGGCGCTCGCCAAAGCGGTTGGAGGCGTTGAAGCAGTTCCAGTCGTCGAACAGCATCACCACGCCGGGCCGCACGTGGCGGGTGACGGCCTGCAACACCCAGCTGCAGGACTCGTAGAGGTCGACATCGACATGGATGACGGCCACCGGTGAGTCGCCCAGCGCACAGGTGACTTCGTCGGCAGTATCGGGTCCGAACCAGCCTTTCACGAACGAGACGGGTGCGGCATCCGCCACCCCGTAGCGTTCCAGGAAAGCCTCGACGGCGGGCTGGTCGAACGCGTAGTCGCCGCGCTGGAACTGGCGGGAGCCCACGTCGACGCCGGTCAGCTCGGGCAGGCCCTCGAAGGAATCGCAAAGGATGTAGCGGTCGCACACGTTTTCACGACGATAGGCCCGCAGCGCCGACACCGCCGAGCGGCCCTTGCCGACGCCGAATTCCAGATAGGCCCCATGGATGCGACTGTCGGAGAGGAACTTCGCCGCCAGACTGTGTATGTCGACCCGCCCCGTCACCGAAAGCAGACTGGGATAGCCCTCCGCGTAGGGCAAGGGATCCAACTCATCGCGACGCATGTTTCCTCCGGACGTCAAGGCAGCCCACCTGTTTTTCATACCCATTGCGTGGCGCCTTGCGGCTGCCCCGACCCGCCCATGAAGCCATATGTCGATCAGGCATGTTCGAATACTCGTTCATTGCGGCGCAGAACGAAAAGCGCCTGGGGCAGACAGGAACGGCTGTCGACGAAATCCACCAGGTCGAAATACTTCAGCCAGTGCTTCTCGATATGCCCCTTCGGCACCAGCGTTTCGCCGTACGTACCACCATACTGGCCGAAGCCCGCATGCAGCAGCACGCCGTTGTCGTAATCCCGGTAGCTCGCCTCAACGTCGACGAACGAATTGATGAGGGATACGAACCACTCGTTGGAACGGTCGTTACGCCGTCTTATGTCAGCGCAGTAATCGATGAACGAGCGCCCCTGGGTCGTCATCATGACCAGGCCACCCGGCCGGGTAATACGCGCGAACTCTTCGATCCAGGCGTTCGCGCAGTCCGGCGCCAGGTGGGAAAACACCGAGTAGCCGAATGTGAGATCGAGCAGCCCGTCGCGCAGATCGCAGGGCGGGAAAGCCTCGACTTTCAGGAAGTTGCCCAGGCCGAACGCCTTGCGACAATGTTCCACCATGCCCCTGTTCACTTCGAGGCCGTAGATGTTGTCCGGGCTGGCGTACTTGAGCAGGAAACGCGTGTAGCGGCCCCAACCGCTGCCGAAGTCGGCGATCTTGGTCTTGTCGTCGAAGGCGATGCCATTCGTCCTGGCGTACCGGAGCACGACCCGCATGAAGCGCATTGCCTCCTGAAGTGCCGCCCCGCCCGAAGATCCTACGAAGACCGCCTGATCGGTCGCGCTGATGAAGCCGGGGAGAAAATGGTCCAGCTGAACGGGATCATCGACGCTTTTCAGAATGACCTTGAACCACTCCTCGTCTTCCAGCGCGGCGGCGGCCCTGTGCAGCGCGTACGGGCTGTCCTTGCGCCAGATTTCGAGGGCTTGGCCGGTCAGGCTGCGGCCCAGATCGGCGAAGGCGGATGAGACGGCGGATATCGGCGTGGGCGCGGGCGCGGGCGCAGCGGGCTTGAGGGCCGCGCTCTTCACCTGTTCGTCGAGGATTTCGATCGCGTTCACCGCGAGGAAATCACCGCCGCCCAGGCTCAGGGAATGACGAAACTTCTCGACGGCCTTTTCCGTCTGCCCCAGGCGGTAGAGAACGACGGCAATGTCGTTCGCCAGTTCGGCGTCCTCCGCTTCGCTCTCCAGTTGCCGGAAAAGCGTCAGCGCCTCATCGAAGTTGCCCTGGCTGAAATGCTCATACGCTTGCTGCCGAACGGCTTGTGCCTCTTCCATCATCGTCGCTGCCTCTATGCGCTCAACCGCGTGGCGGTTTTTTGGCGGATGCTTAGGTTGTGCCTGAGGTTTGCAAGCTTGATGCCTGTTTCCACCGGGCTTGCTCGTCAAAACAGCATAGAACGAACGAAAGCGCGCCGTTTCGGGCGCGCTTTTTCGTAAGCGAGGAAGGGAATTGCCGGCGAAGGCTTACATCTTGTCGAACAGGCTCAGCTGGCTGATCTTGATGAAAGAGGCCTGGGCGGCTTCGAGCATGGTTTGCTGCAGGACCAGTTGGGTGGTCGCGGCGGCCATGTCGGTGTCGCGGATGTCCGACTGGGTGGATTTGTTGGTGATGGAGAGGGTTTCGTTCTCGGTGCTCAGCACGTCGATGGTGTTCAGTCGTGCGCCGATCGAGGCCTGTGTGGCGAGGACCTGGTTGGAACCCTTGTCGAGGTTGGTGATCGCCGAGGCGACGGCGTCGCGCAGGGCGAGCTGCGCCGCGGTATCGCCCGAGGTCGGCGTCTTCAACGCGGCGGTCAGGTTGGAGATGGTTTCCAGGATGCCCTGGGTTTCCTGCGACTTGGGCTGCAGGGTGAACTGGTCGCCGTTGGCCGGCACGGCGCTGATGGTCATGTCCACGCCGCCCGCAGTGATGGTCTGCGGGAAAGCTGCGCCAAGGGTGCCGGTGGAAATTGCCGCATCGCCCGCCTTCATCGGCTGCGCGTACACCGAGTACGCGGTCGCGCTGCTGAACTGGACGATCACGCCGTTGGCCGGGAACTGCGTGGTGTAGGTGCTCTGGTTGGCGACGCTGGCGGTCATCTGCGCGCTGGAGGTGTTGGTCGCGCTGCGGGTCACGGCGAACTCGTCGGGCGCCATGCCGAAGTCGAAGCTGTAGCCGGTCAGCAGGTTGTCCAGCGAGGTGTCGGAGGAGTTGTCGTTCTCCTTGAGGGCGACGTCCAGCTCAAGGCTGACCCCGCGGAAGGTCACGGTGTTGCCGTCGATCGCGGTCGGATCGAAGCTGCCGTTTGTGGCGGACGCCTCGGACGTGACATCTACGCCGGCGCTGTCGGTGATCCTGAACTGCGTGCTGCTGACCAGCTCCAGGGTGTACGGCGAGCCGGCGCGGAAGCTGTCGTTGTACTTGCTGTCGTTTTGCACCAGCCCCTGGGAAAGGAACACGCGCTGATCGCCCGCGGCGACGGGGCCGGTCACGGCCACGCCGGTGTCCGGATCGGTGTAGTCGCGGGTGGGCGCATCCGAATAGGTCCGACTGGCGTTGGTGACGTTCTCGAACACGCTCCAGCCGCTGTCGTTGATCGACATCCGCGTCGAACTGGCCACCTGCAGGCCCAGCGCGCCCTGGTCGCCCTGGTAGGTGTAGGTGCCATCGGGATTCTGGATGTAGGGCTGGGTGCCGCTGTTGGAACCACTGAACAGGTACTGCCCGCTGGAGTCCTTGCTGTTCATCAGGTTCATCAGCTGGGTCTGGATCTGCTCCAGTTCGCTGGAGATCGAGGTGCGGTCGTTGTCCGACAGCGAGCCGTTACCGGCGCGCACCGCCAGCTCGCGGGCGCGCTGCAGCACGTTGGTTACGGAGGTCAGTACGCCCTCCTCCTGGGTCAGGCTGTTGGTTGCCGTGGTCAGGTTGGTGCTGTACTGGCCGAGTTCGGAGCTTTGCTGCTCGAGCTGCAACAGGCGCGCGGCGCCCACCGGGTCGTCCGCCGGGGTCTGGATGCGCACGCCGCTGGACAGCTGCTGCTGGGTCTTGACGATCTCCGAGTACCCTTTCTGGTAACCGGAGACGTTGGAGGTGAACACCTGCGAGGTGGAAAGACGCATTTCTCAGCCTCCGCTTAAAAGCTGTTGATCAGGGTATCGAAGGTACTGCGCGCGATCTGGATGATCTGTGACGACGCGTTGTAGTACTGCTCGAACTTGATGAGGTTGGCGGCCTCCTCGTCGAGGTTGACCCCCGAATAGGAATCCCAGCTGCCCTTCGCCTGGGTCAGGATCGCCGAGGTCGCGCTGGCATCCAGCTTGGCCTGGTTGGTCTTGGCGCCGACCTGCTCGATCAGCGAACTGTAGGCGGCGACGAAACTCTTGCCCGAGCTGCTGCCGCTGGAACCGATGGTGGCCTTGGTCTGAAGGTCCAGCAGGCTCTGCGCATTGCGGTTGTCGGCGGTGCCATTGGCGTTGAACGAGAAGGTGAAGCTGTCGCCGGCACCCGGCTTGCCGCTGATGGACGTCTCGAAGCTGAACGCGGAGGGCACGCTGGGCGGGTTGGCCGCCACGTTGACCGTCACGGTGTTGTTGTTGCCCGGCACGATGGTGCCGGTGCCGATGTTGTTGCCGGCCGAATCGTAGAGGTTGTAACCCTGGGTTCCGGCGCCGGCGGCGTCGAACACCATCTTCACCGGCATGCCGCTCTTCAGGCTCGCCTGCATGTTGGCCTGGGCGACGGGGTCGGTGATGTCGATCTTGGTGGTCAGCGTGGGCTGGGTGATCGCCCCGGAACCGTAGTTGCCGGTGGTGACCACGCCGGCCAGCGGCGCGGCGAACGCCAGTTGCCCGGCATCGGTCAGCGAGGTGCTGATCGAACCGGCCGCGGTACGCGTGGGAATGATGGTGAAGGTGTCGCCCGCTGCGGCGTTGCCGCCGGTGAGCTGCAGGGAAAATCCATCGACCACCGGCGCGGGATTCGTCGCGGTGTCGAAGGTGCCGTTCCCGGACGGGAACTTGGCGCCGTCGGAGGAGCGGGTCACCGTGTAGTGCGTGCTGTCGGTGAAGGTGACTTCGTAGTCGCTGGTGGTCAGCGCGCCGGAGTCCTTGATGGTGACGTTGAAGTTCGACGTCGCGCTGCTGTTGCCCTCCTGCGCGAGGCTGCGCTGGGCGATCAGCGTGGCGCTGTTGATGTCGCCGAACAGCGGAGCGCCGAACTCGCCCTTCAGGTCCAGGCCCTGGCCGAGCTGGCTGTTGACCGCATCGGAAACGACCAGCGCCATGCGCCCGAGCTCGTTCATCGTCGAGTCGAGCACGTCGGTGCGGTAGCGCAGCAGGCCGCCGATCTCGCCGCCGGTCACCGCGGAGGTCACGTCGCGGGTCGCCGAGCCCTGGGTCAGGGTCAGCGCGTAGCGTGTCGGGTCGTCCTGGCTCGGCGTGGCGTTCAGCGTCGAGGCGCTGTTGCCGACGACCAGCGGCTGGCCGGAGCCGATGTACAGGTTGTAGTTGCCATCCTGGTTCACCACGGACACGCCAATCAGCTCGTTGAGCTGGCGAACGGTCTCGTCGCGGGCATCGAGCAGGTCGTTGGGCGTGGCACCGGTGGACGCGGCCTGGGTGATCGCCAGGTTGTACTGGGCGACGTTGGAGGCCAGCTTGTTGACCTGGTTGGTCATGCTGCCGAGCTGCTCGTTGATGTAGCCGTTCTGGTCGGCGAGCTGGTCGTAGATGGCGTTGAAACGGCTGGACAGCGCGTTGCTCTGGGTCAGCAGCAGTTGCCGCGAGGCGGCATCGGTCGGGCTCGCGGCAGCGGTCTGCAACGAGGTGAAGAAACTCTGCAGCACGGTGCTGATGCCCGTGGTGCTGTCGGCCAGCAACGAGTTCACCTGCTGGATCTGGGTGTAGTACGACTGCGAGTCGCTGCTCAGCGAGGTGCTGGTGTTCACCTGGGTGCCCAGGTAGCTGCTGTACATGCGTCGCACGTCGGTGAGCGTGGTGCCGCTGCCGATGTAGACGTTGCCGCTGCGCTGCGACGGCGCCGCCACCTGCTCGGTGGTCTTGCGCGTGTAGCCGGCGGTGTCGGCGTTAGTGATGTTGTTACCGGTGACGTTGAGCGCCGCCTGGCTGGCAGACAGCCCGGAAAGACCGATGGAAAGTAGGTTCGCCATGGCTCAGGCCTTATATACGAGTGGTGCCGGAGCCGACCGAGGCCAGCGTCTGGATCGAGTGATAGGTGTCCATGCTGCGTGCGATCTGGTTCACCTTGCGGGCGTAACGCGGATCGGTGGCGTAGCCGGCTTCCTGCAGCTCGGTCATGAATTTCTCGGAGTTGCCGTTGGTCTTCAGGGCGTCGCCGTAACGCTCGTTGGTCTGCAGAAAGTCCACATAGTCGTGGAAGCTGTCCGCGTAGGAGTCGTAGGTGCGGAACTTGGCGACTTCCTTCACTTCCTTGCCGCCGACGTACTCGTTGGTCACCGCGTTCACCGAACCGCCCTTCCAGCCGTGCGACTTGATGCCGAACAGGTTGTTGGCGTTGCTGCCGTCGGCCTGGCGAATCATGTGCTTGCCCCACCCGGTTTCCAGCGCGGCCTGGGCGACCAGGTAACGCGGGTCGACGCCGATGCGCTTGGCGGCGGCTTCGGCCATCGGCAGCATGGTCTGGATGAAGTCTTCCTTGCTGCTGAAACGGGTCTTCTCGCTGGTGGCGGCGACTGCGTCGGCCTTGCTGATCGACGCCGGCGCGGCGCTCTTGTCGAGGCCGGCGATGCGGTTCTGGAAGGGGTTGGCGGCCGGGGTCTGCGCGCGCTGCTGAACCTGCTTCCAGTCGCTGCCGATCTGCTCGGCGATGCTGGCGACCGCAGCGGTCTTCTCGGCGCTGTCCGGGACGATGCCGGCGGCGATGCGCTGGGAAATCGACGCGGGCAGCGACAGGCGACGCTGATTGATCAGCTTGGAGTCGTCGCGGGTCGGATCGACGGCGGCGAGCTTCTTCGAGGACGACGGCCACACCGCGCTGTTGGGCTGGGTCTTGCCCTTCTCCGCGCTCGCCGCAGCGGTCGTGCTCTCGCCGGCCTGCGCGAACGGATTCTTCCGCCCGGCGTTGCTGGTGGTGTGGCTGAGTTGGCGCTCGAGCACGCCCGCCAGGCCGATGCCGCCCTCTTTGGACAGGTTCATCGCCAGCTGCTGGTCGTGCATGTCCTGGTACTGCTTGCTGGTCTGGCTGGAGAACGGGCTGTCCTTGTCGGCCAGCACTTCGTTCGCCGAGCGCATGGACTTCATCATCTGGCTGAGGAACAGCGACTCGAACTCCTGGGCGACTTTCTTGACGTTTTCCGCGCTGTCCCGGTTCTTGCCTTTCATGGCAGCGAGACGGTTCAGATCGGTGACCGAGCCCGAGTCGGTGTTGCTGCTGTAGTTTCCGCCCAGGCGTGAGTCCATCGCTGTAATCCCCGCTTAGATGACGATCAGATCGGCCTGCAAGGCGCCGGCCTGTTTCAGAGCTTCGAGGATGGCCATCAAATCCCCCGGTGCCGCGCCGACCTGGTTAACCGCACGGACGATCTCGTCCAGCGTGGTACCCGGGCCGAACTTGAACATCGGCTTGGCTTCCTGTTCCGCCTTGATCTTCGAATTCGGTACCACCACCGTTTCGCCGCCCGCCAGCGCGTTGGGTTGGCTGACGATCGGGTCTTCGCTGATGGTTACGGTCAGGCTGCCGTGGGTCACCGCTGCGGGTGAAACCTTGACGTTCTGGCCGATGACAATGGTGCCGGTACGCGAGTTGATGATGACCTTGGCAACCGCCTGACCCGGATCGATGTCGAGGTTCTCGAGAATCGATATGTAGTCGACGCGCTGGTTCGGATCCAACGGAGCATTGACGCGTACAGAGCCTCCATCAATGGCTGATGCAACGTCCGGGCCAAGCAGCTCGTTGATCTTGTCGACGATGTGCTTCGCGGTGGTGAAGTCCGAACGGTTGAGGTTCAGCGTCAGGCTGTTGCCCTGGTCGAAGCCGCTCGGCACCGGCCGCTCGACGGTCGCGCCACCCGGAATGCGTCCGGCCGACGGAACGTTGACGGTGATCTTCGAGCCGTCGCGGCCTTCGGCGTCGAAGCCGCCGACCACCAGGTTGCCCTGAGCCACCGCGTAGACGTTGCCGTCGATCCCCTTGAGCGGGGTCATCAGCAGGCTGCCACCGCGCAGGCTCTTCGAGTTGCCGATCGAGGAGATCGTCACATCGATGGTCTGGCCCGGCTTGGCGAACGCCGGCAGGTCGGCATGGATCGACACGGCGGCAACGTTTTTCAGCTGTACGTTGCCGCCAGCCGGCACTTTTATGCCGAACTGCGCGAGCATGTTGTTGAAGGTCTGGATGGTGAACGGGGTCTGCGTGGTCTGGTCGCCCGTACCACTGAGGCCGACCACCAGGCCGTAACCGATCAACTGGTTGCTGCGCACACCCTGGATGCTGGCGATGTCCTTGAGCCGCTCGGCGTGAGCGGCGGTGGCGGACAACAGCAGAGCGATCCCGACGAACATCGACTTGAACATGATCATGCGCCTCAGAAGGGCCACAGCGGACTGGTGAAGAACTGGCTCAGCCAGCCCGGCTGACTGGCATCGGCGAACGCGCCGGTGCCGGAATAGGTGATGCGGGCGTCGGCCACGCGGGTCGACACGACGGTGTTGTCGGTGGCGATGTCATCGGCGCGAACCAGGCCGGAGATGCGCATCAGCTCGTTACCGGTGTTCAGCGTCAGCCATTTCTCGCCGCGGACGGCAAGCACGCCGTTGGGCAGCACTTCGGCGATGGTCACCGTCAGCGAACCGGTCAGGCTGTTGCCCTGCGCGGCCTGGGAGTCGCCCTTGTTATCGCGACTGCCGGAGAACTGGGCACTGAGGTCCATGCTGTTCTTGGTCAGCGGGTTGGTCCCGGACACCGCGCCGCCGAACAGCGAGGTCAGGCCGAGGTTGGCCGAGCTGTCCTTGGAGATGTCGGAGCTGGCGTTCTTGCTCGCCTGGGTACGTTCCTGCAGCGTGATGGTGATGATGTCGCCGACGCGGAACGCCTTGCGGTCGCTGTACAGGTTCTGCTCGAAACCCGGCTGGTAGATCGAGCCGTTGGTGGCGGCGGCCGGCATCGGCGTGCGCGGCATCACCGGCGCGTAGTACGGGTCGTTGGGCTTGGCCGCCGGGGCCACGCATCCTGCGAGAAAAAGCGCTCCGAGCACGGGGACGATAACGGTAAGGCGGATCATGGAGCGCTACCTCGCGGGTATTACAGGTTCTGGGTGACGAAGCCGAGCATCTGATCGGCGGTGGAAATGACCTTGGAGTTCATCTCGTAGGCACGCTGGGTGGTGATCATGTTCACCAGTTCCTCGACCGTGCTGACGTTGGAGTTCTCCAGGGTGTTCTGCAGGACGGTCCCGAGGCCGTTGAGGCCCGGTGTGCCGGTCTGCGGCGCACCGCTGGAGGCGGTCTCCATGAACAGGTTGTTGCCGGTGGCCTGCAGGCCGGCCGGGTTGATGAAGTTGGCGGTCTGGATGTTGCCGATCACGGTCGGCGTCGAGCTGCCGGCCACGGTGACGGAAACGGTGCCGTCCTCGCCGACGGTGAAGGTCTGGGTTTCCGGCGGAACGACGATCGCCGGCTCCAGCGGGAAGCCGTTGGCGGTCACCACCTGGCCATCGGAGTTCAGGTGGAAGGTGCCGTCGCGGGTGTAGGAGACGGTGCCGTCGGGCATGGTCACCTGGAAGAAGCCGTCACCATTGACCGCCATGTCGAGCGGCTGGTCGGTGGTCTGCAGGCTGCCTTCGGTGAAGTTCTTCTGCGTGCCGACGATGCGCACACCGGTACCCAGCTGCAGGCCGGACGGCAGCTGGTTGTCCTGGGTCGCCTGGGCGCCCGGCTGACGACGAACCTGATAGAGCAGGTCCTGGAACTCGGCGCGGTCACGCTTGAAGCCGGTGGTCGAGACGTTCGCCAGGTTGTTGGAAATGGTCGTCAGGTTCATGTCCTGGGCGGACAGACCGGTCTTCGCGACCCAAAGTGCAGAAAGCATGTGGCTTCTCCTCGCGTCGGTTTTTCGACGCCTCAATCACTTATTCAGCTGAATTGCAAAACCTTGGCCAAGGCGGCCGAGTCGTCCTCGGCGGTTCGCATCATCTTGATGTGCAGTTCGAATTGGCGGGACAGCGCCAGGATCGAGGTCATCTCCTCGGCGGCGTTGACGTTGCTCGCCTCGACGAAACCGGAGGCCACGCGCACGTTGGCATCCACGTCCGGCGCGGGCTGGCCGGCCTTCATGTGGATCAGGCCGTCGGTGCCCTTCTCCATCTGCTTCTGGTCCGGGTTGACCAGCTTGAGGCGGTCGACCTGGGCGATGACGTTGGCGCTCTGGCCCTGGGAGCGGATGCTGATGCTGCCGTCCTGACCGATCTCGATCTTGGTCGCCGGCGGTACGGAAATCAGTCCGCCGTTGCCCAGGACCGGAAAGCCGCTGGCGGTACGCAGGATGCCGACGGCGTCGACCTCGAGGCTGCCGGTGCGCACGTAGGCCTCGCCACCGCTGGGCGCCTGCACGGCCATCCAGCCATCGCCTTCGATGGCGACGTCGAGATCGCGGCCGGTTTCCTGCAGCGCCGCCGGGGTGAAGTCAGTGGCCGGACGTTCGCTCATGGCGTAGACCCGCGACGGCATGCTCTCGCCGAAGACCTGCATGGAGCGCGCTTGCTCCAGGTCCTTGCGGAAGCCGGACGTCGAGACGTTCGCCAGATTGTTGGCGTGCGCGCGCTGGGCCATCTCGTTCTGGCTGGCACCGGTCATGGCGACGTAGAGAAGTTTGTCCATGAATCACCTCGAAGCGACGGAGGAGCGCCGTCATTGAATCGTTCGAGAGTGATAAAGCAAGCGCTATGCCAAAAACAGAATAGCGCTTTAGGCAATTGATTTTAAAAGAAAAAGCCTCGAAAGAGGCTTTTGTGCAGCGAAGCAAGCGGCAGTTATCTGCCGCCTGCTGCTGAAGCGGATCAGGTCATCTGGATAATGGTCTGATTGATCGTGCTCTCGGTCTCGATGGTCTTGGCGTTCGCCTGGTAGTTGCGCTGGGCAACGATCAGGTTGACCAGTTCGGCAGTCAGGTCGACGTTGGAGTCTTCCAGCGAACCGGACGCCAGCGTGCCCAACGTGCCCGAACCCGGCACGCCGATCACCGGCTCGCCCGAGGCGAAGGACTCGGCCCAGTCGGTGTTGCCGACCGGCGTCAGGCCCTGCATGTTGGCGAACGTCGCCAGCACGGTCTGGCCGATCACCTTGGACTGCCCGTTGGTGTAGGTGGCGAACAGGCTGCCGTCGTCGGCGACTTCCAGGCCGGACAGCTGACCGGTGGTGTAACCGTCCTGGCTCACGCTGTTCACCGCGAAGTTAGTGTTGGTCTGGGTCGAACCGCGCATGTCCAGGGTCAGGCCCGTGGCGTTGGCGGTAGCGCCGTTGCTGCCCCAGGTAACCGGATTGGTGTTGCGGTTGGTGATGGTCGCAGGCACCCAGTCGGTCAGCGAAAGAACGCCGGCCGGAGACGTGGCGACACCGTCGAAGCCGGTTGCGCCAACCAGGTTCCCGGAGGCATTGAAGGTCAAGTTCGAAGCGTAGGGCGCGGTGCCCAGCGCTTCGGAGGCCGCGGCCACGGCCGAAGCGACGCTGGCAGCAGTGGCGCCGGTGGCGGCGGCGGCAGCGTTGGCGGCCGCGGTCACGCTGGCGTCGGTGCCGGCAGGCAGCGAGGCGACCACGCTGGCCGGCGTCGAGCCGGCGGCGTTAGCGGCGGTCTGCGCGGCGCCTACGGCAGCGCTGTCACCGCCCGGGTTGCTCGGGTTGCGTCCGTCGACGGTCACGTACATGGTCCAGCTGTTCGCGTCGTTCTTCACGAAGTACTGCGACATGGTGTGCGAGTTGCCCTGGGAGTCGTAGACGTCGACCGAGGTGGACCAGTTGTAGCTCGCCGAGACCGACGGATTGAACGGCGTGGTGGTCGGAACGGCCGCGGTGGAGTTCAGCGCGACGACCTGGTCGATATCGGTGGTGGCCTTCGGCAACTGGTTGGTGGTATCGATCTTCAGGTCGGTGATCACCCCGTTGACGATGTTGCCGCTGGCATCGACGCCGTAGCCCTGCAGCCTGTTGCCCGAGTTGTCGATGACGAAACCGGCGCTGTCCGAATGGAAGGTGCCGTTACGGGTGTAGACCCGGGAGCCATTGTCGCTGAGCACGAAGAAGCCGTTGCCGTTGATCGCCAGGTCCAGGCTGCCACCAGTGGAGGTGATGTTGCCCTGGGTGAACTGCTGCGAGACGTTGGCGGTGAGTACGCCGCTGCCGGTGGTGTTCTTGCCGGAGCCGAACATCGAGGTGGCGTATACGTCGGCGAACTCGGCGCGGGAGGCCTTGAAGCCGGTGGAGCCCACGTTGGCAATGTTGTTGCCGGTCACGTTGAGGTTCTTGCTGGCGGCGTTGAGGCCACTCAGGCCGATATTGAAAGACATGAATTTCTCCTTCCGGCGCGCCGGCTTACTGGCCAATCACCTGGACTTGCGACAGCTTCACGCTGCCCATCCCGGCTAAGTTGAGGGTCATTTCTCCGCCGTCCTGTCCCAGCGTCACGCTGCTGACAGTCGCCGGCATGTAGGTCGAAAGAGCGGTCTTGGTGTCATCGATGGTGGCGGTCGCCTTGAACGTGTAAGTGCCGGCCGCGAGCTTCGTGCCATTGGTGTCGGTACCGTCCCACTCGAAAGTGACGTTGCCGGCCTCCTGGGCGCCGAGATTGATCTTCTTCACCACGGCGCCGGCGGAGTCGTACACGCTGACGGTGGTTTCGGTGCCGGCCTCAGGCAGCTTCACCGCGCCGGTGATGCCGGTAGAGGTATCCACGACCGCCTTGTCGGTTTGCGCGATCACCGAACGACCGACCAGCGACGAGGCCTGCAGCGCCTGCGAGGACTGGAAGCCGCTGGTGATGGTGTTGACGGACGCGTTCAGGTTCTCCATGCCCTCGACCTGGCTGAACTGCGCCAGCTGGGCGACGAACTCGCTGTTGTCCTGGGGATCGAGCGGGTTCTGGTTGTTCAACTGGGTAACCAGCAATTGCAGGAAGTCGTTCTTGCCCAGCGAGCTGGAGCTGCTGGACGAACTGGTGCTGCTGGAATCTTTCGGCTTCGTGGTACTGGACAGTCCGGCCAGTACGTCGGAGGCGCTATTGACAGTGCTCATTGAAGTTCTCCGCTTACTGACCCAGCGTCAGTACTTTCTGCATCATTTGTTTGGCGGTGTTCATGATTTCCGCGTTGGTCTGGAACGCACGGCTGGCGGAGATCATGTCGGCCATTTCCTCGACGACGTTGACGTTGGGGTAATACACGTAGCCGTCCTTGTCCGCGGCCGGATGGTTGGGCTCATAGCGCGCCTGCAACTCGCTCTGGTCCTCGACGATTCCGGTCACCTGAACGCCTACGCCGGCCTGGCCCTGGTCCTCGAACAACGAACCGCCACCAGCGCCCTGGGCGCCATCGAGCATGGTGGCGAACACCGGATGCCGCGCGCGGTAGGTCTGATCGACGCTGGAGGAAACGGTGTCAGCGTTGGCGATGTTGCTGGCGACGGTATTCAGGCGCGTGTTCTGCGCACTCATGCCGGTACCGGCGATATTGAACAGGCTACTGAGTGACATGCTTATTCTCCGCGAATGGCCTCGATCAGCCCTTTGAACTTGCTATTGAGAAGCGTGAAGCTGGCCTGGAATTCCAGAGAGTTCTGGGCGTAGGCGGCCTGCTCGACCTGTTCGTCGACGGTGTTCTGGTCCAGCGACGGCTGGGTCGGAATGCGGTAGCGCAACGACGCGTCGGTGGTGGTCATGGCAATGCCTTCCGCCTCGATGTGGCGACTGCTGGTGGTCGTCAGCGTCGGCATGTTCGAGCTGGAGCCACCCTTCGCCATCTTGTCCGCCTGCTCGGCGAGCACCGCGCTGAAGTCCAGGTCGCGGGCCTTGTAGTTGGGCGTATCGGCGTTGGCGAGGTTATTGCCTAATACCTCGGCGCGTTGTGCACGGAAGGCCAGGGCTTTCTCGTGGATACCGAGGGCGTTGTCGAAACTGATGCTCATGGTCACGGGACCTATGCGGTGTGCTGTATCAGCGATAAAGCAAGCGCCATGCCATGAATTTTCTTGCTTATAGATCAGCGAGTTGCAAAGCCGCGACAAAAACCGGATGCGAAAACGGCAATTAATTTCCGCTTTCGGAGGTTCTCTTCCGGAGGGGGCGGCAAAACTTTGGCGCCGTGGGCGGCAAGCCATGCCAGGGAGCGGCAAGCGCTTTCCGCCGCGGAAAGCGCTCAGGAGGAAAAGGCCTTACTTGACCTTGTAGATGATGCCGGGGCTGCACTGAACCATCTGGTAGAGGTCGGGCAGCCCGTTCAGCGCTTCGGACGCGCCGAGGAACAGGTAGCCACCCGGTTTCAGCGTGGCGTGGATGCGCGTGAGGATGTCCTTCTTCACTTCCGCGGAGAAGTAGATCAACACGTTGCGGCAGAAGACGATATCGAACTTGCCAAGCACCGAATAGCTGTCCAGCAGGTTCAGCGCGCGGAACTCGATCCGGTTGCGGATCGGCGCCTTGACCGCCCAGCGGCCCGGCGCCTTCAGGTCGAAGTAACGCTGCAGGCGCTCCTGCGAGAGGCCCCGCCCCATCGCCAGGCTGTCGTACTCGCCGGACTTGCAGGCGGTGAGCATGGTCCCGGAAAGGTCGGTGGCGACTATCTGCACGCCGGCCTTGAGCTGCCCTAAGTTGGTCCGCTCGAACTCGTCGATCGCCATGGACAGCGAATAGGGCTCCTGCCCCGACGAACAGGCGGCCGACCAGATTCGCAGCCGTTGCCCACCGGCGTTCTTGATCATCTCCGGAAGAATCCGGGACTTCAGCACCTCGAACGGGTAGGCGTCGCGAAACCAGAGGGTCTCGTTGGTCGTCATCGCGTCGACCACCTGCTCGCGCAGGCCGCTGCGCGGCTGACTTTCGATACGCTGGACCAGCTCGCTCAGGGAACGGATGGATTGCTGCTCCATCAGTTTGTTGAGGCGGCTGGATACCAGGTACTGCTTGTTGCTGCCGAGCAGGATGCCGCAGGTTTTCTCCAGGAAAACCCGAAACTGCTCGAAGTCCAGATTGCCTGAAGACACGGGTGCTGCCTCTCCGATCCGATGGGCTGCCAAGAGTATTCCTTAGCCGTTGGCTGATTGTTTGACACGCTCGACGACCCGCGAAGCGAGGTCGTCGGGGCGGAACTTGGCGAGAAAATCGTCGGCGCCCACTTTCTTCACCATGGCCTGGTTGAACACGCCCGACAACGAAGTATGCAGGAGAATGTGCAGCTTCTGCAGGCGCTGATCGGCGCGGACCTCCGCGGTGAGCGTGTAGCCGTCCATCTCCGGCATCTCGATGTCGGAAATCATCATCAGCAATTCGTCTTCAGGGTGACGACCCTCGTCGGCCATGCTCTTGAGATAGTCCAGCGCTTGGCGACCGTCGTTCAGCGCAGTCACCTCGACGCCGACGCTTTCCAGACAACGGCTCACCTGCTTGCGTGCCACCGACGAGTCGTCGACGATCAGCACGCGCTTGGTCACCGCGCGCTGCTGGGTCTCGACGTCGATCACGCCCTCGGAGATGACCTCCGAGGTCGGCGCCACTTCGGCAAGGATCTTCTCCACGTCGATGATTTCCACCAGCTGGTTGTCGACCCGCGTCACCGCCGTCAGGAAGTGGTCGCGACCGGCACCCTTGGGCGGCGGATGGATCTCCTCCCAGTGCATGTTGACGATGCGCTCCACGGAACGCACCAGGAAACCCTGCACTTTGGTGTTGTACTCGGTGATGATGACGAAACTGTCTTTCAGGTCATCGAGGCCCGGTTTACCGGTGGCCATGGCCAGGTCGAGGATCGGAATGGTACCGCCGCGAATGCTGGCAACGCCGCGAACGACCGGGCTCGATTTCGGCATGATGGTGAGTTTCGGGCACTGCAGCACCTCCTTCACCTTGAACACGTTGATGCCGTACAGCTGTTTTCCGTCCAGGCGGAACAGCAGCAGCTCGAGGCGGTTCTGCCCCACCAGCTGAGTTCGCTGGTTAACCGAATCCAATACACCGGCCATGCCAGATTCCTCTAAATGAATGTCCCGCGTCTGCTTAGGGTAGCAGGCGGCACGACCCTTGCTATCTCACCTGTCATGAAAGAACTCACGACATTTTTTCGACGCATGATGTCAAAACGACAGCGCATGTCTCGTGTTTTACCCACTTTGTGCGGGCTCGGCTACACCGGTCTGGTGTTGGCCCAGCAAACCATGCCTGAGCAACTTATCGACACGACCCAGGGATTTCTTGAATTCGCCGTGGAAGATTATCTGCGTACCGTGGACATACCGGGCCGCTACGAAATCCAGGTCAACCGGCTCGATCCGCGCCTGCGCCTGCCGCTGTGCGACCAGGAGCTGAACGCCAAGCTGGAAAGCCCGGCCCAACCGATCGGGCGGGTCACGGTGAAGGTCAGCTGCGACGGCAGTTCGCCGTGGAGCGTGTTCGTTCCGGCCCAGGTGAAGGTGTTCCGCGACGTCGTGGTGGTCAAGCGTCCGCTGACCCGCGGCAGCATTATCGGCGAGACCGATGTAGCGCTGGCGGAACGGGACACCGGAACCCTCGGCCAGGCCTTCCTCGTCGCTACCGAGCAGGCGGTCGGCAGCAAGCTGACACGACCGGTGGTCGCCGACCAGGCGATCCTCCTGACGATTCTGGAAAAAGCCGACGTGATCGCCAAGGGCGACCACGTGGTGATCAAGGCGCAAAGCGGCGCCATCAACGTGAACATGCCCGGCGAAGCACTTTCAGCGGGCGCTCCAGGCGAGCAGATCCGGGTCAGGAACCTGCAGTCTCAACGAGTGATCAAGGCACGGGTGACCGGCCCGGGCGTGGTAGAAGTGGCTATGTAAGGCATGAAACGGCTGGCGTGCAGACAGGACGGTTCTTTACACTGGCGGACGGCGCAAATCTTTTTGCTCTGTCTCGCTAAAGTTATCGGCGTGAACGCCGAAAAGCTGGGCAAGCGTCCAGACACCGTCCGAGGTTTTGCATCATGGTTATCGACTTCAACCGGCCCAACAATGCCGTTACGCCGTCTTCGACGACGCGTACCAGCAGCAGCCAGCCCGGCAGTCGCACCGAAGCCGCCGCCGACAGCAAAGCGAGCGGTACCGTCGAGCAGACCCCAGCCAAGGGCGGCGAACCCGTGCAGCTCAGCCAGGAGGCACAGCAATTGCAGTCCGTTAGCGACAAGCTGCGTGACCTGCCCACCGTCGATAGCGAGAAGGTCGCCCGGCTCAAGCAGGCGATCACCGACGGTAGCTATCAGGTCGATAGCAAACGCGTCGCCAGCAAACTGCTCGATTTCGAGTCCCAGCGTTAGCTTCAGGCCGCGCTGGGGATTTTGGACGCTTGATTCCCAGAGCCCGCCGCCATGAACGACACGACCCTGCTGCAACTGTTCAGCGAAGATATCGGCAACGCCGAGCAGTTGCTTGAATTGCTCGAAAGCGAGACCCAGGCCCTGACAAGTCAGGATCTCACCTCCCTGGAAACCATCCTCACCCGCAAGCAGACCCTGCTTGCTCTGCTCGACCAGCATGGCGGGGCGCGGAGTCGCGTGCTCGTCTCGCTGAACCTGAGCGCCGACCGCGCGGGGCTGCAGGCGCTCGCCAAGGTCTCCGCGCAGGGCGAGGAACTGCTCGCTGCCGGCGATCGGCTCAGCGCGCTGCTGCGTGAATGCCAGGACACCAACCTGCGCAATGGGCGACTGATTCGCGCCAGCCAGACCAGCGTCACCAAGCTGCTTGGAATCCTTCGCGGCGCAGAGGTGCCCAACCTCTACAATAATCGCGGAGCGACGTCGCGCGTCGGCTATCAGCGTCCCTTGAGCCAGGCATAAATCCCTGAAATAAGAACGACATGCAGCCGTGATGCCCGTATGCTAGCGCAGCCTATTGCCGGGAGAACGCTGGAGTGCCGAACCCCTTCATCGAGGAGAATGGTCCGCAAGAGCCCAGGCTGCTTAGAGCTCCGCTGGAGATCTTCGCCAACCTGCGCCTGCTACAGCAGAACCATGACCCTCTCGTCATCACCTTCGAAGGCCGCTCGCAGCGTTTCCAGAGTTTCGTTGTCCAGGTCGACCGCGAGCGCAACCTGCTGGCCCTCGACGAACTGATACCCAACGACGGCGAGCGCTACCTGCTGGCCGGCGAGTCCTTCCACGTCGAAGGTTTCCATGAGGGCGTGCGCATCGCCTGGGATTGCGAGCAGAAGCTCTACATCGGCGAGCTCGAAGGCGCTCGCGCGTACTGGGCGACGCAACCCGAGGAGATGCTCTACCACCAGCGCCGGGGCGCCTTCCGCGCGGTGCTGAAACTGACGCAGCCGGTCCAGGTGGGCCTGGACGGCGACAAACTCAGGGCCTCGATCGTCGGCCAGATGCTCGACATCTCCGCCACCGGCTGCAAGCTGCGCTTCGCCGGTGACGTCACCGACCGCCTCAATCCGGGAGAAGTCTACGAGCGCCTGACCGCCGAATTGCCGTTCGGCGCAGTCACCACGTCGGTGGAGTTGCGTCACCAGCGCTATGACGCGAGGCTCGACGTGACCTTCTGCGGGCTGCGTTTTTTCAGCCTCAGCGGGCTTGAGCAGCGCGCGGTCGAGCGCTTCGTCTACCAGTTGCAGCGCGAAGCCCGTCGCCTCGACTGAGCGGCGCCGATCAGCCGTTCGCCGGCGCCTCCGGTGACCCGGCCCCTTCCCCGCCCTGCATCTGCGCTTCCACCACCTGCCCATCGACCCGCGGATCGAGCGCCGCCGTCAGCGGCGAGCTGGCCGTGCTGTCGGGCATCGGGATGTGCTGCAGCGGCGCATCGTCGACCTGATGCAGATTGGTCACCGCTTCCGGGCGAATCCGCCAGACCAGGATCAGCGCGCAAAGGCTGACGAAGGCATACAGCATGTTCGCGCCCAGGTACTTCATCAGCACGCCGGCGAGCAGTGGACCGACGCAGGCACCGATGCCGAAGGTGACCAGCAGCATGGCGCTCAGCGACACCCGGCGCTCGGCCTCCACATGGTCGTTGGAAAACGCCACCGCCAGCGGATAGAGACTGAATTGCAACAGGCTGACGACGAAGCCGAGGGGCAGCAGCACCGCCAGCGGCACCTCGCCCAGCAGCGCCAGCGGAAGCGCCGCCACGCTCAGCAGCAAGGCGCAGACACGAATCAGCCAGGCGCGGTCGCGACGGTCGGAAATCCACCCCAGCGGCCACTGCACCAGCAACGCCGCGAGGATGCAGCTGCCCATGAACACGCCGACCTGCTGCGTCGACAGCCCCAGGCGCGTGGCATACAACGGCGCCAGGCCATAGAAGGAGCCGATCAGCAGCCCCGAGACCAGCACGGTGGTCAGCGACTGCGGCACCCGGCGGATGAAGAAACGCGGTTCCAGCGGCGCCGGATGCAGCGCGGCGGGGTGAATCTTGCGAGTCGCCGCCACCGGCACCAGGCACAGCGCAAAACACATCGCCACCAGCATCAGCAGCTCGATGCCGAGACCCGGGTGGACCACCAGGACCATCTGTCCCAACACCAGCCCGAGGTACGAGGCGATCATGTAGCCACCGAATACCCGCCCACGCTGGCTGGCCTCGGCCTGATCGTTCAGCCAGCTTTCGATCACCATGTACTGGCACATCATGCCCAGGCCCACCAGCATGCGCAGCACCAGCCAGGCGGGCAGCCAGTCGATCAGGCCATGCCCCAGCACCGCGGCGGTCACGATCGCCGCGCAGGTGGAATAGGCGCGAATGTGGCCGACCCGGGCGATCAGCCGGTGGCCGGTCTTGCCGCCCAGCGCCAGACCGAAATAGTTGGCGGCCATCAAGGCGCCCACCCAGAGCCCGTCGACGCTCTTCGACAGACGCAGGGCCAGGTAGGTGCTGAGCAACCCCGAGCCGAGCAGCATCAGGGTGGTGGCCAGGTAAAGCGGGCCGAAAGACTTCCAGATCCTGGACATTGAAACGGGAAACTCCTGCTGGGGCCGGACCGCCTGAGCGGCCCGGCGGAGGTTCACGCCTGGGCGGCGAGAACGCGGCGTTCCCAGGGCGTGATTTCATCGAAGAAGCTGGTCAGCTCCATCGCCTTGCTGGCGATGTAGCCTTCGATGAACTCGCTCCCGAACAGTTCCCGCGCCAGCTGGCTGCGGCGCAGACGCTCAAGCGCGGCGTGCATGGTGCTCGGCAGGGTCAGTTCGTCCGGCACCACGAACTCGCCCTGGATCGCCGCGCTCGGCTCCAGCTCCCGCTCGATGCCGTGCAGCCCGGCGGCCAGGCTGGCGGCGATGGCGAGGTACGGGTTGGCGTCCGCGCCGGGCAGGCGGTTCTCGACACGCCGCGCGACCGGCGAGCTGGCCGGGATGCGCAGGCCCGCGGCGCGGTTGTCGTGGGACCAGCAGGCGTTGTTCGGCGAAGCGAACGGATGGCAGAGGCGCTGGTAGGAATTGACGTTCGGCGCGAACAGCAGGGTGAAGTCCGCCAGCGCCGCCTGCTGGCCGCCAATGAAATGGCGAAACGCGGCGGTCGGCTCGCCCTGCTCGTCGCTGAAGATGTTTCTACCACTGCCCTGCTCTACCAGGCTCTGGTGGATGTGCATCGAGCTGCCGGGGGTTTTCGCCAACGGCTTGGCCATGCACACCACGGTGATGCCGTACTTGAGCGCGACCTCCTTGAGCAGGTGCTTGAAGAGGAACGTCTGATCGGCCAGCAGCAAGGGATCGCCGTGCAGCAGGTTGATCTCGAACTGGCTGACGCCCATCTCGTGCATGAAGGTGTCGCGCGGCAGGCCGAGCGCCGCCATGCAGCGATAGACCTCCTCGAAGAACGGCCGCAGACCGTTATTGGAGCTCACGCTGAACGCCGAATGGCCATCCTCTCGCCGACCGTCCAGCCCCAGTGGCGGCTGGAACGGCTGGTGCGGGTCGCTGTTCGGCGCGAAGACGAAGAACTCCAGTTCGGTCGCGACCACGGGCGCCAGACCGCGCTCGGCATAGCGGGCGATGACCTGCTTCAGCAACCCGCGGGTGGACAGCCCCGAGCAGCCGCCTTCCAGTTCGTCGGCATCGCAGATCGCCAGCGCGCGGGGCGTCTGGCTCCATGGCAGGCGGTGAATCTGCGCCGGGTCGGCAACCAGCGCGAGGTCGCCATCGTCACTGCCGTAGAAACGCGCCGGCGGGTAGCCGCCCATGATGCATTGCAGCAACACGCCGCGCGCCAGCTGCAGGCGACGGCCTTCGAGGAATCCCTCGGCCGTCATCACCTTGCCGCGAGGCACGCCATTGAGATCGGGCGTAACGCACTCGATTTCGTCGATACCGGCCAATCGTTCGGCAAGAGAGCTGCGGCCGCTGCTGGTCATCACGTCTGTTCCTTGATCATTCTGAAAGCCGGGATTCGGCAAGGTGGACAAAATACGCATCAGCCGTTCGAAATATCAAGCACCGGGCAATCGCCAAGCGCGCGGGTGTCGCATTGATATCGGGAGTGGCAGGCAAAGCGGCGCGAATGCGCGAAAGATGGCGTCCCCTACTGGAGTCGAACCAGTATCTAGCCCTTAGGAGGGGCTTATTCTATCCATTGAACTAAGGGGACAACGCCGCGGCGAAGCTTGCCGCCGCGACGGGGCCGCATGTTAGCGAGGCCGGCGCGGTTTGTCATGCGGCGGCACGCGCCGCGATCAGGCCGCTGGCTCGTAAAGACGCAGCACCTGCACCTCCCCCGCCTGCAGCTGCGCCAACAAACGGCGTTTCTCCTGTTTCGCCGCCTCCAGTGCGTGCTGCTTGACGTGACCGTAGCCGCGAATCTGCTCCGGCAACTCGGCGATCGCTACCGCCGTGCGGTAGTTGCCCTCGCTCAGGACGCCAAGCAGGTGGTCGACATCCGCCTCGTAGTCGGCGATCAGCTCGCGCTCCAGACGCCGCTCGGCACTGTGCCCGAACGGATCGAGCACGCTGCCGCGCAGGAACTTGAACCTCGCCAGAACGCGGAAAGCGCTGAGCATCCACGGACCGAACTCACGCTTGCGCGGCTCGCCGGTGCGCGGGTCCGGGCGACTCAGCCAGCTCGGTGCCAGGTGGAACTGCAGGCGGTAGTCGCCCTCGAACTGCGCCTCCAGCTGCCGGCGGAACGTCTCGTCGCTGTACAGACGCGCCACTTCGTACTCGTCCTTGTAGGCCAGCAGCTTGAAGTAGTAGCGCGCCACCGCTGCGGTGAGCGCCTGCTGCGGACCACGGTCGACGCCGCGCACGCGCTCCACCAGTGCCTGGTAGCGCTCGGCATAGGCCGAATTCTGGTAATCACGCAGCAGCGCCATGCGGTGGGCCATCACCTCGTCGAGGCCCTCGCAGCGCGGCGCCGCCATCTCTTCCGGCTGAACCAGGCGCTCCACCGCGGCCAGATCATGGGCGGCGCGCCGACCCCAGAGGAACGCCTGGCGGTTCGCCTCCACCGCTACCGCGTTCAGCGTGATGGCCTGCTCGATGGCTTCGGCGGAAACCGGCACCAGGCCCTTCTGATAGGCGTAGCCGAGCATGAACAGGTTGCTGGCGATGCTGTCGCCGAGCAGCCGGCTGGCCAGTCGCGTCGCATCGATGAAATGGATGCGCCCGCCGCCGACCGCCTCCGCCAGCGCCTCCCGCATCGCCGCACCGGGCACATGCGCATCCGGGTTGCGGGTGAACTCGGCCGTGGGCGACTCGTGGCTGTTGATCACCGCGTGAGCGATGTTCTCGTTGAGCTTGGCCAGGGATTCCTCGCTGGCGGCGACAACAAGGTCGCAGCCCAGCAGCAGGTCGGTCTCACCGGCGGCGATGCGCACGGCGTGGATGTCCGACTGCCGCGCGGCGATGCGGATATGACTGATCACCGGGCCGAACTTCTGCGCCAGGCCGGCCTGGTCGAGCACCGTGCAGCCCTTGCCTTCCAAGTGCGCCGCCATTCCGAGCAACGCGCCGACGGTGGTCACGCCGCTGCCGCCGACGCCCGGCAGGAGGATGTTCCAGGGCCGCGTCAGCGTCGGCTGGCGCGGTTCGGGCAGCGCCTCGAACAAGGCCTTGGCGCCCATTGCCGCCGGTTTGCGCAGGCTGCCGCCATGCACGGTGACGAAACTCGGGCAGAACCCTTCGACGCAGCTGAAATCCTTGTTGCAGGCGCTCTGGTCGATCTGCCGCTTGCGTCCCAGCTCGGTTTCCAGCGGCAGCACCGACAGGCAATTGGATTTCACGCTGCAGTCGCCGCACCCCTCGCACACCGCCGGATTGATGAATGCGCGCTTGGCCGGATCGACCAGCTTGCCGCGTTTGCGCCGACGGCGTTTTTCGGTGGCGCAGGTCTGGTCGTAGATGATCACCGAGACGCCCTTGAATGCGCGCAACTCGCGCTGCACGGCGTCCAGCTCGCGGCGGTGGTGGAAGCTGACGATAGGCGCGAAGCCGGCGCGACTGGGGTACTTGTCCGGCTCGTCGCTGACCAGGGCGATGCGCTTCACCCCCTCGGCGAAGATCTGCTGGCTGAGCTGGTCGACGCGCAATTCGCCGTCGATGGGCTGGCCCCCGGTCATCGCCACCGCGTCGTTGTAGAGGATCTTGTAGGTGATGTTGACCCCGGCCGCCACGGCCGCGCGCACGGCCAGGTGGCCGGAATGGAAATAGGTGCCGTCGCCGAGGTTCTGGAACACGTGGGCGGTTTCGGTGAACGGCGCCTGGCCGATCCAGGTGGCGCCCTCGCCGCCCATCTGGGTGAAGGTGTCCGTGCTGCGGTCCATCCACTGGGTCATGTAGTGGCAGCCGATACCACCCTGCGCGCGACTGCCTTCCGGCACCTTGGTCGAGCTGTTGTGCGGGCAGCCGGAACAGAAATGCGGGGTTCGCTGGGTATGGTGGCGTGGCGCGGCGAGGGCTTTTTCCTTGGCGTCGAGAAAGGCCAGGCGCTCCTCGATGGCCGCACTGCTGTAGATCGGCGCCAGACGCCGGGCGATGACCCGCGCGATCATCGCCGGGGTCAGCTCGGCCAGATTGGGCAGCAGCGAGACGCCCTGCTCGTCGAACTCACCGACCACCCGCGGGCGCTTGCCCACCGGCCAGTTGTAGAGCTGCCCGGTGAGCTGGTCCTCGATGATGCTGCGTTTCTCCTCCACCACCAGTATCTCGTCGAGCCCTTCGGCGAATTCGTGCACCGAGACCGGCTCCAGCGGCCAGCTCATGCCGACCTTGAGCACCCGCAGGCCGACCTGGGCGCACAAGGCTTCGTCCAGACCGAGGTCCTCCAACGCCTGGCGCACATCGAGATACGACTTGCCGGTGGTGATGATGCCGAGGCGCGGGCTGGGCGAATCGAGCATCACCCGGTTCAGCCGGTTGGCGCGGGCGAAGGCGCGCGCGGCGTAGATCTTGAAGGTGTTGAGGCGTTTTTCCTGGGCCAACGGCGGGTCCGGCCAGCGGATATGCACGCCGTCCTCGGGCAGCGCGAAATCCTCCGGCAAAGCGACCTGGATGCGCAGCGGGTCGACGTCCACCACCGCCGAGGAGTCGACGTTCTCGGCGATGGTCTTCAGCGCCACCCAGCAGCCGCTGTAGCGCGACAGTTCCCAGCCGAGGATGCCGTAATCGAGGATTTCCTGGACGTTGGCCGGGTTGAGCACCGGAATCGACGCCGCGATGAACGCGTGCTCGCTCTGGTGGGCGATGGTCGAGGATTTGCAGCCGTGGTCGTCGCCGGCCAGCAGCAGCACGCCGCCATGGGGCGAGACGCCGGCGGAGTTGCCGTGCTTGAACACGTCGCCACAGCGATCGACGCCCGGTCCCTTGCCGTACCAGAGGGAAAACACGCCGTCGTAGCGGGCGCCGGGGAACAGGTTGGTCTGCTGGCTGCCCCACACTGCGGTGGCGCCCAGCTCTTCGTTGACGCCGGGCTGGAAGTGGATGGCGTTCTGCTGGAGAAACTCGCGTGCGTCCCAGAGGCTCTTGTCGAGCCCGCCCAGCGGAGAGCCGCGGTAGCCGGAGATGAAACAGGCGGTGTTGAGGCCGTGGGCCAGGTCGCGCTGGCGTTGCAGCATCGGCAGTCGGGTCAGGGCTTGCGTGCCGGTCAGGTACAAGTGACCTGTGGCGAGGCGGTACTTGTCGTCCAGACGGATTTCGGCCAGGGACATGGCGGTATTCCTCTTGTTCTTATTAGTAGGCACCGGCGGCCGAGACCGCTGCGGATCACTGCCTAGAATATGACCGAGCGGTACCGGAGTTTTCTTCCTAAATGGAGGGAGAAATGCCGATACTTCGCATGATCCTTGCGCCCATAACAAGAATAGGGAAACGAACATGCAGGTTTCGCTGAGCGGCATCGACCGCAAGATTCTTCGCCTGCTGCAGCACGACGCCGACCTCTCCGCCGCGGAGATCGCCGAGCGGGTCGAGCTGTCGCAATCGCCGTGCTGGCGACGCATCCATCGCATGCAGGAAGAAGGACTGATCGAACGCAAGGTCGCCCTGCTCAACCCGAAGCTGCTGGGCCTGAGCATGACGGTCTTCGTCAACATCAAGCTCTCGGCCCACGGGCGCAACAACCTCGCCGAGTTCGAGCAGGCCATCGTCGGCTACCCCGAAGTGCTGGAGTGCCACACCATGGCCGGGAGTTCGGACTACCTGCTCAAGGTGGTGGCGCGCGACATCGATGCCTACGAACGCTTCCTGCGCGATCAGCTGCTGCGACTGCCGCACGTGCAGGAAGCGCACTCGAACATCGCCATGAGCGAAGTCAAACGCACCACCGAGTTGCCGCTGGATTGAACCCTCAGTTGCGCGGCGGGGGCGCTTCGCCGAGCAAACCCAACAGCGCTTCCAGGGTCTGGACCAGGGCGTCCGAATTGTCGAGGCGCAGCACGCCCTGCTCTTCGCTGCCGGACTGCAGCATCAGGCTGCGGGCCAGGCGCTGCTCGATTTCCGCAGGGTTCTCGCGTCCACGCGCCACCAGGCGCTGGCGCAGGACCTCGGGACGGACGCTGAGCAGGATCGCCAGCATCGCCGGGTAGTGCCGCCGGGCATCCGGCAGATAGCCGCGCGAGCCGTTGACCAGAACGTCCTGACCGGCCGCCAGCCATTCATCGATCTCACGCGGAATGCCATAGGCCAGGCCATTGGCGCGCCAGCACATCGCGAACGCGCCCTGCGCTTCGAGCTGGGCGAAACGGTCCGGGGTGACCGCGTGCGCGTCCTCGCCGACCGCTTCGGCCGAGCGGGTGATGACTCGCCGCGCAATCCGCGCGCCACGTTCCTGCCACGGATCGCGGATGGCATCGAGCAGGCTGTCCTTTCCGGAACCGGACGGACCCATCAGATAAATCAGCCTGCCTGCCATCGAATCCCCTGCATTTGTTCGATCAAGCCAATGAATATAACCCGCGCGCCTTCATCACAACCCAATGAGCGGATCAACAGCGGCAACGAGGTTGTCTAACAAAATCACGTGCAATTTGCATGGCGTGCTGGCAAAAAGCCTGTATATTGTAAAAAACTGACGCATAATTGGCGTCAACGAAACGTTATGCATAGCTTCGTCGGTATGCAGTACACTGTTGCGATGGTTGAACGACTCGCAATTACGGAGGTCCAACCGGTGGATGCTCCTGCCCATTGTGCCAGTACTGCCCTCTTGAACTAACCGGTCTCTAATGTATGCGCCCTATGAAACAGGCTATTTATTCCAGTCGTACAGCTGACAAATTTGTCGTCCGACTTCCGGACGGAATGCGTGAGCGCATCGCCGACGTAGCACGAAACCATCATCGCAGTATGAATTCCGAGATCATCGCCCGTCTTGAGCAGAGCCTGATCCAGGAAGGCGCGCTGAGCGATGATCTGACGATGCGCCTGGACAGCCCCGAGCTTTCCCTGCACGAACGTGAACTGCTACAGCGCTTCCGCCAGTTGTCCGGACGCCAGCAGACCGCGCTGGTCGCCCTGATTGCCCACGATGCGGAAATGGCCAGCGAAGACGCCTGATTCGCTCGTGCGATGCAAAGAAAAGCCGGCTAGAAGCCGGCTTTTCCGTTTCAGACGTCCCGCGGCGCCACTTCAGCCAGGCAACCGCACCCGGAAGGCGATCACGCCATCCTGATACTGCACATCGATGCTGCCCTGGTGAGCCTGGACAATGGCCTGGCTGATATACAGTCCGATGCCCAGTCCGCCCTTGTTGTGCAACGAGCCCGAAGCGTTCTTGAACGGACTGAACAGCTGCGACAGGTCATCCAGCGCGATCGGTTCGGCTTCGTTGCGCACCGTCAGCTCGAGCTCCTGTCCTTCGCGCCTCAGTGTCAGCTGCACCTGGCGGCCCTGCCTGCCGTGGTGGCGCGCGTTGCTGAGCAGGTTGGAGACCACCTGTGCGTAGCGGTCCGGGTCGATCACCGCGCACAGGTCGGCCTCGATGTCGCTGTCCAGCGGCATTCCCGGAAACGCCATGAGCATCTCCCTGACGGAATCGGCGACCAGTGCGGACAGATCCACCTCCTGCATGCGCATCGCCAGCCCGAGACCGGCCTGCAGCCGGCTCATTTCGAGAATCTGGCTAATCAGCCGCTCCATGCGCCCACTGGAATAGGTGATGTGCTTGCGCAGCTCGGCGCTGCGGGTGTCGCTGGACGACATCATGGAAGCGGCCATGGAAATGGATTGCAATGGATTGCGCAGATCATGGCCAAGTACGGCGATCAGGCGCTGGCGCATGTGGTCGATTTCCGCCGCCCGGTTCAGGCAGACCTCGACCAGCTCGCCCCGCAGCTTCTCGGCGATCGCGAGCTCGGCCGCCGACCAGCCAACGGCGCGGTCTCGCACCACTTCCTCCCAGGCCTCGAAGGACCCGCGCGGGGTCAAGCGCGAGCCGGAAGGTCCGACACGCTCGATCTTCTCCGGCTTGCCGGCCCAGGTGATGGTCTGCGACTGCGGCTGGCGCAACCAGAGCAGCCAGCCGGATTCCTGGCGATGGAAACGGACCGCCAGCACGCCGCAGAAGGTGGCGCCACGCGAATCGGTTAAGGGCTCCTCGAAACGCGAGGTCTGGTAAAGATCGAGTTCGGGATCGGCTTCCAGCGAGGCAACGATGCGCACGGCGAATCCGCCCAACTCGGGATTGTCACCCGCCTCCACGCGGCCACCGAGCATCACCACCACGCCGGAACAGTCGAATAACTGGCCGATGTGGGCCGTTCCCTTGATCAGCGCGGCGATCAGGTCGTCTGAATCGCGCGCCTGCTTGGCCAACTGCAACTGCAGGTAGGCGGCCTTACGCACCTGCTCGGCGGCGATCTGAGTCTCCAGGCGCGCCACCGCGGCGCTGCACACCTGCGAGAGCACCTGGAACGCCAGCCGCGTCGGATATGGCAGGACCTTGGGCGCCATGTGGTGGCAGGCGAACATCCCCCACAGCTGCCCGGCCACCACGATGGAAATGCTCATCGAGGCGAACACGCCCATGTTGCTCAGGTATTCGCAGTGAATCGGCGACACGCTACGCAGGTGGCTGTAGCTCAGATCGAAGAGGGTTCCGTCGGGACAGCTCGACGGCGTCAGCCGGACCGGCGCGTAGGCGATATCGGCGATCATCCGCGTGGGGTTCTCGATGAACAGCCGGCGCGCCTGGGCGGGGATGTCCGACGCCGGATAATGCTGCCCGACATAGCTGACCAGGTCCTTGCGCCGCGCCTCGGCCACCACTTCGCCGGAAAGGTCCGGCTTGAAGCGGTACGCCATCACCCGGTCGTAGCCGGAGAACTCGCGGATACTCAAGACCAGGCTCTCCAGCATGACCTGGATGTCCTGCTGGTATTGCAATTGGCTGACCAGCCGATAGATGGTGTGGGTGCCCAGCGACGGACTGGTCACGCCGGCCTCGCGGCGCTCGAACTCCAGATAGAGAATGCCTTTGTGGGCATGCGCGATGACATCGAAGAGCGCGTCGCCGAAGCTCGCCTCCAGAACGTCCATCCAGGGCTCGTCGCTGCGCAGGCCGCATTCGAGCATCTCCCGTACCGCGCGCGGCAGGCCGACCTGCCACAGTGGCTGGTCGGGAAGCACCTTCAGCCCAAGCATCGCCTGGGTGTTCTCGCTGGCACTGAGCACCAACCCCTGGCGGTCGAAGGCGATCAGCGCGCCGTGCGGCTGGATCGCCGCGGGAATGTGGATCGGCTCGTCTTCGCAGGTAGCCAGCGTCACCGATTGGTTCATGCGGACTCCCCCCGTACGACCCAGCGATTGAACGATTCAAAGGCCTCGCAGGCGGCGGCGGAAGCGGCCTCGACCTGCGCCGCCTCCGCCAGTTGCTCCTCGAGGCGACGGGTGAAGGACTTCCACAAGGGCCCGGTGGCGGCTCCGTAGCCGAGCAGCCAGTGCAGCGGCAGCGGCGCCAGGCGCGGCTGCAGGCGGCGGAAAAGGAAGCTCGAACCGAGCGTCGAGCCCTCGATCACATAGGCGATGCCGAAACGACGGGCCTCGTCGCTGGCCTGCGGCACATACGGACAGACCGGGATGGCATCGACCTGCGCACGGATCCAGCCGCCCTCGAGCAGGTCCGCTTCGATCCAGGCGAGCTTGCCGGCGCGCTGCCCGGCATCCGCCAGCGACGGCCACGGCGAAGACCACAGCGTCGCCTCCAGCGGCTTTAGCCATCCGAAGATGCGGGCGATGTAGTTTAGGTAGTCGGAACGGCCGAAGTCGTCCCGCTGTAACGGAAGAGCCTGATCCAGCGCGGCGTGCTGGGCCTGCGTAGCCTGACGCAAGGCGTTCAACGGCGAATTAACGTGCTGTTCGGATTCAGTTGTTACGGGCATATCCCTCGGGCCAGGCAACGCAGTGCAGCAAAAAAGCCGAGCATCGCGGCTCGGGGTGTTCGATCAGCCGCTGATTAGACAGCGGCGAAGATGTTCCGCATTCCCTGCGTCGAGTTCAACCCAGAATACAGGTTTTCCGGCGAGCAGTGCGCCGGCGGGGGCGCCATCCTGATACAAGACGCGATTGCCGGCAATAGCCGGTATTTTGGCACCTGGCAGCAGGCTACCTACCAGATTCAACGGATCGCTGGCGGACAGGCTGACCAGGTTGCCGTCACGCGGGCGCTTGCGTACCTCGCGCAGCAACCCCACCGCCTCCGGCAGGGCGAACTGCTCGCCGGCGAGCCCCGCGACGAAGCGCCCGCCGCGGATGTCACCACGCGCCTCCAGCCGGTGATAGACCCTCAGCAACTCGCGCCACGGCGGCAACCAGTCCGCCTCGCGGTCGAGCAAGCGCCAGAACACCACGCCATAGCGGCGCAGAAGGGTCATGGCGATGTGTTCCAGCGCCTGGGGATCGGTCTGCGGGCGACGCTTCGGGGTGCTTTGCGCAACCTCCGGAGCGGACGGGCGGCGCACCAGCGACCAGCGCCCGGCGTCCGCCATGCCGCCGATCAGCGACCCACCGCGCCCGCGCCGGCCGGCGCGTGGCTGACGCTTCGCCGCCGGCATCAGCAGCGCACGCAGCCCGGCGAAGCTGTCGGCATTCACCAGGCCGACCGCGACCAGCTCGCCAAGCGCGTTTTCCAGCTCGGTGCGCAGCAGGCGCACCTCCTCCAGCAGCTCGTCGAAGAACAGCGCGCCGTGCCTGGCCAGCGCATCGCGAACCAGTGCGGCGCGGGACGACAACTCGGGCTCCGGGGCGTCCATCGCCAGTGCGTTCCACTCCGCCAGGTGCCGGCGCGGCAGCAGCACGATGGGCGTGCCGCGAACCGGCCCGCCACTGGCGCGCAGGCGGCCGGCAAGGCGAGTCCAGACGACACGTCCGGAGCGGCAGAGGTCGTCGAGCCAATTGATGCCGTAGTCGCGCACCCGCGCCGGCAACAGCTCGCCCTCCCAGGCAGCGGCGGCGGCCTGGAAACCCTCCAGTTGGCTGATCACTCCGCCCAGGGCCTCGGCGCCGCGCGTGCGGGTGTCCGCCGAAACATGCTGCCAGTCGAACAGGAAGCGCATGAAATCGCTGAGTTCGACCGGCTCGATCTCCCGGCGCAGCCGTTTCACCGTGTAGCGATGAATACGCGCCAGCAGGTGCCGCTCGCACCACTCTTCGTCCGGCGCACCCGGCGTGAAGCGCCCGCGCAGCACGTAGCCTTCGGCCTCCAGGCGGGTCAGAGCCAGCGCCACGGCGGAGGCCGGCTGCGCCAGGCCGCGGGCGATGCGGTCCAGCGGCAACGGGCCGAAACCGGTCAGGCGCGCGCGCACTACCTCGCGCAGCGCGTCCTCTTCGCTGCAGTCCTCCTCGAAGCCGGGCAGCACCTGCAGCGGCGGCTCGGGCAACGCGGTGGGATACAGGATGCGGAACAGCGCCAGGCGCTCCACCGGCAACCACAGCCCGTCGCGCTGCGTCACCGGTATCCGCTCGGCGCGGCCGGCGCGGGCGAGTTCGGCGAGCAGCACCGGCCAGCGTTCGTCGCGCTGCGCTTCGGCGTCGCCGAGGCAGGCCAGTCCCATCAGCGCTTCGTGCATTTCGTCGGCGTTACGCGCCTGCGGCCAAGCCTCCTCGCCCACCGCCTGAATGGCGCCGATATCCAGCGCGCCGAGGTCATCGCTGGATTCGGGGTCCGTCCAGCGTCGATTGAGCACGGCCTGGGTACGGCGTTCCTCCAGCGGCGCGTCGTCGAGAAAGGCATACGGCCGCGCGCCGAGGGTCTCCATCGCAAGCGGCGACGGCGCCGGCAGATCGCGGGCGAGCAAGCGCACCTCGCCGCTCTCCATGCGCCGCAGCAGCTCCAGCCAGGCGTCCGCGTCCATCGCCTCGTGCAGGCAGTCGTCGAGGGTCTGCGCGACCAGCGGGTGCTCCGGCACTTCGCGTTCGCCGACGATGTTCTCCAGGCAGGCGACCTGATCGGGAAACACCGTCGCCAGCAGGTCCTCGCTCTTCATCCGCTGCAACTGCGGCGCGACCTTGCGCCCCCCGGCCATGCGCGGCAGCGCCAGCGCGGTGGTGGCGTTCCAGCGCCAGCGCACGCCGAACAGCGGAGCGTCGAGCAGCGCCTGGATCAAGACGTGCTCGGCGGAATTGGAATGCAGATAGCGCCACACCTCGTCCAGCGGAAAGCTGTGACTGGTGGACAGCGATAGCACGATGGCGTCCTCGGTGGCCGCCGCCTGCAGCTCGAAGTTGAAGGTGCGACAGAAGCGCTTGCGCAGCGCCAGGCCCCAGGCGCGGTTGAGGCGGCTGCCGTAGGGCGAATGGATGACCAGCTGAGTGCCGCCGGATTCGTCGAAGAAGCGCTCCATCACCAGCGTGCGCTGGCTCGGCAGCGTACCCAGCGCGGAGCGCGCGCGGGCCAGGTACTCGACGATCTGCCGCGCCGCCGGCTCCGGCAGGCCGAGTTCGTCGGTCAGCCAGTCCAGCGCCAGCCCCAGGCGCGAGGGCTCCTGATCGTCACCGGGCAGGCTGCGTGAGGCCTCGGCAAGGGCCAGGCGACGGTCGATTTCCTCGCGCAGGCGCGCCACGCCGGCCGACAGTTCGTCGCTGCGCCCCGGCGCCTCGCCGAGCCAGAACGGGATGTTCGGCGGCTGACCCTGGGCATCCTCGACACGCACCCTTCCCGGCTCGATGCGAATGATCCGGTAGGAGGCGTTGCCCAGCTGGAAGATGTCTCCGGCCAGGCTTTCCACCGCGAAATCCTCGTTCACCGTACCGATGTTCAGCCCGGCCGGTTCCAGCAGCACGCCATAGTCGGCGTTGTCCGGAATGGTCCCGCCGGACGTCACCGCGGTAAGCTTGCCGCCGCGCCGCCCGCGCAGGGTCCGGCTCACCGCGTCGCGGTGCAGGTAGGCGCCGCGCGCGCCGTGGCGGCTGGTGTAGCCCTCGGCGAGCATCGCCAGCACCGACTGGTAATGCGCCCAGTCCAGCCCGGCGTAGGGTTCGGCACGGCGGATCAGGGCGAACAGCGCATCCTCGTGCCACTCCTGGCTGCCGACCTCGGCGACGATCTGCTGCGCCAGCACGTCGAGGGGCGCTCGCGGGATCATCAGCGTATCCAGCTCGCCACGGCGCACGCAGTGCAGCAGCGCGGCGCACTCGATCAGGTCGTCGCGGGAATTGGGGAACAGCCGGCCCTTGGGCGTACCGCCGACATGGTGGCCGGAACGCCCGACGCGCTGCAGGAAGGACGAGATCGAACGCGGCGAGCCGAGCTGGCAGACCAGTTCGACCTCGCCGATATCGATGCCCAGCTCCAGCGACGCGGTGGCGATCAGCACGCGCAGCTCGCCGCGCTTGAGACGCTGCTCGGCGTCCAGCCGCGCCTCCTTCGCCAGGCTGCCGTGGTGCGCGGCGACCGCGGCGTTGCCCAGGCGCTGGGTCAGGTGGCGGGCGGCGCGCTCTGCCATCCGCCGCGTGTTGACGAACACCAGCGTGGTGCGGTGCTGCTCCACCAGCGCGGCCAGGCGGTCGTAGACGCCTTCCCAGACGTCGTTGCTCATCACCGCCTCGAGCGGCACCGGCGGGACTTCGATGGCCAGATCGCGGGGCCGGTCGTGACCGATATCGACGATGGCGCAGGGCCGCGGCGCGCCCGCCTCCGCGGACGCAGGCTCGGCTGCCCGGCGACCGGCGAGGAAACACGCCACGGCCTCAATGGGCTTTTGCGTGGCCGACAGACCGACCCGCACCAGCGGCCGCTGGCAGAGCGCCTCGAGGCGCTCCAGCGACAGCGTCAGGTGGCTGCCACGCTTGCCGTCGGCGATGGCGTGGATCTCGTCGACGATCACGCTGCGCGTACTCGCGAGCATCCGCCGCCCGGATTCCGAGCCGAGCAGCACGTAGAAGGACTCCGGAGTCGTCACCAGGATATGCGGCGCGCGCTTGCGCATGGCAGTGCGCTCGGCCTGCGGGGTGTCGCCGGTACGCACCGCGGTGCGGATATCCACCTCCGGCAGACCGAGGGCGGCCAGCTCGGCTGAGATCCCGGCCAGTGGCGTTTCCAGGTTGATGCGGATGTCGTTGGACAGCGCCTTGAGCGGCGACACGTAGACCACGCGGGTCTCGTCGGGCAAATGGCCGCCGTTGGCCAGCGCCTCCTGGACCAGCTCATCGAGGGCGGCGAGGAACGCCGTCAGGGTCTTGCCCGAACCGGTGGGCGCCGCCACCAGCGTCGACTGTCCGCCACGAATCAGCGGCCATGCCGCGTGCTGCGCCGGCGTAGGTGTGGGAAACCGGCGCTGGAACCAGGCCACCACCGCGGGATGGAAACCGGCCAATGCCTCGATCGGGGAATGCTCGTTCATCCAACGAATATGGTGGCGCGCCGGGCCGGTCGCAAGCACCGCGCGGAACGCTTCGTCGGTTGACGACGCTCCGTCGGCGCTGCGGAACCCTTAGGCAGGCACAGGTTTCTACCCTACTCTCGCCGCAACCTGGAGGCTGCCATGACCACCACCCCCGTGGAAATCGACAACGCCATGAAACTCGCGACCGAGGCGTTCCTGCCGCTCGGCTGCGTGACCAGCGTAAACACCGAGGACGACAGCTTCGGCTTCACCGTGATGAGCGAAGGTGGCAGCGAACTGCTCGGCGTGCCGCGCGTGCCACGCACCCAGTACTCCGACCCGATCCGCCTCGCCGGCGTGTTCATGCAGGCGCGCCAGGACCTGAAGAAGAAGGGCGTCGAGCTGGAAGACTGGGAGATGCCCTTCATCACCGACGACAGCGCCATCCCGGAAACGCCGCCGAACTATTGAGGCTCATCGGCCAGGTTTTTCCGATGCAATGGCTGGTGGGTAACGCCGCTCGGGCCTTCTCGCTTGATCGAATCACTCGAGTCGCGGCTTAACCCACCCTACGAAGCCCCGACCGTAGGATGGGTTAGCGGCCCCACTCGACACCGGCAACGCCGCCAATGCCATTGCCGCGTAACCCACCAAGCGCAGTCCCGGCGAAACACCGCCCCCCGAAACTCCGAACCAGGCCGTAGGGTGGGTTAGCGGCCCCGCTCGATATCTGCAACACCGCCAATCCCTACCGCCGCGTAACCCATCAGGCGGCATCCCGCCAAAGCACATTCCCCCTCACACCTGCGACAACGGCGCCGCGACGCTTTCCAGCGATTTGCGCTCCGCCGCCACGCCCCACACTGCCTGGACCACACCGCCCGCCAGCATCAGCAGTGCGCCGATGGCGTAGCCGATGAAGACGTTCTCGCGGCTGGCGCTTTCGATCAGCTGGCCGAACAGCAGCGGGCCGACGATACCGCCCAGGCCGGTGCCGAAGGCGTAGAACACGGCGATGGCCAGGGCACGGATTTCCAGCGGAAAGGTTTCCGCCACCGTGAGATACGCCGAGCTGGCCGCCGCCGAGGCGAAGAAGAAGATCACCATCCAGGCGATGGTCTGCTGCGTGGCGTCCAGCAGGCCCTGGCGAAACAGCCAGCCGCTGATCAACAGCAGGACGCCGGAAAGGATGTAGGTGGCGCTGATCATGATCCGCCGGCCGATTACGTCGAACAGCCGGCCGAGCAGCAGCGGCCCGCAGAAGTTGCCCAGGGCGAACGGCAGGATGTACCAGCCCACCCGCTCGCTGGGCACGCCGTAGAAATCGCTGAGCACCAGGGCGTAGGTGAAGAAGATCGCGTTGTAGAAGAACGCCTGCGAGGTCAACAGCGTCATGCCTACCAGCGCGCGCTGGCGATGGCGGGAAAACAGCGTATGCACCACTTCGCTCAGCGGCGTGTGATCGCGGCCACGCAGGCGCAGGCGCTGCTCCGGTGGCACCGGGGCCAGCCGATGGCCGTGCCGGCGAAAGCGCTGCTCGATGCTCTCGACGATCCGCGTGGCTTCGTCCGGCTGGTTGTGGATCAGCAGCCAGCGCGGGCTTTCCGGCAGCCACAGGCGCATCAGCAGGATCAGCAAGCCCAGCGTGGCGCCGAGGCCGAAGCAGAGCCGCCAGCCGAGATCGCCGCCGACCACGCCGGCATCGAGCAGCAGCACCGAGGCCATCGCGCCGAGTGCGGCGCCGATCCAGAACGTGCCGTTGATCGCCAGGTCGACCCAGCCGCGAAAGCGCGCCGGGGTGAATTCCTGGATCGTCGAGTTGATCGCCGAGTATTCGCCACCGATGCCGGCGCCGGTGAGAAAGCGAAACGCCAGGAAGCTCCAGAGGCTCCAGGAAAATGCCGTCGCCGCGGTCGCTCCGACGTAGACGATCAGGGTGATGAAGAACAGTTTGCGACGGCCCAGGCGGTCGGCGAGCCAGCCGAAGAACAGCGCGCCGATCACCGCGCCGGCGATGTAGGCGCCGCCGGCGAGGCCGACGTCGGCATTGCTCAGGCGCAGCGCCGGGCTGTCCTTCAGGGCGCCGGCGACGGAGCCGGCGAGCGTCACCTCCAGGCCGTCCAGCAGCCAGGTGATACCCAGCGCTATCACCAGCAGGGTGTGGAAGCGCCCCCATGGCAGGCGGTCCAGCCGCGCCGGCAGATCGGTCTCGTAGACGCGCTCGGCGTGGGTGCTTTCGGGGAGGGGCTGGGTTGACGTCATGCGAACTCTCGCTGGCGGACCGACGCGACAACCGCCCGGCTGATGAAGCTCAGAGCCGCCCGGCGCCCCAGGAGTTCGACGGCCATCGGAAAGCACGCCCGGCGTGCGCGTCGCCTAATAACCGCTGAAACTTTCGTTATGCCAACCGGTCGGTTCAAGAGGCCACACGCGATTCGAGCGTCGGCCGAACGCTCCCTGGAGGGACCAGCATGAGCAACCTGGCTCGACCGATTGCCGCCCTACCCATCCGTTTCGATGACCTGCTCGCCCGCTTCCGGCAGGTCCGCACCCTCAGCGAATTGATCTGCGCGCCCTTGCAGGTCGAAGACCACGTCATCCAGAGCATGCCCGACGTCAGCCCGCCGAAATGGCACCTGGCGCACGTCAGCTGGTTCTTCGAGGCATTCCTGCTCAAGCCCTACCTGAAGGGATACCGCTCACCGGACGCCGCCTACGACCACCTGTTCAACTCCTATTACGAAACCCATGGCACGCCGTTCCCGCGCGCCAGCCGCGGGCTGATCTCGCGGCCGGGCGTCGCCGACGTCTATCGCTTCCGCCAGCATGTCGATCAGTGCATGGGCGAACTGCTGAGCAACCCGCCGGCGGAGTTCGCCACGGAGATCGCCCGGCGCGTCGAGCTGGGCCTGCAGCACGAGCAGCAGCACCAGGAGCTGCTGCTGATGGACATCAAGCACATCCTCGCGCAGAACCCGCTGCACCCGGTCTACCGCAGCGATCTGCGCCCGGCGCCCGGCGCCACGGCAGGCTCGGTGCAGCGCTGGCACGACTATCCCGGCGGCCTGCGGCAGATCGGCCATCCCGGCGGCGAATCCTTCGCCTTCGACTGCGAGCTGCCGCGCCATCGCCAGTTCCTCGAGGACTTCAGCCTCGCCAGCCGCCCGGTGAGCAACGCCGATTACCTGGCCTTCATGCTCGACGGCGGCTATTCGCGCTCGGACTTGTGGCTCTCCGACGGCTGGGCGCAGGTCAAGCAGGCCGGCTGGAACGCGCCGCTGTACTGGCTGCGCCACGAGGACAGCTGGCACGAGATGACCCTCGGCGGGCTGCGCACGCTGGACCTGCACGCCCCGGTCTGCCACGTCAGTTTCTTCGAGGCTGACGCCTACGCGCGTTGGGCCGGCGCTCGCCTGCCCAGCGAAGCGGAGTGGGAGATCGCCGCCGCCGAACAGCCGGTGCGCGGCAACTTCCTCGACAGCGACCACCTGCAACCGTTGGCCGACCTTTCCGGCGATGGTCCACGCCAGTTGTTCGGCGACGTCTGGGAATGGACCGCCAGCGCCTTTCGCCCGTATCCCGGTTTCCGCCCGCTGGAGGGCAGCCTCGGCGAATACAACGGCAAGTTCATGTCCGGCCAGATGGTCCTGCGCGGCGGCTGCTGCGCGACCCCGCCCGACCACGTGCGTGCCACCTACCGCAATTTCTTCTACCCCCACATGCGCTGGCAATTCGCCGGCTTCCGCCTGGCCAAGGAGATTTGAGCATGGCTCTCGCCGTTCGTTTTCACGATCAACGACAGTGCGAGGCCGGTGCCTCGCTGCGCGACGAGGCCCTGGCCGGCTTTGCTGCGAAGACCAAGCAGATTTCGCCGAAATTCTTCTACGACCGCCGCGGCTCCGAGCTCTTCGAGCAGATCTGCAAGCAGCCGGAGTATTACCCGACCCGCACCGAGGAGCTGATTCTCAGCCGCGCGGCCAACGACATCGCCGAAATCGCCGGCCAGGACGCCAACCTGGTCGAGCTGGGCAGCGGCGCCAGCCGCAAGGTGCGCCTGCTGCTCGAGGCGATGCACCCGGCCAGCTACCTGGGCATCGACATTTCCGAGGATTTCCTGCTCTCCAGCACGCGCCGGCTGGCGGCGGATTACCCCTGGCTGGAAGTGCACGCCTCCTGCGCCGACTTCTCGCTGCCGATGACCCTGCCCGACGGTTTCGACGGCGCGCATCCGCTGGCGTTCTTTCCAGGCTCGAGCATCGGCAATTTCAGCCCCGAGCAAGCCCTCGCCTTCCTGCGCAACCTGCACGAGCTGCTCCCCGCGCAAGGCGGCCTGCTGGTGGGCGTCGACCTGGTGAAGGACAAGGACCTGCTGGAGGCGGCCTACAACGACGAAGCGGGCGTGACCGCCGCGTTCAACCTGAACCTGCTGCAGCGCATCCGCCAGGAACTCGACAGCGACATCGATCCGGATCGCTTCATCCACCACGCGTTCTTCAACGAAGCGGAATCGCGCATCGAGATGCACCTGATCAGCCCGCAGGCGCAGGACGTGACCATCGAAGGCCGGCGCTTCCACTTCGAGCGTGGCGAGAGCCTGCACACCGAGAATTCCTACAAGTACACCCCGGCCAGCTTCCGCGACCTGGCGGGCAGTGCGGGATTCAAGGCGGTGGCGATGTGGACCGACCCACGCGAGCTGTTCAGCGTGCATTACCTGCAGCGCGACTGAGGCACGACGTTGGGAAGCAGGGTGCACGGCGGCACCCTGCAAAGCTGCGGTTATCAGGCGGCGAGGCTGTCGAAGACTTCCGGCACCAGCGCCGCTTCGCCCTTGGCGTCGAGTTGGTTGCGTGCGCCCTGCGGGTCCGGGCCATCGCTGTCGAGCAGATCCAGCAGTCGCATGCCGCGCTCGGTGAGGATGAAATTCACCCCGTTGCCGCCCGCCTCTTCCGGGCGCGGTTCGATGAAACCGCCCTTCAGCAGTACGCCTTCGAGATCGCCCGCTTCTTTCTTCAGCGAGTCGACATTGCCCACCGCTTCGCCCTGATTGGCCTTCTCGCCGGCGAGTTCTTCGGCGTAGACGCGGGGCGCGAAGTTCTTCCCGGAGGAGTCCTGTACCTCCAACAGCAGCCGTTCGATCAGGTCCCAGTTGTAACGCATAGCCACCTCTCTTGGCGGATGTGCCATCGGGTTCATTACCTAATTCCGACTCGCGCCCACGGCCGATGGTTCGCGGCGCGCTCAGGAACAATGGTCGCAGCGCACCGGTCAGAGGCTAGGGTTCGCGCCGCCTGCAGCCCTGCCTTCCGTTCCCGGCGCGCCTTCGATCATGGAGTTTTCGATGCTGCGCCCCCTGCTTCCGCTGCTCGTGCTGTCCGCTCTCGCCCAGGCCGACGAACCGCTGCGCATCGACCGGCTGCAACGTTGCGAGGACCTGCTGAGCCAGCGTCAGGTTTTCTGCGCCGGCACCCGCGGCCTGGCGGCGGGCGAGGTGAAGGTGTTGCTCGGCGGCAAGGCACTGCCCGCCTCCGCCCTGCGCCGCGACGGGAGTCGCCTGCGGCTGGACCTGGACGCCCGGCCCAGCGCGCCGCTGTGGATCGAACAGGGCGACCGGCGCAGCAATCCGGTATGGCTGAGCATGGCCGGTAGCCATGTATTGGCGGCCAGGCCGAACGAAGTGGCGAAGAACATGGACGGCCTGACCACCTATGTCGATCTCGTCAGCCTGATCATCGAGGAGCGCTTCGACGGGCGTAAGGAAGCCGAGCGACTGGCGCAGAAGTACGGCGCCAAGGTGGTGGGTGCCATCGCGCCCCTGAATACCTACCAACTGCGCCTGCCTGCCGCCGACCTGGTGCAGCGCGACGCCCTCGTCCTGCGCCTGGGCAGCGAGGTCAGCGTCGACGCGGTTGTGGTGGAGGAATCCGCCGCCGAGGCCAGCGAGGCTGGCGCAGCCACCGAGCAGAAACCGGACAAGGACGAATGGGCCGCCAACCGCTTCCTCGACGCGGTGAACTACTACCAGCGCCGCGTTCCGGCGAAACAGGCGCCGATCCAGGCGACACCGATCCGCATCGGCATCATCGAACGCGACGTCGATTTCGACGCCGCCGACTTTTCCTCCTACCTCGCCCCCTGCGACCCGCAGCGGCGCACCTGCCTGTACGCCCGCGACGCCGACAAGCCCGACGGCCACGGCAGCACCGTCGCCGGGATTCTCGCGGCGAGCTGGAACCAGGGCGGCAACACCGGCTTTCTCAGCGGCCTGGACGGCGCCAGCCGAGGCTTCGAGGTGATCGTCGAGCGCAACTCGGACGCCGGCATCACCGCCAACGTCGCCGCGTCGGTGAATCTGGTCGAGGACGGCGCGCGGGTGATCAACTGGAGCTGGGGCATCCACCGGGTCGGCGCGAAGAACGTCGATGGCGATGAGGTGGACTCGCTGATCCGCTCCGGCCTCGCCATGGGCGGCTATGAGGAACTGCTCGAGGAGTTCTTTCTCTGGCTGCGCAAGGAGCATCCCGACGTGGTGGTGGTGAACTCGGCTGGCAATGGCTCGTCGTTCTCCAGCACCGACGAGTACCGGCTGCCCTCCTCGTTCGTCACCGACCAGTTGCTGGTGATCGGCGGGCACCAGCGCAGCGAACGCGACGACGTGGCGGTCGATGATCCGGCCTACGTGGTCAAGCGCGCCTCGTCGAACGTCGACATGCGCGTGGACATCACCGCCGCGGCCTGCACCCACGGCTCGACTCTGCGCGCGGACGAAGTCGGCGAGGTGCATTGCGGCACCTCCTACGCCACGCCGATGGTCAGCGGCGTCGTCGCCGCGATGCTCTCGCTGAACCCGAGCCTGACGCCCGCGCAACTGCGCATGCTGCTGCGGCGCAGCGCCATGACCATCGGCGGAAACTATGATTTCGAGCCCATGGACGCCGACGACCTGACCGCGCCGATCCTCCCCTCGGAGCGCAACTACGAGCTACGCAACAAGGACGTCGGCCGCTCCGCCCGGCTGGACATGCAGAAGGCGCTGGACCTGGCGGTGCAAAGCCGGGATCGGGTGCGCTGAACTTTACCCGCGCGGTGACGATCCATTTTTTGGGACCAGACCGAAAAGGAGTTGCCCATGAAAAGCCTGATTTGCCTGACCGCCAGCGCGGCCCTGTTCGCCGCGACGCCGATCTTCGCCGAGTGCACACCCGAGCAGGCGACTGCGAAGGCCGAACAACTGGCACAGAAGGTCAGCGCGATTACCGAGAGCAATCCGCAGAAGGCCAAGGAGATCAACGACGAGCTGCAAGCGATGAAACTCAAGAACACCACCGACGGCATGCCCGACGAGTGCGCGACCTATGACCGTCGCCTGAAAGAGTTCGACGAAGCGGACCGCAAGACCGAATAACGCCGCGACACCGCCTTGCGTGCACAAGGCCCTCCCGATCACGCAGCGCCGTTGCGGCGCTGCGATCAAGCAACTCCAGCCCCCCTTATTCTTCCGCCGGCTTGCGCTTTTTCAGCGGCGCCAGGCCGTCATGGCTGACCAACGTCGATGCCGCCGGGCGCTTGGCCGCCGGCTTGCGTTTCGCCGGAGCCTTGGCCGCGCCCTTCTTGTCGTCGGTCTTTTTCTTCTTCACGCCGACCGCCTTGCCGGACGCCTTGACCTTCTTCGGTCCCTGGTAGACGCCCTTCAGTTCCTTGATCACGCGGCGTTCGAAGCGCTGCTTGAGGTAGCGCTCGATGCTGGACATCAGGTTCCAGTCGTTATGGCAGATCAGCGAAATCGCCAAGCCATCATTGCCCGCACGACCGGTGCGGCCGATGCGGTGCACGTACTCGTCGCCCGAACGCGGCATGTCGAAGTTGATCACCAGATCAAGGCCCTCCACGTCGAGCCCACGGGCGGCGACGTCGGTGGCGACGAGGATCTTCACGCCGCCCTGTTTCAGGCGGTCGATGGCCAGTTTGCGGTCCTTCTGGTCCTTCTCGCCGTGCAGCACGAAGACCTTGTGGTCGCTGGCCACCAGGCGTCCGTAGAGGCGGTCGGCCTGGGCGCGGGTGTTGGTGAAGACGATCGCCTTCTGGTACGTCTCGTTGGCCAGTAGCCAATGCACCAGGCGTTCCTTGTGACCCGGATCGTCGGCCGTGATGATCTGCTGGCGTGTGCCTTCATTGAGCTCGCTGATGCTGTTCAGGCGCAGGTGCTGCGGATCGCGCAACACCGCGGCGACCATCTCGCGCAGGCCGTTGCCGCCGCTGGTGGCGGAGAACAGCAGGGTCTGCGCGCGGTTCGCACATTCGTTGGCCAGGCGCTGGACGTCATCGGAAAAGCCCATGTCGAGCATGCGGTCGGCTTCGTCGAGGACCAGCAGCTCGACCTCCTTCAGATCGAGGTTGCCGGCGTTGAGCTGCTCGATCAGCCGCCCCGGCGTGCCGATCAGCACGTCCGGCACCTTGCGCAGCATCGCTGCCTGGTACTTGAAGTCCTCACCGCCGGTGACCAGCCCGGACTTGATGAAGGTGAACTGCGAGAAACGCTCCACTTCCTTCAATGTCTGCTGCGCCAGCTCGCGGGTCGGCAACAGGATCAGCGCGCGAATCCGCACGCGCGGCTGCGCATCGCCGATCAGACGGTTGAGCATCGGCAGCACGAACGCCGCGGTCTTGCCGCTGCCGGTCTGCGCCGTCACCCGCAGGTCGCGTCCTTCCAGGGCCGGCGGAATGGCCGCCACCTGGACCGGCGTCGGTTCGACGAATTTCAGCTCGGCGACGGCTTTGAGCAGGCGTTCATGCAGGGCGAATTGGGAGAACACGGGGCGTAACCTCGAAAAAAACGGAAAATCAGGCGCATAGCCTAACGGTTGTCGCGGCAAAAGGCCGCTTTTCTTCAGCGTCCCGCCTACGCGCGGTTGAGCCGGGCCTGCCTGCGCAGCACCCGCGCGCTGTCGGCGGCGCTCAGCAGCACGGCCAGCCAGATCGGCAGGTAGGTCCACAGCTTCGCCTGGTCGAAGGGTTCGCCGAGCAGCGCCAGCGATACCGCGAACAGCAGCACCGGCTCGCTGTAGCTCAGGATGCCGAACAGCCCGAGCGGCAGCAGCCGGCTGGCCGCCATCATCGCGGCGAAGGCCAGGGTGCCGAGCAGCGCGAACCCCGGCAGCAGCCAGATCAGCGCCGGCGCCTGGGTGAAGAGGTCCTGCGGGCCGTGGTCGACGATCAGCCAGATCGCCAGCGGAGCCAGCACCAGCATTTCCAGCAGAAAGCCGGACAAGGCATCCAGCCGCATCCAGCGACGCAGGATGAAGTACGGCGGGTAGCCCAGCGCCGTTACCAGCGTCACCCAGGAAAACGCCCCTGTGACCCACAGCTCATGCAACACCCCCAGGCCCGCGCAACAGACGCCGAGGCGCTGCAACGGGCTCAGGCGCTCGCCGTAGAACAGCCTGCCCACCAGCACCATCGCCAGCGGCAGGAGGAAGTAGCCGAGCGACACCTCCATCATCTGCCCGGCCAGCGGCGCCCAGACGAACAGCCCCCACTGCACGCCCAGCAACGCCGCCGCCAACGGGCAGGCGAGCACCAACAGCGGCTCGTTGCGCAGGCGCACCAGCACCCCGCGGAAGGTCGTCCACTGCCGCGCCAGCAACACCAGGGCGAACACCGCCGGCAACGACCAGAGCACCCGCTGGGCGAACACCTGCACGCCGTCCAGCGGCGCCAGTTGCTGCACATAGCCCGGCATCAGGGCGAACAGCACCGAGGCCGACAGGGAAAACGCAACGCCTTTGCCGGAGAGATTCACGAAGGAGGATCGACCAGGAAATGCAACGGGAAGCGGACGTCGGAGGCGTCCGCGGGGGCGAATCGGCAGCGCGCTCGCGGAACCGTTCTTCGTCAATGATAACAGTCAGTTGAGGATCCGCCGCATGCCATCGGCAGCGCATCCCCGATGCGCCGATCGAATCACTGAATCCGCAGCGCTGGAGCGCCGCCGAAGACGATTTACGCCGCAGCGCGAAGCGACGCAATGGAGAAACCCCGGTTGACCTCGGTTAAAATGTTACGTTATAACTATTTAATCGCGATCGACGGCTCATCCCGGTCAACCGCCATACCGGACTGAAACCGCGTCGCCCACACTGAAAGGAGTTCTCCGATGAAGCCCGATATCCATCCCGAGTACCGCCCCGTGCTGTTCCATGACACCTCGGCCGACGCTTTCTTCCTGATCGGCTCGACCGCGGAAACCAGCCGCACGCATCAGCACACCGACGGCAACACCTATCCCTACATCGCGCTCGACGTATCCAGCGCATCGCATCCGATCTACACCGGCCAGCAGCGCCAGACCAAGGTCGAAGGCCGTATTGCCGGCTTCAACAAACGCTTCGCCGGGTTCACCGCGAAGCGCTGATCCGCCCCCTCTCCTCCACCTGCAACGCCCGCTTGGTTCGCCGAGCGGGTTGCGCCTGCGCGCACCCTTCGCAATTTCATTCAGGGAAGTCCGATCGATGTCCTGCTGCACCCCCATTCCCCTCGCCGCGACCAAGCCGGCGCGGCTGTTACCCGTGTTCGCCTTCCTGCCGCTGTTCGCCGTCGGCGCCGAAGAACCCCTGGGCCTGCAGCCGCTGGTGATCACCGCCACCGCCACCGAGCGCCAATTGAAAGACGCCCCGGCGAGCATCACCCTGATCACCCGTGACGACCTGGAAAAACGTCCGGTCCAGGACCTCGAGGATGCTCTGCGCGGCACGCCGGGCCTGCAGTTCACTGGCATTGGCATGACCCGGCGCGGCATCAGCATTCGCGGTATGGACAGCGAGCACACGCTGATCCTGGTCAACGGCCAGCGCATCAACAGCGCCGCGGGCGCGGTGGCGCATGCCGATTTCGACCTTGGCTGGGTGCCGGTGGAAGCCATCGAGCGGATCGAGGTGGTACGCGGGCCGATGTCCTCGCTGTACGGGTCCGAGGCGCTGGGTGGCGTGGTCAACGTGATCACCCGGCAGGCCACCGATGCCTGGCACGGCGCCGCGCAACTCGACGGCGGCGTGCGCGAAGATGACCGCGGCGGGCAGACGCATCAGCTCGGCGCCTACCTCGGCGGCCCGCTGATTCCGGGGTTGCTCGGCCTGTCGCTGAGCGGCGAGAGCCGTCGCCGCCAGGACACCCCGGTCCACGGCGACGCCAGCCAGTCGGAAATCGAGGGCCGCGACGCGCACAGCGGCAATGCCACCCTCAGCTGGACGCCGGATGCGGCGCAGCGCATCGACTTCAGCTACGGCAACGGCCTGGAAGACCGCTGGCGCAACACCCGCAGCGGCGGCAGCGCGCCGGTGAACTACGAGTCCGCCGACCGCATCGAGCGCGAGCAATTCTCCGTCGCCCACAGCGGCGACTGGAGCTGGGGCAGCAGCTCGCTGCGCGCCTATCGCAACAGCCTGGAGCGCACCAATCGCTATACCAACGGCGTTGTGCCGACCTCGCCGCATCAGCAGCTTACCGACGACATCGTCGACGCCAGCCTGAGCCTGCCGTTCGCCGGCTGGCATCTGTTCAGTCTCGGCGGCGAATGGCGCAAGGAACAGCTCGACGACGGCGGATTCGTCGGCGGCGACGCGCAGAGCATCCACCGCGCACTGTTCCTGCAGGACGAAATCGCCTTCGATCCGGCCTGGTCGCTGGTGCTCGGCAACCGCTTCGACCAGCACGAGCAATACGGCTGGCAGAACAGCCCGCGCGCCTACCTGGTCCATCACGTCAACGACGCGCTGACCCTCAAGGGCGGCGTCGGCCGCGGCTTCAAGGCACCGACGCTGAAGCAGCTGGCGCCCGGCTACTCGGCCATCGGCGGTGGCGGACAGTTCACCATCTACGGCAATCCGGACCTGGAGCCGGAGATCAACACCACCTACGAATTCAATGCCGACTACCAGGGCGGCGGCTGGTCGCTGAACGGCGGGCTGTTCCAGAACAACCTGCGCGGGTTGATCCAGACGGTTTGCGTGGCGAACTGCGGTATCCGTCGTCGCGAGATCCGCAACTACGAGAACGTGGACAGGGCACGCATTCGCGGCATCGAACTCGGCGGCGGCGTCGACCTGCCCGCCAACCTGCGCTGGGATCTCAACTACACCTACCTCGATGCCATCGACCGCAGCGCGGACCAGCGCCTGGGCGACCGCTCGCGGCACCTGGCCAACACGTCCCTGCAATGGACGCCGAATGCCGACTTCTCGGCGCAACTGCGCGGCGAATACGTTGGCAGCCAGTTGACCTACTCCAGCAATGTCGCCTACGCCGTGCCGGCTTACAGCCTCTGGCACCTGGAGCTGACACGGCGCCTCAGCGAGAACCTGAGCATCCGCGGCGGTATCGAGAACCTCACCGACGAATCCTTCGGCGACGACAGCGACTCGTTCACCTTCGCCGAGCCGGGACGCACCTACCACGTCGGCCTGAGTTTGAGCTTCTGACGTGGGCGTACTCATCAATACGACGCTCGCCTGGCTGGCTCTGAGCGCCGGGAGCGCAAGCGCGGCGACCAGTGTGCCCCTGGCCGAGATGCCACGGGTGAAGGTGCTGACCGGCAGCTTCACCCTGCAGGGCAAACTCGACCGGCTCGCGTCCTGGGCCGCGGAAGAAGGCGTCAGCCTGCACGGCGTGCGCGAGGTTTCGCCGACGCAAGGGATCGACGACGATGACCTGCTGATTCTCGATACGCCGCGTCCGACCGACCTCGCCGAGCTGCAACAACGCCTGGGAGAACGGCTCGCCCAGGCGAAAACACCGTGGATACGCGTCGGTGGTGGTCCGCCGGCCTCCGGCAATCTGGCGCCGGCGGTGGCCTCCCGGCTGATCGGCTATTACGGCAACGGCGGCGAGGCCAACTTCCGCCATTTGTTCGCCTACCTGCGCGCGCGAAGCGACGGCCAGGGCACCGACGCAATTCCGCCTCCTACCGAACTACCCAGAGCCGGGCTCTACCACCCCGACGCCCCGGACACCTTCGCCCGCGTCGACGGCTACCTCGCCTGGGGCGCCACGCGCTGGAAAGCCGATGCACCACGCGTCGCCTTCGCCATCCCGCGCGGCATGCTCGTCGATGGCCAGCTGCGCCTGATCGACGAGCTGATTCGCCGCAGCGAGGCACGCGGCCAGGCGCCGTTGGCGTTCTGGCTCGACGACCGCGACCCGAAGGCATTGAGCAGTGTGCTCAAACCGGCGCATGCCGATGTGCTGGTCAACCTGCAGCACCTGCAGAACGGACCGGCGCGCCAGGCCGAACTGCTCGCCCTGGGCATTCCGGCGATCACCACCTTCACCGCGCGGGACGCCGACCGGACGCAGTGGCGCGCGGCGCAGAGCGGCATTCCCGCGCGTACCGCCGCTGCGCTGCTGACGGTGCCGGAAAGCTGGGGGCTGGGCGATCCGCTGGTGATCGCCGCGCTGGAGGACGGCGAACCCCAGCCCATCGATGAACAGGTCGAAGCGCTGTTCGGCAAGGTCGACAGCCTGGCCCGATTGCGCCGGCTGCCGGCGGAGGAAAAACACCTGGCGCTGATGTTCTGGAACCATCCGGACGGCGAAAGGAACATCGCCGCCTCCCACCTGAACGTGCCGCGCAGCCTGGAACGGCTGACCGGCGCCCTGCACCAGGCTGGCTACACGGTGCCGCCGCGCGACGAAGCGCAGTTGATCCAGACCGCGCAACGCCTGCTCGGCGGCTACTACCACCCGGAAACCCTCGACGCACTGCTCGCCGGCGGTCTGGCCATGCATTTCCCACTGTCGCGCTACCAAGCCTGGCTGGACGGGCTGCCCGAGGAGCGCCGTCAGGAACTGCTCGCACGCTGGGGCGATCCGGCCAACCACTGGGCGCTGCGCCAGATCGATGGCCAGCCGCAGTTCGTCATTCCCGGCGTGGCACTGGGCAACCTGCTGCTCCTGCCGCAACCGCCGCGCGCAGGCCGGCCCGGCGAGGCCTATCACGACGCCAAGGTGCCGCCGGACCACCTCTACCTCGCCGCCTACCAGTTCGTCCGCGAAGGTTTCCGGGCCGATGCGCTGATCCATTTCGGCACCCACGGCACCCAGGAATGGCTGCCCGGAAAGGACCGCGGCCTGTCGGTGGACGACTACCCGTTCCTCGCCCTCGGAGACCTGCCGGTGTTCTACCCGTACATCCAGGACAACATCGGCGAGGCGATCCAGGCGCGCCGGCGCGGACGCGCGGTGACCATCAGCCACCAGACGCCGCCGTTCGCGCCGGCCGGGCTGTACGACGAGATGCGCGACCTGCACGCGCTGATCCACCAGTACCAGCAACTCGACCAAGGCGCGGTACGCGAAACCACCGCCGAGCGCATTCGCCAGCAGGCACTGGACAGCCACCTGCAGGACGACCTGGGCTGGGACGCCGCGCGCATGAGCGAGGACTTCCCAGGTTTCCTCGCCGCACTGCACGACCATCTGCACGACCTCGCCCAAGCCAATACCCCACTCGGCCTGCACACCTTCGGCGAGCCCGCGTTGCCGGAGTACCGCCTGGCCACCGTGCTGCAACAATTGGGCGAGCCCTATCTGCAGGCGCTGAGCCTGCACGAGCATGATCGCGAGCCGCTGGTCAGCGACTTCGCCGGCCTGCAAGCGAGCCTCCCCTATCGCACGCTGCAGCATTACCTGCGCGAGGGCGAAGACCCCACCGACATCGATGACCTCCCGCTGCGCCAGCAGATCCTCAGGGCGCGCCAGCTGGATCGCCACCTCAGCGACACCGGCGAAATCGAAGCGCTGCTAGGCGGCCTCGCCGGTGGCTTCGTCGCGCCCGGCCCCGGAGGCGATCCGCTGCGCAACCCGGACGTCCCCAGCGGCCGCAACCTGTACGCCTTCGAGGCGGACAAGCTGCCAACCCGCGCCGCTTTCGAGGCCGGCGGCAAGGCGCTGGAGCAACTGACCGCCAGCTACCGCGCCGAGCACGACGGACGAGCGCCGGAAAAACTTGCCTTCAGCCTCTGGTCGTCGGAGGCCATGCGCCACCTCGGCATCCTCGAAAGCGAGGTGCTGCACGCGCTCGGCCTGCGTCCGGTATGGGATCAGGGCGACCGCATTACGGCGCTGGAGATCGTCCCCAGCGCCGAACTGGGCCGGCCGCGCATCGATGCCGTGGTGCAGGTCACCAGCGTCTATCGCGACCAGTTCGACGGTTTCATGCGCCTGCTCGCCGACGCCGTGGAGCGGCTCGCGCAGCTCGACGAGCCCGGCAATCCGCTGGCCGCCAACAGCTACGCGCTGGCCGAGCGGCTGCGCCGGCAGGGAATCGAGCCGGCGCGCGCCGAACGCCTGGCGCGGCTGCGGCTGTTCGGCAACGAAGCGGGCGACTACGGAACCGGTTTGTCCGCGCTGACCCTCGATTCGACGCGCTGGGAGGACGACTCGGCCCTCGCCGAGCAGTTTCTCGCACGCCTGCAATACGGCTACGGGACCGACAGCTGGGGCGAGAAGATCGCCGGGCAGAACCTCTTCGCCGAGCAGCTCAAGGGCGTGCAGGCGGCGGTGATGGCGCGCTCCAGCGAGCTGAACGGGGTTCTTTCCACCGACCATCCGTTCGAGTTCCTCGGCGGCCTCTCCCTGGCGGTGCGGCATCTGGATGGCGCCAGCCCGTCGCTGTACATCGCCGACTTGCGCCAGGCCGAGCCGCGCACCAGCGGCGCCGCGCAGTTCCTCGCCAGCGAACTGCGCGGCCGCTACTTGAACCCGCAGTGGATCCAGGCGATGCAGAAGGAAGGCTACGCCGGCACGCTGGAGATACTGAACGTCGCCAACAACCTGTGGGGCTGGCAGGCCGCCGACCGCAGCATGGTGCGTGACGATCAATGGCAGGCGCTGCACGAGACCTTCGTCAACGACCAGCGCCAGCTCGGCGTCAATCAGTGGTTCGAGCAACACAACCCGACCGCCCAGGCGCAGTTGATCGAACGCATGGCCGAAGCCATCCGCAAGGGCTACTGGGACGCCTCGCCGCAAACCCGACGCGAACTGGCCGAGCGCTGGCAGGCGCTGATCCATGAGCACGGCGCCGATGCCGGAGAACCGGTCACCCGCGCGTTCATCGAGCGGATGGGCGCCGGCTTTGGCCTGGACGCCATGGCACCTGCCGCCGAATCGCCCCCCTCCAGCGCCACCGGCGCCACCACCGGTGACACAGTGAGCGGCCAGGTCATGCATGAAGTGACCGACGAAACCGGCGAGCCGCGCTTGCCCTGGCAGCTCTGGCTCGGCGCGGCGGCGATGCTCGCCGCCCTGCTGGCCGGCGCCGCCCGACAGGCACGAAGCAACCGCCGCCGCGCATCACCCCTCACTACTTCCAGCAACGTCTCGGGAACCCCATGAACGCCCTCGAATCAAGCCTCTACGAACTCACCCGCCTGTTTCTCGTGCCGGTCCTGCTGCTGATTCTCGCCGCGCTGCTGCACGCCTTTCTCGCCCTTGGCAGCTTCGCCATGGAAGCCTGGCAACGCCACCGTGGACGCTACCGTTCGGTCCTGGCCGCGCAGCAGCGAACGCACGGCGGCAACAGCGATGACCTCGAACTGTGGATCATGCAGCGCCTGGAATGGCTGCGGGTGACCTCGCGCAGCGCGCCGATGCTCGGCCTGGTGGCGACCATGATCCCGATGGGGCCGGCGCTGCTCGCGCTCACCGAAAGCGATGCCAGGGGCATCGGACAGAACCTGGTGGTGGCCTTCTCGGCGGTGATCCTCGCGCTGATCGCGGCGAGCATCACCTTCTTCATCCTCACCGTACGCCGCCGCTGGCTGCTGCAGGAATTGCGCGCCATCGAGCGCGTGGCGGAGATCGGCTGATGCGCTTTATCGAACACGACGACGCCGACGACCCGATCCTCTCGGTGGTCAACCTGATCGACCTGTTCCTGGTGGTGATCGGCATCCTGCTGCTCGTCATCGTGCAGAATCCGCTCAACCCGTTCAGCCAGGAGCACGTCGTGGTGGTGGAAAACCCCGGCGAGGCAAACATGCGCATGCTGATCAAGGACGGCCAGGAACTGAAGCGGTACGAGTCCAGCGGCGAGATCGGCGAAGGCCAGGGCGCCAAGGCCGGCGTCACCTATCGCCTGGATGACGGACGAATGATCTACGTACCCGAAGGTGCCACGAAGACGCCCTAGACCGGGTGCCACGCAGATGCGGCTGAACGCCGTATAATCGCCGGCCAGCCTGATGAGGAACCACCATGCGACTTCTACACACCATGCTTCGAGTGGGCGACATGGACCGCTCCATCGACTTCTACACCCGCGTACTGGGCATGACGCTGCTGCGCCGCAACGACTACCCCGAAGGCCAGTTCACCCTCGCCTTCGTCGGCTACGGCAACGAGGCCGAACACAGCGCCATCGAACTGACCCACAACTGGGGCGTGGAAAGCTACGAGATCGGCACCGGCTACGGCCACATCGCCATCGAAGTGGATAATGCGGCGAAAGCCTGCGACGACATCCGCAACAACGGCGGCAGTGTCACCCGCGAAGCCGGCCCGATGAAGCACGGCACCACGGTGATCGCCTTCGTCGCGGATCCCGACGGCTACAAGATCGAGCTGATCGAAAAGTCGACCTGATCCACGATTGCGATGCCCTGAAACGCAAAAACCCCGGCGCGAGGCCGGGGTTTTCTTATGCGTTGCCGTGCACCTGGGGGACCTGGCAGGCCCGCCGGTGGCCGGATTGCCGGCCGCTCAGAACAGCGTGCGGCCCTTGCCGGCGGCGATGCGCATGCGCAGGGCGTTGAGCTTGATGAAGCCCGCCGCGTCCGCCTGGTTGTAGGCACCGCCGTCTTCCTCGAAGGTGGCGATATTGGCATCGAACAGCGAGTCGTCGGACTTGCGCCCGGTGACGATGACGTTGCCCTTGTACAGCTTCAGGCGAACCACGCCGTTCACGCTGGCCTGGGACGCATCGATCATCTTCTGCAGCATCAGACGCTCAGGGCTCCACCAGTAACCGGTGTAGATCAGGCTGGCGTACTTGGGCATCAGCTCATCCTTGAGGTGAGCGACTTCGCGGTCCAGGGTGATCGACTCGATGGCGCGGTGCGCCTTGAGCATGATGGTGCCGCCGGGGGTTTCGTAGCAGCCGCGGGACTTCATGCCCACGTAGCGGTTCTCGACGATGTCCAGGCGGCCGATGCCGTTCTCGCCGCCGATGCGGTTGAGTTCGGCGAGCACGGTAGCCGGGCTCATTTCCTTGCCGTCGATGGCAACGATGTCACCGGCCTTGTAGGTCAGTTCGATGTAGGTCGGAGTATCCGGCGCCGCTTCCGGCGACTTGGTCCAACGCCACATGTCTTCTTCGTGCTCGGTCCAGGTGTCTTCCAGCACGCCGCCTTCATAGGAGATGTGCAGCAGGTTGGCATCCATGGAGTACGGCGACTTCTTCTTGCCGTGGCGCTCGATCGGGATCGCGTGCTTCTCGGCGTAGTCCATCAGCTTCTCGCGGGACAGCAGGTCCCACTCGCGCCACGGAGCGATCACTTTCACGCCCGGTTTCAGCGCGTAGGCGCCCAGCTCGAAACGCACCTGGTCGTTGCCCTTGCCGGTGGCGCCGTGGGAAATGGCATCGGCGCCGGTCTCGTTGGCGATCTCGATCAGGCGCTTGGCGATCAGCGGACGGGCGATAGAGGTACCCAGCAGGTACTCGCCTTCGTAGACGGTGTTGGCGCGGAACATCGGATAGACGAAATCGCGGACGAACTCTTCGCGCAGATCGTCGATGTAGATTTCCTTGACGCCCATGGCCTGGGCCTTGGCGCGGGCCGGCTCGACCTCTTCGCCCTGACCGAGGTCGGCGGTGAAGGTCACCACTTCGCAGTTATAGGTGTCTTGCAGCCACTTCAGAATCACCGAGGTGTCCAGGCCACCGGAATAAGCCAGGACTACCTTCTTCACGTCCGCCATGCCATCGCTCCACGGGGTTGTACGAAAACCGTGGATTCTACCGACCGCGCGGTCCGATTTACAGGGGCGCGACAGGCAAAGACAGCTCGGCGACAGAGGAGCGCCCCGCCGCAGGACTCAGGACGTACCGGCGGCAGCAGGTGGCGTCGGCGCAGGCGCCGCCGGCTCGGGCGGCTTGCTCGGCGCCGTTTCGCGCGACAGGTGCAAGGTCACGCGGCGGTTCTTCTCGCGATTGGCCGCGCTGGTATTGGGCACCAGCGGATACTGTTCGCCGTAGAAGCGCACGGTGATCTGCTCTTCGCCGATGCCGTTGGCCTTGAGGTACTCCTCTACCGCCAGGGCGCGGCGCCGCGAGAGGTCGCGGTTGCTCAGGCGGTTGCCGCTGTTGTCGGAGTAACCGTCGAGGCTGAAGCGGTTGATGCTCGGGTCGGCCTTGACCAATTGCAGGATGATGTCGAGCTTGGCGCGGGTGGTGTCATCCAGTTCGGCACCGCCGCCGGGAAAGCCCAGCGTCGCCTGCTTCACCTGGTCATAGTTGACCGGCAGAAGCTTGGCGGTACAGCCGAGGTAGTCATTGTAGGCCTTGCTGAAGTTGGTCGGCAGCAGGCGGACTTCCAGGCTGTCGCCGCCCTGCAGCGTGCGATGGCGAACCAGCGGGCTGCGCCCTTCCAGCAGCCCGGTGAGCAGGCGTCCGGCCTGCTGCTGGGTGCTGCTGAACGGCACGTCGCCATTTCCCACCGTCACCGCACCGAGGTTGATGTCGCCGCGTCCCGGCTGCCAGGGCGCCGCCGCAGCCAGCAGCGTCGCAGACCCTCTGTCCAGCCAGTGCTCGCGGGCATTCAGACGGAACACCGCCTGCTCGCCGGCCTTGCGCACGAACTCTCCGCTGCCGAAGTCGGTGATGGGTTGCGACAGGCGGCATTCGAACTGATCGCCCAGCACCTGCCACTCGGCCTTTTCCAGACGCGTCTGGAAAGAAACGGCGGCGGCGGGCGCGCAGGCGAACGCACAGAGCAGGGCGAAATAACGCTGGCGCACGGGAGGCTCCACGATGAAAAACCACATTCCCGATGGGTATCGGTGCCTTGGCGGAAAACTTGAAGGTCGCGACGCGCTTCGGCGAATGGCCAGCATGGCCTCGCCAACCCTGCGAATCGGCGTCCCAGGCGGCGGCGCACGGAACTGCGGCGTGCCGCCACAGCGCTTTTCCGGTAGCATTCCCGACAGCTTTCACCGTTTGGAAACCTTCATGTCCGACCGCCTTACCCTGCTGCGCCCCGACGACTGGCACATTCACCTGCGCGACGGCGCGGCGCTGCCGTTTACCGTCGGCGATGCGGCCCGCAGCTTCGCGCGCGTGATCGTCATGCCCAACCTGGTGCCGCCGGTACGCAATGCCGAAGAAGCCGCCGGTTATCGCGCACGCATCCTCGCCGCGCGGCCGCAAGGCAGTCGCTTCGAGCCGCTGATGGTGCTCTACCTCACGGACCGTACCCAGCCCGAGGACATCCACGCGGCCAAGGCATCGGGATTCGTGTACGCCGCCAAGCTCTACCCGGCCGGCGCGACGACCAATTCGGACTCCGGCGTGACCAGCATCGACAAGATCTTCCCGGCGCTCGAAGCCCTGGCCGAATGCGGCATGCCGCTGCTGGTGCACGGCGAGGTGACGCGGGGCGAGATCGATGTGTTCGATCGGGAGAAGGTCTTCATCGACGAGCACCTGCGTCGCGTGGTCGAACGCTTCCCCACGCTGAAGGTGGTTTTCGAGCACATCACCACCCGGGAAGCCGTGCAGTTCGTCGAGTCCGCGCCGGCCAACGTAGGCGCGACCATAACCGCCCACCACCTGCTGTACAACCGCAACCACATGCTGGTCGGCGGCATCCGCCCGCACTTCTATTGCCTGCCGATCCTCAAGCGCAACACGCACCAGGAAGCCCTGCTCGGCGCGGCCACCAGCGGCAATCCGAAGTTCTTTCTCGGCACCGACTCGGCGCCCCACGCGCAGCATGCCAAGGAAAACGCCTGCGGCTGCGCGGGCTGCTACACCGCCTACGCCGCCATCGAGCTGTACGCCGAAGCGTTCGACCAACGCAACGCGCTGTCGCGCCTGGAGGCCTTCGCCAGCCACTTCGGCGCCGACTTCTACGGCCTTCCACGCAACCAGGATCGCATCACCCTGGTTCGCCAAGACTGGAAAGCCCCCGCTACCCTGCCCTTCGGCGAACATGCCGTAGTACCCCTGCGCGCTGGGGAAACCCTGCGCTGGCGCCTGCTGGAGACCAATGCGTGAGTGAAGATCAGTACGACGACGAACTCGACGGCAGCCTGCCGAGCGGCCCGCGCCATCCGATGGCGCTGCGCTTCCGCGGCTATCTGCCGGTGGTCGTGGACGTGGAATGCGGGGGCTTCAACGCCGCCACCGATGCGCTGCTGGAAATCGCCGCGGTGACCATCGGCATGGATCAGGACGGCTTCCTGTTCCCCGAGCACACCCATTTCTTTCGCGTCGAGCCGTTCGAGGGCGCGAACATCGAAGCGGCCGCGCTGGAATTCACCGGCATCAAGCTCGACCATCCGCTGCGCATGGCCGTCAGCGAGGAAACCGCGCTCACCGACATCTTCCGTGGCGTGCGCAAGGCCGTGAAAGCCAATGGCTGTAAACGGGCGATCCTGGTCGGGCACAACAGCGCCTTCGACCTCGGCTTCCTCAACGCCGCGGTGGCGCGCACCGGCATCAAGCGCAACCCGTTCCATCCGTTCTCCAGCTTCGATACGGCTACGCTCTCCGGCCTCGCCTACGGGCAGACGGTGCTGGCGCGCTCCTGCCAGTCCGCCGGAATCGATTTCGACGGCCGCGAAGCCCACTCCGCTCGCTACGACACCGAGAAGACCGCCGAGCTGTTCTGCGGCATCGTCAACCGTTGGAAACAGATGGGCGGCTGGGAAGACTTCGACGACTGATCGTTATCGCCCCAGAAAATAGCCCGGTAGGACCGGGCTTTTTTACGCCTGCGAATAGTGCGATCTACCACTACGCCCCCGCGTTACCCGCGGCTGCCTCCCGGCCAGCACGCTGGCACTGAAATCAGGCAACCGCTCATCGCCAGCCCTGCATTATCTGGCGCAAGGCCCTGATCTCGAGCCTCATGATCACGTAACCAATTGATTCTTATCGACTATCTTCGAACGTGAATGCGAGGCCCGATCCTTTGACTATCATTCTCATTTAAATTAGTATCGCTCCATCGACTCAACCTGATGAGCCCTTATCTATGTATGTCTGCCTCTGCCAAGGTGTCACCGACGGACAAATCCGCGATGCGATCTACGAAGGCTGCTGCAGCTACCGTGATGTGCGCGAGACCTTGGGCGTAGGCAAGCAATGCGGCAAGTGCGCCTGCCTCGCCAAACAGGTCGTACGCGACACAATCGGCGAGGCTCAAAGCCAGGCCGCGACGAATTTCTCGGGTAATTTTGTTGCCGCCTGAAGACCCGAACCTCAAACAACCGGACGCTCTGTCCGGTTTTTTTATGCCTGAATTCAACGGTTTAGCGTCGCGATGCGGAACTCAAACATTCTCATTCGGATTTTAATATTCTTGAAATTCAATAACTTAGGTTTGACTTAACCTTTTCACCGCGACAAACTTCGAGCCTGCCCTCACCTTGCGACAGGACCCGGCCATGAAAGGCGACAAGCAAGTCATCCAGCACCTGAACAAAATCCTCGGCAACGAGCTCATCGCCATCAACCAGTATTTCCTGCATGCGCGCATGTATGAGGACTGGGGCCTGGAAAAACTCGGCAAGCACGAGTACCACGAGTCCATCGACGAGATGAAGCATGCGGACAAGCTGATCAAGCGCATCCTCTTCCTCGAGGGCCTGCCCAACCTTCAGGAACTGGGCAAGCTGCTGATCGGCGAGAACACCAAGGAAATGCTTCAGTGTGACCTCAACCTGGAGCAGAAGGCACATGCGGATCTGAAATCGGCCATCGCCTACTGCGAGAGCGTCGGTGACTACGCGACCCGCGACATGCTCGAGGACATCCTCGAGTCCGAAGAAGAACACATCGACTGGCTGGAAACCCAGCTGGGCCTGATCGACAAGGTAGGCCTGGAGAACTACCTGCAGTCGCAGATGGACGAGTAATTCGCAGCGATTGAAAGAGGCGGGCCTAGGCCCGCCTTTTTCATGCCTGCAGAAACAGAAAACCCCGCCGAGGCGGGGTTTCTGCTTACGGGGCACTGATCAGGCGTCGGCTTTGCCGGTGGCAGCCTTGATCAGTTGCTGCAGCTCGCCCTTCTCGAACATCTCGGCAAGGATGTCGCTGCCGCCAACCAGCTCACCACCGACCCACAGTTGCGGGAAGGTTGGCCAGTTCGCGTACTTCGGCAGGTTCGCGCGGATTTCAGGGTTCTGCAGGATGTCCACGTAGGCGAATTTCTCGCCACAAGCCATCAGCACCTGGGTAGCGCGAGCCGAGAAGCCACACTGCGGGGCGTTCGGCGAGCCTTTCATGTACAGCAGGACGGTGTTGTTGGCGATCTGCTCTTTGATGGTTTCGATGATATCCATGGGGTCACCTCGGCTGACTATCCGACCCAATGGCCGGCACGGTGGCGGCATTGTAACGGAAAGCCGCCGCCGACGCTCAACCCCGGCATTGCGCTCAGGCGGCCTCCACCCGCACGGGCACACCATTCAACGCGGCATTGCCGGACAACGCATCGAGTTCGCGTTCATCGGTGAGGTCGTTGGCGCTGGCGCCCGGTTGCGCGCTGGCGATGCGGGCCTGCACGCCGGGGCGCGCGTGTCCCCAGCCATGCGGCAGGCTTACGACGCCGGGCATCATGTCCTCGCTGGCGGCGACCTCGACCTCGATCAGCCCCACCCGCGAGCTGACCCGCACCCGCTGCCCATCGGCCAGACCGCGCGAAGTCAAATCCTGCGGATTCATCAGCAACTGATGGCGGGGCTTACCCTTCACCAGCCGGTGATAGTTGTGCATCCAGGAATTGTTGCTGCGTACATGGCGGCGACCGATGAGCAGCAGCTCGCCCGCCACCGGCTGTTCGACCGCCGCGAAACGCGGCAGGTCGCTCAGCAGCAAGGCTGGCGCGGCCTCGACCTTGCCCGACGGCGTCTTCAGCCTCGCCGCCAGGTTCGGTCTGAGCGCACCGAGGTCGAGGCCGTGCGGGTAGTCACGCAGGCGTGCGAGGCTCAGTTGCCGGGGCGAGCGATCGCCGTGCGGGCCGTAGCGCAGGCCCATGTCGATCATCTGCTGCGGCGGCATGGTCGGTTTCAGTTCGACGCCGGTCTTCTCCGCGAAGGCCTCGGCCAGGCCGACGAAGATTTCCCAGTCGTCCAACGCGCCCTGCGGCTTGGCCAGCACCGGCTCGTTGAAGCGCGTGACGTTGCGCACAGCCAGCAGGTTGAAGGTGGAATCGTAGTGGTCGTGCTCCAGCGGCGAGGTCGGCGGCAGGATCAGGTCGGCGTAGCGGGTCGACTCGTTGATGTACAAATCGACGCTGAGCATGAACTCCAGTCCGTCCAGCGCCTGCTCCATCTGCCGGCCGTTGGGTGTGGAAAGCACCGGGTTGCCGGCCACGCTGATCAACGCCCGAACCTGCCCTTCGCCGGGCGTGAGGATTTCCTCGGCGAGCGCTGAAACCGGCAACTCGCCACCGTACTCGGGAAGACCGGAGACGCGGCTCTGCCAATAATTGAAATGCCCGCCGGACGTGCTCGCCACCAGGTCGACCGCGGGCTCCGTGCACAGCACGCCGCCTTCGCGATCGAGGTTTCCGCTGACCAGGTTGATCATCTGCACCAGCCATTGGCAAAGCGTGCCGAACGCCTGGGTGGAGACGCCCATCCGGCCGTAGCACACCGCCTTGTCGGCGTTGGCGAAGTCCCGTGCCAGTTGGCGGATCTGTTCGGCCGGGATGCCGCAACGCGGGCCCATGAGTTCGGCATTGAAGGGCGCCACGGCGCGGCGGACTTCATCCAGGCCCGCCACCGGCAAATGGGTGCCGCGGGTGAGGTTTTCCTCGAACAGGGTGTTGAGCAGGCCGAACAGCAGCGCCGCGTCCTGGCCGGGCCTGACGAACAGATGCTGGTCGGCTATAGCCGCGGTCTCGCTGCGCCGGGGGTCGACCACCACCAACTTACCGCCCCGGCTTTTGATGGCCTTCAGGCGCTTTTCCACGTCCGGCACGGTCATGATGCTGCCATTGGAGGCCAGCGGGTTGCCGCCGAGGATCAGCATGAAGTCGGTGTGATCGATGTCCGGAACCGGTATCAGCAAGCCGTGGCCGTACATCAGGTGACTGGTGAGATGGTGCGGAAGTTGGTCGACCGAGGTGGCCGAGTAGCGGTTGCGGGTTTTCAGCAGGCCCAGGAAGTAGTTGCTGTGGGTCATCAGCCCGTAGTTATGCACGCTGGGGTTGCCCTGATACACCGCCACCGCGTTGCGCCCGTGGCGCTGCTGGATATCGGCCAGGCGCTCGGCGGCGTAGGCGAACGCTTCGTCCCAGGCCATCGGTTCCCATTCGTTGCCCACCCGGCGCATCGGTTGGCGCAGTCGGTCGGGGTCGTCCTGGATATCCTGCAGGGCAACGGCCTTGGGACAGATATGCCCGCGGCTGAAACTGTCTTCAGGGTCGCCCTTGATCGAGAGGATGCGCTGAGAACCGTCGGCCTGGGTCTCGGTTTCGATGTTCAGACCGCAGATGGCTTCGCACAGGTGGCACGCACGGTGATGGAGGGTTCGGCTCATGGGCACGCCTCGTCTTGTTGTTCTAGCCGACCGGTCGGGTCGGCGGATGACGAGACTATGGCGCTAAATGAAGGAGTCCACCATGAGCCTTCGCGGCATGAATCGACCGGCATCATGTACGCCGATTCCCGCGCCGGGGTCTGGTGCGTGGCGCCGTCACTCGGAGACGGCGAGCAACTCGTCGATCGAATGATCGAGCTGGTCGAGCATGAAAGGCTTGCCGAGCAGCAGCGCGTTCATCTGCTTGAAGCTCTCGGCTTCCCACACTTCGTAGGGGTGCCCGCTGATGAACAGCACCTTGATGTCCGGCAGCGAGCGCAGCGCCGCCTCAGCGACCATCAGACCGTTCATGCCGTCGTTCAGACGGAAATCCGAGATCAGCAGGTCGACTGAATAGTGACCATCCAGCAGGGCAATCGCCTGCTGCGCGGTCTCGGCACCGAACGCTTCATAGCCGCTCCCCTCCAAGTGCTCCACCAGAAGCGAAAGGATCGACGGTTCGTCATCAACAACGAGGATGGACTTAGGCAAAACGGACACCGCTAAAGTTTGTTGGCATTTTCATCGAGACCACGTACCGCTCATTTTTTACAGACCCGGCCGGGCGGCGTTAATTCCGGCGAGTGACGTATGCGGACAAAAGGAAGAGTGCAAAGTCGAGCGAGGAAAACTCAGCGCCGGGTGAGCCGCTCAAGTATCTGCGCGGTGGTGCGCTCCGCCTTGGATTCAGCGGACAGTTCCCTGGTCAGAATGCCCAGAACCAGCATCAGTTGGCCACGCACGGCGGGGCTCAGCTCATCCCAGTTGTCCAGTAGCGTGTCGAAGAGCAGCGCCCCGGTCACCGAGGGCGTGAAGTCCGGCAGGTCGTCCGTTGCGATCAGGCGTGTCAGCGCAGCGAGCAGCTCCTTTTCGGTCATGCGACTCAGGCCCCGAAGTCCGGCGCCGGTTGATCCTCGATGTGCAGTTCACGACGGACCACGGCGAGCATGTTCTGCAAATCCACCGGCTTGAGCAGGAAGTCGATGACGTTGAGGTGCATCGCATCGATCGCATCCTGCATGTCCGCCTGGCCGGACATGATCACGACGGGCAGCTCAGAACGTGACGACTCGCGCACCCAGCGCACCAGCTCCAGGCCCCCACTGGGCCCCATGCGCAAATCGGTGACGATCAGCGAGATGGTCGCGCGTTTTTTCAGCAGGCGAATGGCGGACTCGACGCCATCGGCCGGAAAACAAAGAATTCCGTGGATATGGAAGACTTCGGCAAGCAGTTCACGGAACGCTTCGTCATCGTCGACCAGAAGCACCGCGGGCCGCGAGATCTCCGGTTCGTGAACCACCTCGGACAATGCTTTCTGCTCCTCCTTGCTCAACAAATCTTCGTCCATACATCTCTCTTGATATCGATGGAATAGCCGCTTTCGGAGGAAGAACCCGGCAAAACAGCGGCTCTCAATGACCGGTTACAGTACGTGGCGATTGGCCACTTGGCGTGCCAGCGGCGACGAGCGGCATCTCCAAGACGCCGACTGCGCAGGGTCGATGGCAGGCAGACACGTGCATTCGTGCAACGTTTGACCACCGGTCCGGGCTTACACAACCTTTACCTATGACCACTCCACGACGCGCTTGTTTAGCGGTCAGATATATCGCCCCGGAACCTATTCCCCGGGCAGGAGGAACACATGTTTGGTCGCATCCCCCAGGTCGCTCTCCTGGTCGGCAGCCTCGCTCTCAGCGGACAGGCCGCAGCTCATGGGCATGGCTCGGACAACGCGGTAATGGGAGCCGTAGTCGGGGCTGTGGTAGGCGGGGTCTTAGTCGCTTCACAAAGACCGCCGGAACGGGTCTACGTCCAGGCGGCACCGCCGCCCGTCACCTACTACCCGGTTCAGCCGGCTTATTATCCACCGCCGCCGCCCGTCTATTACCAGCCGGTGCCGGTGTACTACCAGGCGTATCCCGTGGTGCGCATGCCGCCGCACTACGGCCCGCCGCGGGGCTACTACTATGGTCCGCCACGCCCGCGCTGGTAGTCGCGGGTGAAGCAAAAGCCCGCTTCGTGCGGGCTTTTCGTTGCTGCGCCTCTGCGTTAGCATCGCCCCGTCCCTCAAGGAGCGAATGCCATGGCAATCCGCCTTTCCCGCACCTTCAAGATCAGAGTTCTGAGCGTCGCCGGCGCCCTGGCCATCGGCACCGCCGGTTACCAGATCAGTCTCGCCCTGATAGACAGTTACACCGCGCGTCAGGTTGCCGAGGCGCAGGCCGCCGCCGAGCGTGTCCGTACGCTGGAGGCTGAACGAGTCGCCCTCGAGAAGACCTTGCAGGACCGCAGCGCCCAGGACGAGAAGCTCGAGGCGATGGTCATCGCCGTATCCGAAATGCGCCGCGAAGCCGAAAGCAAGGGGATGCAGCAGACCTCTTGGTAGACCGAAAGCCCCTCCCACGCCTGCCGTTGCGTTCATTGCCAAGCGACGCAGGCGCAGTGTACAAATGCTCCCTTCGCGCTTCGCGCTGGCGCTTTTTCACCTGGAAAAGGCTAGCCGTCGGTCCTGCCGGGATTGGCAAACCGGGGAGTGCACAAGCCCTCGCCCGCCAAGCCGCAACAGGCCGCAAACCCGGCGGTGACAGGTTCCAGCATGGCGTGAAGCGACATTTTTTTATAACATCGCGCCTTCCCCGTTTCGTCGCACCGTGCGGCCTCAAGCCGTAGGTCGTCGTATTTTTCGTGAAAACAGGATGTCCGGACAGCGTCCGGTGCAGTCAAGGTAATGAACATGAGCGTCAGGCACTTCCTCTCGATGATGGACTTCACCCCCCAGGAACTGGTCGGGCTGATCCGCCGAGGCAGCGAGCTGAAGGACCTGCGCGACCGCGGCGTGCTCTTCGAGCCGCTGAAGAACCGCGTCCTCGGGATGATCTTCGAGAAGGCCTCGACGCGGACCCGGCTGTCCTTCGAAGCCGGCATGATCCAGCTGGGCGGCCAGGCGATCTTCCTTTCGCCGCGTGACACCCAGCTCGGCCGCGGCGAGCCGATCGCCGACAGCGCCAAGGTCATGTCGCGCATGCTCGACGCGGTGATGATCCGCACCTTCGCCCACGACACCCTGACCGAATTCGCCGCCAACTCGCGGGTGCCGGTGATCAACGGACTGTCCGATGACCTCCACCCCTGCCAGTTGCTCGCCGACATGCAGACCTACCACGAACACCGCGGCAGCATCGCCGGCAAGACGGTGGCGTGGATCGGCGACGGCAACAACATGTGCAACAGCTATATCGAAGCGGCCCAGCAGTTCGACTTCCAGCTGCGCGTCGCCTGCCCAGAAGGTTACGAGCCGAGCGCCACGCTGTTGGCCCAGGCCGGCGATCGCGTGCAGGTGATGCGCGACCCGCACCAGGCCGTGGCCGGCGCGCACCTGGTGTGCACCGATGTCTGGGCGTCCATGGGCCAGGAAGATGAAACCGCCGCCCGCCTGGCGCTGTTCCGCCCCTATCAGGTCAACCGCGAACTGCTCGCCGGTGCCGCCGAAGACGTGCTGTTCATGCACTGCCTGCCGGCGCACCGCGGCGAGGAGATCAGCGAAGACCTGCTCGATCAGCCCTTCTCGGTGGCCTGGGACCAGGCGGAGAACCGGCTGCACGTGCAGAAGGCGCTTCTCGAATTCCTCGTCGAACCGGCTTACCACTACGCATGAAACACGACCTCCTGCTCGACCTGCGCGACCTCGCCTGCGGCTACCAGGAGCAGCGCGTGGTGACGACCCTCAACCTGCACCTGAATGCGGGCGACATCGGCTGTCTGCTCGGCCCGTCCGGCTGCGGCAAGACCACCACGCTGCGCGCCATCGCCGGCTTCGAGCCGGTGCAGGAGGGCGAGATTCGCCTGGCGGGCGAGGTGATTTCCCGCCCCGGCTTCACCGTCGCGCCGGAGAAACGGCGCATCGGCATGGTCTTCCAGGACTACGCCCTATTCCCCCATCTGAGCGTGGCGCAGAACGTCGCCTTCGGCATTCGCCAGAACCCCGACCGCGAGCGCATCACCGCCGAGTTGCTGGACATGGTCAACCTCGGTGTGCTGGCCAAGCGCTATCCGAACGAACTGTCCGGCGGCCAGCAGCAACGTGTTTCGCTGGCCCGCGCGCTGGCGCCGGAGCCCCAGCTGCTGCTGCTCGACGAACCCTTCTCCAACCTCGATGGCGAACTTCGCCGGCGCCTGAGCCATGAGGTGCGCGACATACTCAAGGCGCGTGGCACCAGCGCCATCCTGGTCACCCACGATCAGGAAGAAGCCTTCGCCGTGAGCGATCAGGTCGGGGTGTTCAACCGCGGGCATCTGGAGCAGTGGGATACGCCGTTCAATCTCTACCACGAGCCGGCGACGCCCTTCGTCGCCAGCTTCATCGGCCAGGGTTACTTCATTCCCGGCCGGATGACCGGTCCGGACTGCGTGCACACCGAACTCGGCGAACTGCGCGGCAACCGCGCCTATGCCTGGGAAAGCGGGACGCAGGTGGACGTGCTGCTGCGCCCGGACGACATCACCCTCGATCCGGGCAGCGCGCTGAAAGCGCGTATCCTCGGGCGCACCTTCCTCGGCGCGGCGACGCTGTATCGCCTGCAACTGCCGACTGGCTGCCAGCTGGAATCGATCTTCCCGAGCCAGACCGAGTTCCTGCCCGGCCAGGACGTCGGTATCCGTGTCGCCGCCGAGCATCTGGTGCTCTACCCCGCCCAGGGCGAGACGTCCTCAGAGCAGATAGGCGTGCGCCGCTGCGGCGGCATGGCCTGAAGCAGCTCGCCCGACGCCTGCGCGCCGGGCGATTCGATCGCCGCGCTCAAGCGATGTGCAGTTGCCCGCTGGCCACCAGCGTCGCGTAGCCGCCGATCTTCACCCGTTCGCCTTCCAGCAGACACCACAGCTGCCCTCCCCGCGCGCCGCCTTGGTATGCCCGCAGTTCGTTCTTGCCGAGCCGCTGCGCCCAGTAGGGAATCAGGATGCAATGCGCCGAGCCGGTCACCGGGTCCTCGTCGATACCGATCGCCGGGGCGAAGTTACGCGAGACGAAGTCGTACTCGCTGCCCGGCGCGGTGATCATCACGGTCGGCCAGTCCTGGCTGGCGAGGCTCTTCAAGTCAGGCACGCAAGCGCGTACCGCGTCCTCCGATTCGAGGAGCACGAGCAACTGCGGCGCATCGAATACGGCAGACACCTTCTGCCCGAGGATGCTTTCCAGGCCCTCGGGAATGGCGACGGGCGTCGCCGCCTGGGCGGGAAAGTCCAGCACCAGCCGCCCCTCCTCCCGCGTCACCGCCAGTTGGCCACTGCGACAGGTGAAATCGATGCGCTCACCCGGTTCGCGGTATACCTCGAACAGCACGTGGGCGCTGGCCAAAGTCGCGTGGCCGCACAACGGCACCTCGGCGGTCGGGGTGAACCAGCGGATGTGCCAGGCGGCCCCCTCGCGCACCACGAAGGCGGTTTCCGCCAGGTTGTGTTCGGCGGCGATGCGCTGCATCAGCGCGTCGTCGAGCCATCGATCAAGGCGATAGACCATCGCCGGGTTGCCGGCGAACGGGGTGTCGGAGAAGGCATCGACCTGGTGGAAAGCGAGGGGCATATCGGGCTCCATTGCTGAACGGTGGTGGCAAAGCATGCCCGTTCGACCGAAATGGCGAGCGATACAGTTTCGAACTTTTATGGCGATACAAGCCGCTGTACGGATGACCCTCGCAGGGTCGCCTGAGCCATCCGTGAGCGGACGGCGCGTTCAGCCGCGGCCGATGGCGGCGAACAGCCCGCCGGTGTGCTCGGCCAGCACCGCGGCGGCCAGCTCCACTTCCAGCCCGCGGCGCCCGGCGCTGACGTGGATGGTCGGGAAGTTCTGCGCGGAGGCGTCGATGAAGGTGCGCAGGCGCTTCTTCTGTCCCAGCGGGCTGATGCCCCCGACCAGGTAGCCGGTCGAACGCTGCGCGGCGTTGGCGTCGGCCATCTCGGCCTTCTTCGCGCCCGCCGCGTGGGCCAGCGCCTTCAGGTCGAGGCTGCCAGCTACCGGCACTACGGCGACCAGCAGTTCGCCCTTCTCCGTCGCCGCGAGCAGCGTCTTGTACACGCGCTCCGCCGGAAGACCGAGCTTCTCGGCGGCCTCCAGGCCGTAGGACTGCGCCTTGGGGTCGTGGACGTAGCTGTGAACCTGGTGTTCGGCGCGGGCTTTCTTGAGCAGATCGATGGCGGGAGTCATGGTCGTAACGGGGTACTGGAGGGGTTTGTCTACCTTATCGCAAAGCCCGCGGCGCATGCAGCGCGCCGCGTCAATCGCCTCAGATTTCCACCTGGGTGCCCAGCTCGATCACCCGGTTGAACGGCAGCTTGAAGTAGCGAAGGCTGCTGTTGGCATTGCGCAGCAGGAAGGCGAACAGCGCCTCGCGCCAACGCGCCATGGCCATGCGCTTGGTCGGGATCACCGTTTCCCGGCTGAGGAAGTAGGTGGTGCGCATCGGGCTGAAGTCCAGGTCGGTGAGATGGCACAGGGTCAGCGCCTGCGGCACGTCCGGCTCCTCCATGAAACCGAAATGCAGGATCACCCGGTAGAAGCCCTCGCCATAGGCCTCGACCTCGAAGCGCCGGTCCTCCTCGACCCGCGGGCGGTCTTCGCTGACCACAGTGAGCAGCACCACCTGCTCGTGCAGCACCTGGTTGTGCAGCATGTTGTGCAGCAGCGCATGCGGCACCGCATCGCTACGGGCGCTGAGGAACACCGCCGTGCCCATCACCCGGGGCGGCGGCTGGATACGGATGCTGGCGACGAAGGTCGGCAACGGCAGCACGCTCTCGCCGAGACGCTCGACGAGGATCTCGCGACCGCGCTTCCAGGTGGTCATGAGGACGAACAGTCCCATCCCGGCGATCACCGGGAAGGCACCGCCCTCGAAGATCTTCGGCACGTTGGCGGCGAAGAACAGGCTGTCCACCAGGAGGAAGCCGAGCAGGATCGGCAGCGTCACCAGCAACGGCCAGCGCCACAGGCGCAGCATCACCACCGAGAACAGCAGCGTGGTGATCAGCATGGTGCCGGTCACCGCCACGCCATACGCCGAGGCCAGCGCGCCGGACGACTTGAAGCCCAGCACCAGCAGCACCACGCCGACCATCAGCGCCCAGTTCACCGCGCCGATGTAGATCTGCCCACGTTCATGGCTGGACGTGTGCTGGATGAACATGCGCGGGATATAGCCGAACTGGATGGCCTGGTGGGTCAGGGAGAAGGCCCCGGAAATCACCGCCTGGGAGGCGATGATGGTGGCCAGGGTCGACAGCGCCACCAGCGGCAGCAGCGCCCAGCCCGGCGCCAGCAGGAAGAACGGGTTGCGTGCGGACTCGGGGTCGGCCAGCAGCAGCGCGCCCTGGCCGAAGTAGTTGAGCGTCAGCCCCGGCAGCACCAGGCCGAACCAGGCGCGGGCGATAGGCGCGCGGCCGAAGTGGCCCATGTCCGCATACAGCGCCTCGGCGCCGGTGAGCGCCAGCACCACGGCGCCGAGCACGGTTACGCCGATGCCCGGATGAGCGAGGAAGAAATTCACGCACCAATACGGGTTGATCGCCTTGAGCACTTCCGGGCTCTGCACAATGCCGTACAACCCGAGTGCGCCAAGGGCGATGAACCACGCCAGCATCACCGGACCGAACACCACACCGATGCGCGCCGTGCCATGGCGCTGGATAAGAAACAGCCCGATCAGCAGCGCCAGCGACAGCGGCACTACCCAGTGCGCCACCCTGGGGAATGCCACTTCCAGGCCTTCCACGGCCGAGAGCACGGAAATCGCCGGGGTGATCATGCTGTCGCCATAGAACAGCGCGGCGCCGAACAGGCCGAGCAGCATCAGCAGGTTCTGCAGCCGCGGATAGCCCGCCGCGGCGCGGCGCGCCAACGCGGTGAGCGCCATCACGCCGCCCTCGCCCTGGTTGTCGGCGCGCAGCACGAAGAGCATGTACTTGATCGAGACCACCCAGATCAGCGACCAGAAGATCATCGAGAGAATGCCGAGCACGCCGTCGTGGTTGGCCTGCACGCCGTAATGCCCGGCGAAGACTTCCTTGAGGGTGTACAGCGGGCTGGTGCCGATGTCGCCGTAGACGACGCCTACCGCGGCGATCAGAAGGCCTATCCCCGCAGGGCGATGCGCGTTGGCGACGGCGGGCGTGGGTTCGCTCATGGACTCTGATTTTTCCGCACAAAAGGGAGCGAATGCTGCGCCTCTCTCGACGGCCGATCAAGCCCCCGGCCACCACGCCCGCGGCCTGCAAGGGTTCGCCGCGAGGCAAGGCGATGCCCACGTCTCGCCCCGATGCCCTGCCGAACGCCGGCTGTCTGAAGCCGCCCCAGGGGCGAGCCGAACTCAGGCCAGTTGGCTGCGCAATTGCCGCGCGGCGGCGACCATGTTCGCCAGCGCCTGTTCGGTTTCCGCCCAGCCGCGGGTCTTCAGGCCGCAATCCGGGTTCACCCACAGACGCTCGGTGGGAATCCGCCGCGCCGCCTTGCTCAGCAGGCCGACCATCTCCGCAGTTTCCGGCACGCGCGGCGAGTGGATGTCATAGACGCCGGGGCCGATGTCGTTCGGGTAGGCGAAGGCCTCGAACGCCTCCAGCAGCTCCATGTCCGAGCGCGACGTCTCGATCGTGATCACGTCGGCATCCATCGCGGCGATGGACTCGATCACGTCGTTGAACTCGCTGTAGCACATGTGGGTGTGGATCTGCGTCTCGTCGCGCACGCCGGAGGCGCACAGGCGAAACGCCTCGGTGGCCCAGTCGAGGTAGTGCTGCCAGTGTTCGCGGCGCAGCGGCAGGCCCTCGCGGAACGCCGCCTCGTCGATCTGGATGATGCGGATGCCGGCGGCTTCCAGGTCGACCACTTCGTCGCGGATCGCCAGCGCCAGTTGCCGCGCCTGCACCTCGCGCGACACGTCCTCGCGCGGGAACGACCACATCAGCATGGTCACCGGCCCGGTCAGCATGCCCTTCATCACCTTCTCGGTGAGGCCTTGCGCGTAGCGGATCCAGTCCACCGTCATGGCGTGCGGGCGGCTCAGGTCACCGTAGATCAGCGCCGGCTTCACGCAGCGCGAACCGTAGCTCTGCACCCAGCCGAAACGGCTAAACGCATAGCCGTCGAGCTGCTCGGCGAAGTACTCGACCATGTCGTTGCGCTCGGCCTCGCCATGCACCAGCACGTCCAGGCCGAGGCGCTCCTGCACCTGAACGGCGTGGCGGATTTCGCTGTGCATCGCCTCGGTGTACTCCGCCACCGACAGCCTGCCCTGCCTGAACGACTGCCGCGCCAGGCGGATCGCCGAGGTCTGCGGAAAGGAACCGATGGTGGTGGTCGGGAACACCGGCAAGCGCAGGCGCTCGCGCTGCAGCTCGATACGCGTTTCGAACGGCGACTGGCGCCGCGCGTGGACCGGCCGGATCGCCGCCAGACGCGCCTGCACCTGCGGCTTGTGGATGCGCGGCGAGGCGGCGCGGCTGGCCTGCACGGCGCGACTGGTGCGCAGCGCGGCCTGCACGTCGGCAGCATTCGGCTCCTCCAGCGCGCGGGCCAGGATCGACACTTCGGCACACTTCTGCACGGCGAAGGCCAGCCAGCTCTTGAGCTCATCGTCGAAACGGTCCTCGCGGTCCAGGTCGACCGGGCTGTGCAGCAGCGAGCAGGACGGCGCCACCCAGAGGCGCTCGCCGAGCCGTTCGGCGGCCGGGCGCAGCACGTCCAGCGCCTTGTCCAGGTCGCACCGCCAGACGTTGCGCCCGTTGACCAGGCCTAGGGACAGCACCTTGTAGGTCGGCAGGCGGTCGAGAATCGTCGGGTACTGTTCCGGCGCGCGCACCAGGTCGACGTGGATGCCGTCCACTGGCAGATTCACCGCCAGCCCGAGGTTGTCATCGAGTGCCGAGAAATAGGAGGCCAGGAGTTTCTTCAGCGGCGCGTGCTGCAGCAGGTTGTAGGCGCGCTCGAAGGCATTCTTCCACGCCTGCGGCAGGTCGAGGGTGAGGATCGGCTCGTCGATCTGCACCCATTCGACGCCCTGCGCGGCCAGCCGGCCGAGCACTTCGCCGTACACCGGCAGCAGCCGTTCGAGCAGGTCGAGCTTGTCGAAGCCGGCCTCCTTCTCCTTGCCCAGCCACAGGTAGGTCAGCGGCCCGATCAGCACCGGCTTGACCGCATGGCCCAGCGCCCGCGCCTCGGCGACCTCCTCGAACAGTTGCTCCCAGGACAGGCGGAACTGCTGGTCGGCGCCGAATTCGGGGACCAGGTAGTGGTAGTTGGTATCGAACCACTTGGTCATCTCGGCCGCATGCGCGCCACCGCAGCAGCTGGAACTGACGCCGCGCGCCATGCCGAACAGGGTGTCCAGCGTGGGCAGGCCGCCTGCCGGACGAAAGCGCTGGGGGATCGCGCCGAACATCAGCGAGTGGGTGAGCACCTGGTCGTACCAGGCGAAATCGCCCACGGGCAGCAATTCGATGCCGGCATCCTTCTGCAATTGCCAGTGTGCGGCGCGCAATGCGCTGCCGACCGCACGCAGCCCGCTTTCGTCGAGTTCACCCTTCCAGAAGGCTTCGAGGGCTTTCTTCAGTTCGCGGTCGCGACCGATGCGGGGAAAGCCGAGGTTGTGGGCGAGTGCCATGAATATCTCCATCCGATTGATGGGAGGTAGTGTCGACGGCAGCGCCCACATGAGACAAACTCAACCTGTTCTCTTTCATCACAAATTCTGCTCATCCAAAAGCAGCCGGAGTCAGTCCTCCATGCTCGAACTTCGCCATCTGAAGACCCTTCACGCCCTGCGCGAATCCGCCAGCCTGGTGGAAGCCGCCGAACGCCTGCACCTGACCCAGTCCGCCCTCTCCCACCAGTTCAAGGAACTTGAGGATCGGCTGGGGATGTCGCTGTTCGTGCGCAAGACCAAACCGGTGCGCTTCACCAGCGCCGGGCTGCGCCTGCTGCAACTGGCCGACTCGCTGCTGCCGCAGTTGCGCGCCGCCGAGCGCGACCTCACGCGGCTGGCGGGCGGCACCGCCGGCCGGCTGCACATGGCCATCGAGTGTCACAGCTGCTTCCAGTGGCTGATGCCGACCATCGACCAGTTCCGCGATGGCTGGCCGGAGGTCGAACTGGACCTGGCTTCCGGCTTCTCCTTCGCGCCGCTGCCGGCGCTGGCGCGCGGCGACTTGGACCTGGTAGTGACCGCCGATCCACTGGAACTGCCGGGCATCACCTACGTGCCGCTGTTCACCTACGAAGCGCTGCTGGCGGTGGCCAACCAGCACCCGCTGGCGAGCAAACCCTTCGTGCTGCCGGAAGACCTGGAGAAGGAGATCCTCATCACCTATCCGGTGGAACGCGATCGCCTGGACATCTTCACCCGCTTCCTCGAGCCGGCCGACATCGAGCCGGCCCAGGTACGCACCTCGGAACTGACGGTGATGATGATGCAGTTGGTGGCTTCGGGGCGCGGCGTCTGCTGCCTGCCGAACTGGGCGATCCATGAATACAGCTCGCGCGGCTACGTCACCGCCCGCCGCCTCGGCGAGAAAGGCCTGTACGCGACGCTCTACGCCGGCATCCGCAGCGACATGCTGGATGCGCCGTTCATGCGCGACTTCTTGCTCACCGCCAAGGACACCTCCTTCGCCACGCTGGAAGGCGTCAGCGCCGCGGCGAAGAACCGCTGAAAGAGGCAACCGTAGGGTGGGTTAGCGGCACGCCGGGGCCGAAGATTTCCCTTCGGACCCTCCCCGCGTAACCCACCGGGCGGAGCCAGGCGAACCTTCGCATCCGCGTGGGTTGCGACGCAGGGGCTTTCTTCGGTGACCGAATCGACCAGCAGGCGCCTTTACCCACCCTACGGTTCATGCCCACCGCAAACGTAGGGTGGGTTAGCGGCACGCCGAGGCCGAAGATTTCCCTTCGGACCCTCCCCGCGTAACCCACCGGGCGCACCCAAGGCGAATTCCGCAGCCTCGGCGAAACCCGAGGCCGCCCATCACGCCTCGCTGAAATCCATCTCCGGCGGCTGGCGGCGGAAGCCGCCGGTGAGCTTGACCAGGTAGATCACCCCAATCGCCAGCCAGGTCAGGCCAAGGATGATCGCCATGCGGTCGAGGTTGGCCATCAGCCAGAGGTCGGCGAGCATGCCGATCAGCGGCAGCAGCAGGTAGGAGAAGATTTCCTTCGGTCCGCGCTGGCTCGCACCGATGAAGTAGTGGCCTATCACCGCCAGGTTGACCAGGGCGAAGGCCAGGAAGGCACCGAAGTTGATGAACGAGGTCGAGGTAGTCACGTCCAGTTTAAGCGCCAGCAGCGCGACGACGCCGCACAGCAGAAGGCTGTTCACCGGCGTGCCAAAGCGCGCGCTGAGCGTGCCGAACAGACCCTTGGGCAGCACGCCGTCGCGGCCCATCGCATAGATCAAGCGCGACGCGCTGGCCTGGGCCGACAGCCCGGAGGTGAACTGACCGACGATCAGACCGATCAGGAAGATAGTGACGAAGACATCGCCGCCGATGTTCCTGGCGATCTCGTAGGCCGCCGAATCGACGCTCTCGAACTGGATCGACGGGTGCGCCAGCTGCACGAAGTAGGACACGGCGATGAAGATCAGCCCGCCGAGCAGCGTGATCAGCAGGATCGCCCGCGGAATGGTGCGCTGCGGGTCGCGGGTTTCCTCGCTGAGGGTGCTCACCGCATCGAAGCCGAGGAACGAGTAGCAGGCGATCGCCGCGCCGCCCATCACCAGCGGCAGCGAGGCACCGGCGCCGAGGAACGGCTCCAGGGTGAACAGCGGCTGGCTGCCGTCGCCCAGCACGTAATGCACGCAGAGCACGACGAACGCCGCCAGCACCAGCAGTTGCACCAGCATCAGCAGGCTGTTGATGCCGTTGGCGAGCTTCAGGCCGACCACGTTGATCAGCGTGGTGACGCCGATGAAGGCGAGCACCCACAACGCCTGCGGCACCGCCGGGAAGGCCGAGTGCAAGTAGGAGGCGCCGATCAGCCAGATCGCCATCGGCAGGAACAGGTAGTCGAGCAGGATTGCCCAGCCGGCGATGAAGCCGAGCTTCGCGCTGATCGACTTGCGCACGTAGGTGTACGCCGAACCGGCCTGCGGGAAGGCGCGGGCCATGCGGGCGTAGCTGAGGGCGGTGAACAGCATGGCGACGGAAGCCGCCAGGTACGCCGCGGGGACCTGGCCCTGGGTGACGTCGGCGAGGATGCCGAAGGTGCCGAGGACGATGATCGGGGTCATGTAGGCGATGCCGAACAGCACCACCGAACCCAGTGACAGGGTTCTTTGCAGACGGGCCATAACTTCTCTTCTCCTTTAGTTGTGTTTTGGCAGAGCGCCGGAAGCCGGCTGGAAGCAAAAAGGAAGGCGAACCCCGCTCTGACCGGGCTGCGGAACACGTCACGCAGCCTGTGCCGGCGGAGTTTCGGATCGAGCCGTTGTCAGGGAATCAGCAGCTCCCGGCGGCCATCGGCGTGTTCGATCAGCTCACCGGGCAGGCGCATGCGGCGCTCGTCGAGGTAGCGGTAATCGCCGCGGGCGGCCTGCAGGCGGTCGAGGTCGAGCTCGAGAATCTGCCGGCATTCGTCGCGGCCGGCTTCGCAGAGCAGGGTGCCGAACGGATCGACCACCGCGCTGCCACCGGCGAAGGTCAGCCCGCCGTCGCCCTCGCCGACGCGATTGACCATCACCGCGTAGGCCTGGTTTTCCATCGCGCGGGCCATGATCGCGGTGCGATGTACCGGGCCGTAGGGGTCCATGTTGCCGTTGGTGATCACCAGCAGCTCGGCGCCGAGCTGGGCCAGGGCGCGGGCGGACTCGGGGAACTCGATGTCGTAGCAGATCAGCAGGCCGATGCGCAGGCCGTTCCACTCGCAGGTGGCGTAGCGGTCACCGGGGCTGAACACGCCGCGATCGGAGGCCCAGAGGTGGGTCTTGCGGTAGCGCAGCGCGATGCCCTGCGGGGTGATCAGCAGCGTGGTGTTGTAGAACTGCCCGGCATCGGTCTCGGCGATGCCCAGCACCACCGCCACGCCGCGCTCGCCTGCCGCGCGCTGTACCGCCTGGATGCTCGGCCCGTCCAGCGGCTCGGCCAGCTCGGCGATGTTGTCGGCGGTGGGAAAGCCTGTGAGGTGGGTTTCCGGGAACACCAGCAACTGGGTATCCGGGGCGCTGTTGGCGATGGCCTGCAGCGTGCGCGCCAGGTTGTACGCGGTGTCGCCGTCACGGCCGGCGAGCTGAACCAGTTCGACCTTCATCGATGCTCCTGGGAAGTTGGTCCCCGGTGCATGACCGGGGCGCGGCGAAGGGGCAGAATGCAGCCCTCGCCCAGTCGGGATGGCCTGAGTATGCGGTGCGTCTCGCGGCCGCATAATCACGCGCATGAGGTAACCCATCGGGGGTAGAAGTATGACGCTGACCTTGCAGGATGTGGCCTGGCACCGCGATGTCGGGCAGTTGATCGCGGCGCTCGACAAGCCGAATTTCTGGACGCTGCTGATCCGCCTGCTGCGCCGCTACCTGCCGTTCGATAGCTGGGTGGTGCTGCTGTTCGGCGCCGGCCGCCCGCAGGTGTTCGCCGAGAGCCCGGGCGCGGACGGCGGCGTCGACCCGCTGTTCCAGGACTATCTCAAGGGCCTCTACCTGCTCGACCCGTTCTACATCGCCGCGCGGGAAAACCCCGCCAGCGGACTGTTTCGCCTGGCCGACGTGGCGCCGGAGTGCTTCGAGCAGACCGACTACTACCAGCGCTATTTCAGCCTCAACGTGGTCGCCGACGAGGTTCAGCTCAACGTGCAGCTGGACGAGCATCGGGTGCTTTGCCTGTCGCTCGGCTCGCACCGCCCGTTCAGCCCCGAGCAGACCGCGCTGCTGGGCCTTCTGAGCCCGTGGCTCGGTGCGCTGCTGGCGCAGCGCCGGCATTTCGAGGCGCTGCCGCGTGCCGAGACGGCCGAACCGGACTGGCAGTCGCGCCTGGCGCAGCAGCTCACCCAGCGCGAACTGGACGTCGCGCGGCTGATGCTCAGCGGCCACTCCGGCAAGGAGATCGCGCGCAAGCTGGAGATTTCCGCGGAAACCGTGAAAGTCCACCGCAAGCACATCTACAGCAAGCTCGGTATCAAATCGCACTCCGAATTGTTTTCCCTGCTGCTCAAGGCGCAGGACGCCTGAGCCGCCGACTGGCGGCGCTGAACCAGTGTCGTGACGCCGCGATCTAGTGTGCAGCCCCGGAAATACGGCGCAGAACGGCCGGGTGGATTTCGCTGGAAGCGAAAGAAACCGCCGCAATGCGACCGCCGTTTCCGAGTGCACCAGGCTCAGCACTCACCTACCTCGAACCCGGATGGACCTTATCGTGTCAGCTGCCTACTCCGTCACCAGCCATCGCAACGGCCCGCGCAAGACCCGCCTGATCGGCGAAAAAGCCCACTACCAGTGCGCCTGCGGGCAGGCGGTGTTCTTTCGCAACAGCGTCTGCCTGGCCTGTTCCTCGCCGCTGGGATTCGCGCCGGATCGCGGCGAGATCGTCCCGCTGAGCCCGGCCGGCGAAGCGGATACCTGGCGCATCACCGACGACCCGAAATCGCAGGTCTATCTGCGCTGCGCCAACCTGACCATGCCGGCCGGCTGCAACTGGCTGGTGCCGCAGGCCAGCGGACAGACGCTGTGCGTCGCCTGCCAGTTGAACCGGACCATCCCCGATCTCTCGGTGGAAGGTAACGGCGAGCGCTGGCACAAGATCGAAGCGGCCAAACGCCGCCTGGTGGCGCAGTTGCTCGACCTCGGGCTGCCGCTGATCAGCAAGGCGCAGAACGAGGAAACCGGCCTCGCCTTCGATCTGCTGGGAACCGACGCCGAAGGCCAGAACCCGATGACCGGCCACTCGGGCGGGCTGATCACCCTCAACGTCGCCGAGGCCGACGATGCGCATCGCGAGCGCATGCGCGCGCAGTTGCACGAGCCCTACCGCACCCTGCTGGGGCACTTCCGCCACGAGGTCGGCCATTACTACTGGGATCGCCTGATCGCGGGCAGTGGCTGGCTCGCCGACTTTCGCCGGCTGTTCGGCGACGAACGCCTGGACTACGGCGAAGCGCTGCAGCGCCACTACGACAACGGCGCACCGGCCGACTGGCAGCAGAGCTTCGTCAGCGCCTACGCGACCATGCACCCTTGGGAAGACTGGGCCGAGACCTGGGCTCACTACCTGCACATGATGGACACTCTGGACACCGCGGTGGGCTTCGGCATGACCGCGATGAACAGCGACCTCGACTTCGTGCCCTACACCCGCGACGTGCTCTACGACCCGCAGGACGAACAGGGCGACGACTTCATCGCCTTCGTCAACGCCTGGATCGAGATGGCCGCGATGCTCAACGAACTGGCCCGCAGTATGGGCCAGCCGGACACCTACCCGTTCGTCCTGCCCGCGCCGGTGATCGCCAAGCTGCACTTCATCCACCGCGTGGTGCAGACCCGCGGCAACCCACCCTCGCTGGCCAATCTGAACGATGCCTGAGGCGCCGCGCCAGAGCGCACGGCGGCAGGCGATGCACGGCAACGCGCCGCGCCTGCCGTGCCGGGGTACGAAACCGCTCCCGCCAGAGACGCACCCACGTTCTTAACACATCTGGAAACCCCTTCCGACGAGCGGAGTACGGGGTTTTCCGGCGCCCTTCGCGCTGCGCGCCGCTGCGGCATATTGGCCCGAGGGCCGACGATTGCGCTCCCACGCCCTGCGGGCGCGAAGCTTGCTAGTAGAATGCGCGCCCATGCGCCGCCGTCGACCCTTCGTCAGCGCCGGCGCCGAGGGCGCGAGCACGCCCTGCACTAATCGGAAAAACACATTGTCCATAAAACAGAGTCGCCTTTCGGCTGGCTGCCGGAGCCCTGCAGCCCCACTGTCGCGACAGAACGAGAGGCGCACGCCAATGAATACTGGACGTGATCACCGCATCGATTTTTTTCGCGGGCTGGCCCTGATCTTCATTTTCTGGGACCACATTCCGCAGAACGTCCTCGGGCTGATCACGCCGCGCAACGTCGGTTTCAGCGACGCCGCGGAGATCTTCGTGTTCCTCGCCGGCTACGCCTCGGTCCTCGCCTACGGCAAGGTCATGCAGCGCGACGGTTACTTGGTGGGCTGTCTGCGGGTACTGCGTCGTGCCTGGGTGCTCTACGTCGCGCACATCTTTCTGCTGGCCGTGCTGATGGGCATCGTGTTCACCGCCAACGACCATATCGAAACGCGCAACATCTCCCAGGAGATGGGCCTCGATTACTTCCTCGCCAACCCGCAGCAAGCCCTCATCGACGAACTGCTGCTGCGCTTCAAACCGAACCTGATGGACCCGCTGCCGCTGTACATCGTGCTGCTGCTCAGCCTGCCGGTGGTGCTGCCGCTGCTGCTCAGGCGCGTCGACGTGGCCGTCGGACTGTCGCTGCTGCTTTACGTGCTGGTGCAGGCATTCGGCTGGAACTTCAACGGCCTGCCGCCGGATGGGAAGTGGTACTTCAACCCGCTGGCCTGGCAGGTAATCTTCGTCCTCGGCGGCGCGGCGGCGGTGATGGCGCAACGCGAGCCGACCACCACGCCGGCACAGCGTCGGCGCGGCGCGCTGTTCTTCGTGTCGATGGCCTACCTGGCGGTCTGCGCACTGGTCGCGCTGTCCTGGAAGTGGCAGCCGCTGCACGACGCGCTGGTCCCGGAAAGCGTCGCCCAGCTGATCTACCCGATCAGCAAGACCGACCTCTCCCCGGTGCGCCTGCTGCACTTCATGGCGCTGGCCTACTGCGTGCCACTGCTGCTCGCCCGCGGCCCCTGGCTGCAAACCTGGCCGGCGCAACAGCTGTGCCGCATGGGGCGTTACTCGCTGGAGGTGTTTTGCCTCGGCGTGCTGCTGGCGCCGCTGGCCGACTTCACCAACTCGCTGAACGGCGACACCCTCGCCGCCAGCCTCTTCACCGCCCTGCTCGGGGTCGTCCTGATGGCCTTGCTGGCGCTGTGGCTGGACTTCAACAAGCGCCTCAATGCTCCTCAGAAAGCGCCGGCCGCCGCCGGGCCGCTTACCGCCACGCCGAGCTGATCGGCGCGCCGCGTGCGTGTCTAGCCCCTGGCACGCATGCGGATGAACAGCGCTTCGACCTTCTCCCGCGCCCACGGTGTCTTGCGCAGGAACGCCAGGCTCGACTTGATGCTCGGGTCGCTCTTGAAGCAGCGGATGTCGATGCGCCGCGCCAGTTCCTCCCAGCCGTAATGCTCCTGCAACTGCCGCAGGATGGCTTCCAGCGTGATGCCGTGAAGGGGATCGTTGGAACTCATGGGGATCGTCCTGGAGAAGAATCCGCGCACCTTAGCCGAGCGGCTCGAGGGGCGAAAGAGCCGCCAGGCAACATCGGGTAACGCCTGCGCGACACCCTCGGCGAAACGCCGCAGCGCTGTCCCGGTCAACCAAAACGAGGTTTCACCCACCGAGGAGGTCGAATGCCGGCTGGCTGGATCGAGGCGCTGAAACGGCGCTGGCTGCGCCTGTGCATGCTTGCCGCGCTGCTGCTGGCGCTGCCCATCGGCTGCGCGCACCTGGAACAGAAAGAGCGCGAACTGGTGTTTCGGGTCGAGTCGGGAACCGCCAGCTGGTACGGCGGCCTGCCCGCCGACGTGGAGGAAATGCAACTGGACTCCAGCGACTTCCTCGCCGGCCAGAACGTTCACGCCTGGTGGTGGCCGGCGACCCGCGAGGATGCGCCCGCCCTGCTCTACCTGCACGGTTCGCGCTGGAACCTGACCGGCCAGCTGTTCCGCATCGAGCAATTGCACGACCTCGGCTTCTCGGTGCTCGCCATCGACTACCGCGGCTTCGGCGAAAGCCCGGGCGACCTGCCATCGGAACGCAGCGTCAACCAGGACGCGCGTATCGCTTGGCAGCGCCTCGAGCAGTTACAGCCGGCACCCGGCAAACGCTACATCTACGGCCACTCCCTGGGCGGTGCGGTTGCCGTCGACCTCGCCGAGGAACTCAGCCAGGACGCCGAGCGAGAGGGCCGGGCGCCGGAGGCCGGCGGCCTGATCATCGAGTCGACCTTCACCAACCTCGCCGATGTGGCCGCCAGCATCGCCCACACTTCACTGCCGATCCGCTGGATTCTCTCGCAGAAATTCGACTCGCTGGAGAAGATCGCCCAGGTTCGCCTGCCACTGCTGATCGTCCACGGCAGCAACGACCCGTACGTCTCGCCGCGCTTCAGCGAAGAGCTGTTCGTGGCCGCCAACGAGCCCAAGCAACTACTCATGGTCGAGGGCGGCACCCACAACAACAGCATGCGCCTGGGCCAGCGCCAGTATCGCCTGGCGCTGGAGCGCCTGCTCGGCGAGGTGCCGGCACAGGCGGCGCGCACCCCGTAAGGCCACCTGAAACCGGCGTCGGTGGCACTCAGTACCAGACCGGCGCCGCCTCGCGCATGAAGATTTCCACGGTCTTGGGGCCGACGCCCTCGAACCGGGCCAGGCGCTTCTCGAACGCCGCGCGGTTTTCGCTGCGCGCCTGGATCGCCCCGACCGCACCTCCGTACTCGTCCATCAGCGTCCGGCAGAGTCTGAGCAGACGCTCGGCCGTCGACTCGTCGTAGCGCACGTAACGCGCCTCGCCGAGCATGCCGACGAGCCGTCGATGGCTGCAGGCACGCAGCTTCTGCGGCGTATCGAGGCCACGCCTGTCGACGATCACCCGGTAGGCCTGCGCGGCGATCTCGCCCTGGATGCGCTTGCCGAACAGGAAGCTGGCGATCAACCACCTGAACAGCGCGGCCTCGCCGCCGTGGACGAGGTCGATGTTCAGGTCCCGCGCGCCGATCTGCGCCGCCATGTCCGACTCCCCATGATGCCCTCCTGCGGATGACGTACGCCGCGCCGGGCGGGTTCGACCGAATCGCCGAATGGCCGGCGCCGAAATGCAAGCGGCCCGTCCTTTCCGGGACGGGCCGCGTGCGTCTGCGTTACAAGGCTGCGCTCAGGACCTCAGAGGTGAGCGTCCTGGTATTCCTTCTCGGCGGCGTCGAAGCGTTCGAGCATCCCGGCGGTAGGCCCGCTGCCGATCTTGCTGAAGATCAGGATCGCCAGGCTGGCGAAGATGAAGCCCGGAATGATCTCGTACAAGCCGAGGCCGACGTACTGCTTCCACAGCACCACGGTCACCGCACCGACCAACATGCCGGCCAGGGCACCATTGCGGGTCATGCCCTTCCACACCAGCGAGAAGATCACCACCGGGCCAAAGGCCGCGCCGAACCCGGCCCAGGCGTAGGACACCAGGCCGAGCACCTTGCTCTCCGGGTCACGGGCGACAATGATCGCGACCACGGCGATCAGCAGCACCATGCCGCGACCGACCCAGACCAGCTCGCGCTGCGAGGCACCCTTGCGCAGGAAGGCCTTGTAGAAATCCTCGGTCAGCGCGCTGGAACAGACCAGCAGCTGGCAGCTCAGGGTGCTCATCACCGCGGCGAGAATCGCCGAGAGCAGCACGCCGGCGATCCACGGGTTGAACAGCAGCTTGGCCAGTTCGATGAACACCCGCTCGGGGTTCTCGCTGACCGCGCCAGCAACGTCCGGGTGGGCCGAGAAGTAGGCGATGCCGAAGAAGCCCACGGCAACCGCGCCGCCCAGGCAGAGGATCATCCAGGTCATCGAGATGCGGCGTGCGGCGGGGATCGACTTCACCGAGTCGGCTGCCATGAAGCGCGCGAGGATGTGCGGCTGGCCGAAGTAGCCCAGGCCCCAGGCGAGCAGCGAGATCACGCCGACGAAGCTGGCGCCCTTGAGCACGTCGAAGTTGGTCGGATCGTTGGCCTCGATGGCCAGGAAAGTGGTATCGACTCCACCGGTGGCGAGCACCACCACGACCGGCGTGAGGATCAGAGCGAAGATCATCAGCGTCGCCTGCACGGTGTCGGTCCAGCTCACCGCGAGGAAGCCTCCGACGAAGGTGTAGGCGATGGTCGCCGCTGCGCCGGCCCAGAGGGCGGTCTCGTAGGACATGCCGAAGGTGCTTTCGAACAGGCGAGCGCCGGCGACGATGCCCGAGGCGCAGTAGATGGTGAAGAACACCAGGATCACCAGGGCCGAGAACACGCGCAGGATGCGGCTGTTGTCCTCGAAGCGGGTGGTGAAGTAGTCCGGCAGGGTCAGCGCGTTGCCGTTGTGCTCGGTCTGCACGCGCAGGCGACCGGCGACGAACAGCCAGTTGAGCCAGGCACCGGCGATCAGGCCGATGGCGATCCAGCTTTCCGAGAGGCCGGACAGGTAGACGGCGCCCGGCAGGCCCATCAGCAGCCAGCCGCTCATGTCCGAAGCACCGGCGGAGAGCGCGGTGACGAAACTGCCGAGGCTGCGACCGCCGAGGATGTAGTCGGAGAAGTTCTTGGTGCGCAGATAGGCGACCAGGCCGATCAGGACCATGGCAGCGATGTAGATCACGAACGTGATCAGCATGGGGGTATTGGCGCTCATTGATGGCTCCATTGGTTGTTGTTATGGGCTCACGGGTTGGCCGTGGCCGTTTGCGCAAGCACGCTCTGGAGGCAGGCGTGTCGTCTTGTCCGGCGGCGCGGTTGGCGCGGCGCGGGTCTCTTGCTCGGAAATGAAAACGGGCCCGGCCCGCGAAGGCTGCAATCAGCGCTCGCGGACCGGGCCCGCCTTCTACGGCAAAACGGGGCGAATGATCAATCCCCCAGCGACAGCAGCGAGGCGTTGCCGCCCACCGCAGTGGTGTTGATCGAGGTGGTGCGTTCGTTGGCGAAGCGCATCAGGTAGCTCGGACCGCCGGCCTTCGGCCCGGTGCCGGACAGGCCGCAGCCACCGAACGGCTGCACGCCGACCACCGCGCCGATCTGGTTGCGGTTGACGTAGAGGTTGCCGACCCGTGCCAGGGCCTCGATTCGCGCAGCGGTTTCCTCGTTGCGGCTGTGCACGCCGAGGGTCAGCCCGTAGCCGGTGGCGTTGATCGCCGCGACGACCTTCTCCAGGTCCGCCGCCTCGAAGCGCACCACGTGCAGCACTGGGCCGAAGTGTTCCTCCTTCAGCTCGTGGATGCCGCCGATCTCGAACGCCACCGGCGCGACGAAGTGACCGTTCAGGCCGGCCGGAAGCCTGGCTTCGGCGATCAGCTTGCCCTCGTCCTTGAGCGCGGCGATGTGCGCCAGCAGGCCGGCGCGGGCTTCCTCGTCGATCACCGGACCGATGTCGTTCTCGCGCAGGTGGGTCGGGCCGACCTTCAGCTCGGCCATCGCGCCCTTGAGCAGGTCGATCACACGGTCGGCGATGTCGCGCTGCACGTAGAGCACGCGCAGGGCCGAGCAACGCTGGCCGGCGCTGGTGAAGGCGGAGCCGACGGCGTCCTTGACCACCTGCTCGGGCAGCGCGGTGGAGTCGACGATCATCGCGTTCTGCCCGCCGGTCTCGGCGATCAGGGTAGCGATCGGACCTTCCTTCTCGGCCAGTTGGCGGTTGATGATGCGGGCGGTGTCGGTGGAGCCGGTGAAGCACACGCCGACCACGCGCGGGTCGCGGCAGAACACGCCGCCGAGGGTGGCACCGTCGCCCGGCAGGAAGGCGATGGCCTGTTTCGGCAGGCCGGCCTCGAACATCAGCTGCAGCGCGCGGGCGGCGATCAGGCTGGTCTGCTCGGCCGGCTTGGCCAGCACGGTATTGCCGGCGACCAGCGCGGCGGCGATCTGGCCCAGGTAGATCGCCAGCGGGAAGTTCCACGGGCTGATGCAGACGAACACGCCACGGCCCTCGTGGAACAGTTCGTTGCGCTCGCCGGTCGGGCCCTTGAGCTCTTCGCGGCCGAGCTTCAGGCGCGCCTGCTGGGCGTAGTAGCGGCAGAAGTCGACGGCTTCGCGAACCTCGTCGATGCCGTCCTGCAGGGACTTGCCGGCTTCCACGGTGCACAGCGCCATCAGCTCGGCGCGGTTGCTTTCCAGCAGGTCGGCGAGACGCTCGAGGACGTTCGCGCGGGTATCCACCGGGGTGGCGTTCCAGCGCGGCCAGAACGCCGCGAGGGCGTCCACCGCCTGTTTGGCCTGGGCGGCCGTGGCGAACTGCGCGCTGCCGACCACCTTGTTCAGGTCGAACGGGCAGCGCACTTCGCTGGCGCTGCCGGCGAGCGTCTCGCCATCGATGACCGGCGCGGCCTGCCACTGGCGGTCGATGAAAGGCTGGTAGGCGTTAGCCAGTTCGTTCCACTGATTCTGGATATTCATGTTGAGGCCCTGGGAGTTCTTGCGCTGGCCGTACAGCGCCGGCGGGAGCGGGATTCTGTCGTTGGCGAGGGTTTTGAAGCTGCGCAGCTGGGTGACCGGGTGATCGATGAGCGATTCGACGGCGACGCGCGGGTCGACCAACTGGTGGACGAACGAGGAGTTGGCGCCGTTTTCCAGCAGGCGGCGGACCAGGTACGGCAGCAGGTCCTTGTGCGCGCCGACCGGGGCGTAGATGCGTACGTTCTTGCCGTGCTTCTCCAGCACCGTGTCGTAGAGCGCGTCGCCCATGCCATGCAGGCGCTGGAACTCGAATTCGCGCTCGCCCGCCATCGCCAGGATGCAGCTGACGGTGTGCGCGTTGTGGCTGGCGAACTGCGGGTAGATGACCCCGCGGGTGTGCTCGGAGAGCAAAAAGCGCGCGCAGGCCAGGTAGGAGGTGTCGGTGGCTTCCTTGCGGGTGAACACCGGGTAGCCGTCGAGGCCCCAGACCTGGCACTGCTTGATCTCGCTGTCCCAGTAGGCGCCCTTGACCAGGCGCAGCGGGATGCGCGCGCCGAGTTCACGACCCAGCAGGGTCAGCCAGACCAGGGTCGGCAGGCAGCGTTTGGAATACGCCTGAACGACCAGGCCGAACTCGCCCCAGCCGGCGATGGCCGGGTCGCGCATCAGCTTCTCGAACAACTCCAGCGACAGCTCCAGGCGGTCGGCTTCCTCAGCGTCGATGGTGATGCCGACGTTCAGCCCGCGGGCCATCACGGCCAGCTCGCGGACGCTGCCGAACAGCTCGGTGAGCACGCGCTCGCGCTGCGCCACTTCATAGCGCGGGTGCAGTGCGGAGAGCTTGATCGACACCGACGGACGCGGGCCGGGGCCGACCTGCGGCTCGGCGCCGACGGTCTGCACCGCCTTGCGGTAGTCGGCCATGTACTTGGCGGCGTCCTCGACGGTGAGGGCCGCCTCGCCCAGCATGTCGAAGGAATAGGTGTAGCCCTTCTCGCGCTGCGGACGACCGTTCTTCAGCGCTTCGGAGATGCTCCGGCCGAGGACGAACTGCTTGCCCATCAGCTTCATCGCCTGGTTCATCGCGGCGCGGATCACCGGTTCCCCGGAACGTTTGATCAGGCGACCGAGAACGCTCTTCGGCCGGCCATCGGCGGTTTCCGGGTCGACCACCTTGCCGGTCATCACCAGGCCCCAGGCGGCGAAGTTGACCAGCACGTTGTCGCTCTGGCCGAGGTGCCGTTCCCACTCGGCGGCGTTCAGCTTGTCGCGGATCAGCGCGTCTGCGGTGGCGGCGTCCGGCACCCGCAGCAGCGCCTCGGCCAGGCACATCAGCATCAGGCCTTCGTGGGTGTCGAGGCTGTACTGGCGCAACAGGGCATCGAGGGTGTCTTCGACGTTGTCGCGGCTGCGCACGTCTTCGATCAGGCTGCGGGCCTTCTGGCGAACGGCTTCGATGCCGGCTTCGCCCGGATCGGCGAGCTGCAGGAGTTCGGTGAGGTAGGCGGCCTCGTCGACGGCGTAGTTGGCGCTGATGACGGGGAAGAACTCGGCGGCCGACGCATTGAGTGCGTCGGCCTGCAGGACATGAGCGGCTTTGAACATCGAGACCCTCCTCGGGTGGAGACTGCTTTCGTGGGTCTTGCCAGGCGTGCACGGTCGGGCAAGGACCCGGCGCAGGCGAGCGCGTGAGCGGACGGTGGAATGTAGTGGCAGTCGCCGCGCCGGTTCTTGCGCAAAGCTACGGACTTTTTACGAAAAGCTCCGGCCCGAGGAACTCGATCAGAAAGCGGCGGCCAATAGCGGTTGGCCGTCCGCCGACCGCCGCCTCAGCGGCGGACGACGTCGCCGCGCCCCGGCGCCAGGCGCGCCAGCAGCTGGCTCTGCACCGGGCCGGGAACGCCCTGGGCGTCCATCGACGCCCGCAGGTCCTCGACCAGCGCGCCGAAGCCCGCGGGCGAGAGGCCCAGCCCCTCGCTGATGTGCTGCACGCTGTCGCCGCGCTCGCAGGGGCCGCCGCTCTCGGCACAGAACTGCTCGATCAGCCTGTCGCGCAGGCGGACGATGTCGACGTCATGGAAATGCCGGAAGATGCGCGGGTCAGCAGCGACGTTGAGCAGCATGCCTTCGACGATACGGGTGATCCCGGCCTGCTCGCCCAGCTCGCGGTAGAGACGCTCGTCCTGCGCCGGCCGCTGTGCGCACGCGGACAGCGCCAGCCCCAGCGCCACCAGCAGCACGCGCGCGTCGGTGATTCTCCTGCGGCGAAAGATGCGCACCATTCCGATCCTCCTACGTAGCCCGTGCGAGCGGGGCATGCTTCTCGGGAAAACCACGGCCGAACGAACCACTCTCGGCGGCGAACGGCAGATCAGGCGTCGCTGCCGCGCAGACGTTTCGGCGTCAGGCCCAGGTAGCGCCGCATGGCGGTGGTCAGCGCGCTCTGGCTGGAAAACCCGCACTCGCCGGCGATGCGCACCAGCGGCAGCGGGCTTTCGCGCAACAGCCGGGCGGCGCGGTCCAGGCGGGTCTTCAGCAGGTATTGGTGAGGGGTCAGGCCGACGCTGTCCTTGAACTGGACGTGGAAGTGGCTCGGGCTGAGGCAGGCCACCTGCGCCAGTTCGGCCACGCTGATGCGCCGCGCCAGGTTGTCCTGGATGTGCGCGTCGAGCCGTTCCAGATCCAGCGGGCCGCGCACCTGCGGCGCGTGCTCGCCGAACAGGCGCAGGTGCATGGCACGCAGCAAAAGGCCGCCGAGGGCGCGCGACAACGCCGGGTCGCTGCCGTAGCGGGTGAGTTCGGCGCCGGCGTAGTTGAGCAGGTTCTGGAAGTCCGGATCGAGGGCCGGGTAGCGCGGAATCTCGAACAGGCGCATGAGCAACTGGAGATCCTCGGCGCTGGACTCCTCGCCGTCCATATCGATGATCAGCATGCGGTTGTCACCCACGCCGGCGAACTCGTGCTCGGCATCACCCGGCACCAGGCAGGCGCGCATCCGGCAGACCTCGCCGCCCGCACCGTTCACCTCGAATTCCGCGCGCCCGGAAAGGGACATCACCAACTGGTGATAGTCATGGGCATGTTCGTGGGCCTGGGCATCCAGGCACATGAGGCGGGCTTTGAGCATGGGCGGATCACGGCTGATCAAATTTTGCGCATTCTACTGGAAGGACGCCTTTTTTCCCAATATCGGCCGGTCGACGGCAGGTTCCACCGCGGTGCCATTGAATTCCTCGCTGCACCGACCCATCTAGATCTGCATACACGGATTACAGGTGCCCCATGAGCGACCAGGACATCACCGCTGAACTCGTTGAAGAAGTCATCCATTCGGAAGGAAAACTGGCGCTGCCCGGGCAGACCCTGCCGGACAAGGTCTACATCATTCCGATCCACAACCGGCCGTTCTTCCCGGCGCAGGTGCTGCCGATCATCGTCAACGAGGAGCCATGGGCGGAAACCCTGGAGCTGGTGGCGAAGACCGATCACCACTGTCTGGCGCTGTTCTTCATGGAGAACCCGCCGGAGGACCCCCGCCATTTCGACACCAGCAGCCTGCCCGAGCACGGCACCTTGGTGCGCATCCATCGCGCCAGCCGCGAGAACGGCAAGGTGCAGTTCGTCGCCCAGGGGCTTTCTCGGGTGCGTATCCGTGGCTGGCTGAAGCGCCACCGGCCGCCGTTCCTGGTGGAGGTGGACTACCCGCAGAGCCCGCCGGACCCGCGCGACGAGGTGAAGGCCTACGGCATGGCGCTGATCAACGCGATCAAGGAGCTGCTGCCGCTCAACCCGCTGTACAGCGAGGAGCTGAAGAACTACCTGAACCGCTTCAGCACCAACGACCCCTCCCCGCTCACCGACTTCGCCGCCGCGCTGACCACGGCGCCGGGGATCGAGCTGCAGGAAGTGCTCGACTGCGTGCCGATGCTCAAGCGCATGGAGAAGGTGCTGCCGCTGCTGCGCAAGGAAGTCGAGGTGGCGCGCCTGCAGAAGGAGCTGTCCGCCGAGGTCAACCGCAAGATCGGCGAGCGCCAGCGCGAGTTCTTCCTCAAGGAACAGCTGAAGGTGATCCAGCAGGAGCTGGGCATCACCAAGGACGACCGCAGCGCCGACACCGACGAATTCCGCGCCCGCCTGGAGGGCAAGACCGTGCCGCCGGCCGCGCAGAAGCGCATCGAGGAGGAGCTGAACAAGCTGTCCATCCTCGAGACCGGCTCGCCGGAATACGCCGTCACCCGTAACTACCTGGACTGGGCCACCGCCCTGCCCTGGGGCGTGTTCGGCCAGGACAAGCTCGACCTCAAGCACGCGCGCAAGGTGCTCGACGCCCAGCATGCCGGCCTCGACGATGTGAAGAACCGCATTCTCGAGTTCCTCGCGGTGGGCGCCTTCAAAGGTGAGATCGCCGGCTCCATCGTGCTGCTGGTCGGCCCGCCCGGCGTCGGCAAGACCAGCATCGGCAAGTCCATCGCCGAATCCCTGGGCCGGCCGTTCTACCGCTTCAGCCTCGGCGGCATGCGCGACCAGGCCGAGATCAAGGGCCACCGGCGCACCTACATCGGCGCCCAGCCGGGCAAGCTGGTGCAGGCGCTGAAGGATGTCGAGGTGATGAACCCGGTGATCATGCTCGACGAGATCGACAAGATGGGCCAGAGCTACCAGGGTGATCCGGCTTCGGCGCTGCTGGAGACCCTCGACCCGGAGCAGAACGTCGACTTCCTCGACCATTACCTGGACCTGCGCCTGGACCTGTCCAAGGTGCTCTTCGTCTGCACCGCGAACACCCTCGACTCGATCCCCGGCCCGCTGCTCGACCGCATGGAAGTGATCCGCCTGTCCGGCTACATTACCGAGGAGAAGCTGGCCATCGCCAAGCGCCACCTGTGGCCCAAGCAGCTGGAAAAAGCCGGCGTGCCGAAGAACCGCCTGGGTATCAGCGACGCCGCCCTGCGCCTGGTGATCGAGGGCTACGCCCGCGAAGCCGGGGTGCGCCAACTGGAAAAGCAGCTGGGCAAACTGGTGCGCAAGGCGGTGATCAAGCTGCTCGACGACCCGCAGGCGAAGATCAAGATCGCGCCCAAGGACCTGGAAGAATCCCTCGGCATGCCGCACTTCCGTACCGAACAGGTGCTGTCCGGGGTCGGCATCATCACCGGTCTGGCCTGGACCAGCATGGGCGGCGCCACCCTGCCGATCGAGGCCACGCGCATCCATACGCTCAACCGCGGCTTCAAGCTCACCGGGCAGCTCGGCGAGGTGATGAAGGAGTCGGCGGAGATCGCCTACAGCTACATCAGCTCGAACCTCAAGGCGTTCAAGGGCGACCCGACCTTCTTCGACCAGGCCTTCGTCCACCTCCACGTGCCCGACGGCGCCACGCCCAAGGACGGCCCCAGCGCCGGCGTGACCATGGCCAGCGCGCTGCTGTCGCTGGCCCGCGAGCAGGCGCCGAAGAAAGGCGTGGCGATGACCGGTGAACTCTCGCTGACCGGCCAGGTGATGCCGATCGGCGGGGTTCGCGAGAAGGTCATCGCCGCGCGGCGGCAGAAGATCTTCGAGCTGATCCTTCCGGAAGCCAACCGCGGCGATTTCAAGGAACTGCCGGACTATCTCAAGGAAGGCATCACCGTGCACTTCGCCAAGCGCTTCGCGGATGTGGCGAACGTGCTCTTCCCCTGATGGCTGGCGCCCGGCGCCGTGATGACGATCGGGCGCGGCCATGCCGGTCGCGCTCCTGTCCGCCTCCAGCACGGGCGGCGGCGCGCTCGAACCGACCCGGCTGGCGTGGTTTTGGGTAGAGTAAGGCGGCATCCCCTTCGAGGTATCCGTCGATGTCCGTTCCGCTCCGCCTGCTCCTGCCCGCCATCCTGCTGCTCGGCGGTTGCGCCGGCAAGCCGCCCGCTACCGTGACCCTGGAAGAAAGCCAGGCTTCGCGATGCCATCCATTGAAGTTGCACCAGGGCCAGACGCTGGTGCTCAGCCTGCCCAGCGACCCCACCAGCGGCTACCGCTGGCAATTGCTCGACGCCGCTCCCGCGATGCTGCGCAGCCTCGGCCCGGAGGTCTACGCCAACCCGGAAGACAGTGGCGACCTGGTAGGCAGCGGCGGCGAGTCGACCTGGCGCTTCCAGGTGGCGAACGCCGGCGACGCGCTCCTGACGCTGCGTTATCAGCAGGCGTGGGATGCCGACGGCGCCCCGGCCCGGACCTTCGAGTGCGCCCTGCACGCCGAGTGACGCCACGCCGCCCGGATACGGCCAGCCGGCGTGCCGGCTTTGGCATTCGCTCAGGCTTGGCTAGAATGCCGGCCTTTCCGCACAGCGCCGGTAGTGACCACCGTGAAACAACAGCCCGACCGCCTCTTCGCCCAGCCCGTCCAGCAGGTGCCGGACTTCGTCTTCAACGAAGACGTGGTGCGCGTGTTTCCGGACATGATCAAGCGCTCGGTGCCGGGTTACCCGACCATCGTCGAGAACCTCGGCGTGCTCGCCGCACGGTTCGCCCAGCCCGACACCGCGCTCTATGACCTGGGCAGTTCCCTCGGCGCGGTGACCCAGGCGCTGCGCCGCCACGTGCGCACGGAGCGCTGCCGGGTGATCGCGATCGACAACTCGCCGGCGATGGTCGAGCGCTGCCGCGAATACCTGCACGCGCAGGACTCGATGTTCCAGGAACTGCTGCCGGTGGAGGTCATCGACGCCGACATCCTCGCCTTGGAGTTCCAGCCGGCGTCGCTGGTGGCGCTGAATTTCACCCTGCAGTTCATCGATCCGACGCAGCGCCTCGCCCTGCTCGGCCGTATCCGCCAGGCACTGCTTCCCGGCGGTGCGCTGATCCTCTCGGAAAAACTGCGTTTCGAGGACGCCGAGGAACACGCCCTGCTCAACGAGCTGCACCTCGACTTCAAACGGGCCAACGGCTACAGCGAGCTGGAAATCGCGCAGAAGCGCAGCGCCATCGAGAACGTGATGAAGCCCGACAGCCTGGAACAGCACCGCGAGCGGTTGCTGGCGGCCGGTTTCAGCAAGGTGGTGCCGTGGTTCCAGTGCCTCAACTTCGCCTCGCTGATCGCCCTGCCATGATCGGCCGCTTCGACCTCGATGCCCTGCAGGCCCGGTTGGCCGGTAGCCCGCTGCAGGACTGGAGCGCCGACCTGCCGGCGCAGATCGATGCCAAGCTGGCCATCGGCCACGGCGACCTGCCGCGCTGGTATGCCGCCGTCGAGGCGCTGCCGCCGCTGCACGCCGGGCAGGTCGACCTGCTGCACGCGTTCAGTCTCGAAGGCCCGCGCGACGATTCCGCCCGCGACGCCCTGGAAACCGCCCTGCGCGGCCTGATTCCCTGGCGCAAGGGACCCTTCCACCTGTTCGGCGTGCACGTGGACACCGAATGGCGCTCGGACTGGAAATGGCAGCGCGTCGCCCCGCACCTGGACCTGGCCGGCAAGCGCGTGCTGGATGTCGGCTGCGGCAATGGCTACTACATGTGGCGCATGCTCGGCGCCGGCGCCGATGCGGTGGTCGGCATCGACCCCAACTGGCTGTTCCTCTGCCAGTTCCTGGCGATGAAGCATTACCTGCCGGAGCTGCCCGCCTGGCACCTGCCGCTAGCGTTCGAGGAACTGCCCGGCAAGCTGCAGGGTTTCGACACGGCGTTCTCCATGGGCGTGCTCTATCACCGTCGCTCGCCCATCGACCACCTGCTCGACCTCAAGGACTGCCTGGTGCGCGACGGCGAACTGGTGCTGGAAACCCTGGTGGTGGAAGGCGATGCCCAGCAGGTGCTGGTTCCCGAGGATCGCTACGCGCAGATGCGCAACGTCTGGTTCCTGCCGTCGGTGCCGGCACTGGAGCTGTGGCTGCGCCGCGCGGGCTTCGTCGACGTGCGCTGCGTGGACGTCAGCATCACCTCGGTCGAGGAACAGCGCGCGACGGACTGGATGCGCTACCAGTCGCTGCCCGACTTTCTCGACCCCAGGGACCCGCGCCGTACCGTCGAGGGCCTGCCGGCGCCGCGCCGCGCGGTACTGGTCGCGCGCAAGCCGTGACCTGAAGGCCCCCGGCTATCCTCAGCGGCGCCCGGCCGCCGCGACGATCAGGTGCTTCATCTCCAGCACCGCGGCCTTGAAACCGACGAACAGCGCGTGCGCGACGATGGCATGGCCGATGTTCAGCTCGTGAATCCCCTTGATCGCCGCCACCTGCTCGGCGTTGTGGTAATGCAGGCCGTGGCCGGCGTTGACGATCAACCCTTCGGCCACGCCAAAGGCCACGCTGTCGCGCAGACGCTGCAGCTCCTGAGCCGCGGCGGCCGGCGTCTCGGCGTCGGCGTAGCGCCCGGTGTGCAGCTCGATGGCCGGCGCGCCGATGCGTTTGGCGGCGGCGATCTGGCGTTCCTCGGCGTCGATGAACAGCGACACCTCGCAGCCCAGCCGGCCGAGGCGCTCGACCGCGTCGCGGATGCGCTCTTCCTGACCGGCGACATCCAGGCCACCCTCGGTGGTCAGTTCCTGGCGGGTTTCCGGAACCAGGCAGATGTGCTCCGGGCGAATGCCTTCGGCGAACGCCAGCATCGACGCGGTGACGCCCATCTCGAAGTTCATCCGCGTCTGCAGGGCGTCCTTCATCACCCGCACGTCGCGTTCCTGGATGTGCCGGCGGTCTTCGCGCAGGTGCAGGGTGATGCCGTCGGCGCCGGCTTCCTCGGCATCCAGCGCGGCCTTCAGCGGGTCGGGATAACGCGTGCCGCGGGCCTGGCGCAGGGTGGCGACGTGGTCGATGTTGACGCCCAGCAGAATGCGATTGAGGTCACTCACTTGGGAGGCTCCTTGAGGGTCATGAACAACTCGCGGCTGACCAGCGGTCGGCCGCCCAGATGGGGCGCCAGGGCTTGGCGCATCAGGCGCTTGGCCGCAGCCAGCGCGCCGGGAGAAGACCAGTCGGCCTCGGCCATGGCCAGCAGGTCGGCGCCATGGAACGAGCCGGGCTGCAGTTGGCCGATCGGCTCCAGGCCGGCGTCGGTGAGCAGCCGGTAGATGCCGTCGGCAGCGATCGCTTCGCCATGCCGGTCGGTGTCCAGGGCGAAACCATAGCCCAGCTCGTCCAGCAGGCGCCATTCGAAGGCGCGCAGCAACGGTTCGATCGGCCGCCCCTGGGCCAGCGCCGCGACTGTCGCGGCGTAGTGCTCGAAGAACTGCGGGTGCGCGACTTCGGCCGGCAGCAGCCGGATCAGCAACTCGTTGAGGTAGAAGCCGCTGAACAGCGCCTCGCCCGCCAGGAGGTTGGGAATGCCGGCGCTTTCCAGGCGGGCGATGCTCTTCAGCTCGCCGCGCCCGCGCAGTTCGACGTCCAGCGGCAGGAAAGGCCGCGCGCCACTTCCCGACTTGCCCCTGGCGCTGCGCTGCACGGCGCGCAGACGACCCTGCTCGCGCGTGAACAGGTCGACCATCGCGCTGGTTTCCTTATACGGCCGACTGTGCAGGACGAACGCGAGCTGGCTCATGGGCGGGGACACTGCAGCGGTTCGGAAACGGACGCCCGCGCCGGGCACGGGCGCCGGAGGGTGCGGGGTTTACTGGTCGTGGTAGCCCAGCGAGTGCAGCGCGCGCTCGTCGTCGGACCAGCCGCCCTTCACCTTGACCCAGAGGTTGAGCATGACCTTGGAGTCGAACAGCACTTCCATATCCTTGCGGGCGTTCTGGCCGATGCTTTTGATCCGCTCGCCCTTCTCGCCGATGATGATTTTCTTCTGCCCGTCACGCTCGACCAGGATCAGCGCATGGATGTGCAGGATGCGGCCTTCCTGCTTGAACTCTTCGATTTCCACGGTGATCTGGTACGGCAGCTCGGCGCCGAGCTGGCGCATGATCTTCTCGCGCACCAGTTCGGCGGCGAGGAAGCGGCTGGAACGATCGGTGATCTGGTCTTCGGGGAAGAAGTGCTCGTTTTCCGGCAGCCGCTCGGCCACCAGTTTCTCGAACAGCTCGAGGTTCTGCCCGTGCTGGGCGGAAATCGGCACCACCTCGGCGTTGGGCAGTTGCTCGGACAGCCACTTCAGGTGCGGCAGCAGATCGCCCTTCTCGTCCAGGCGATCGGTCTTGTTCACCGCGACGATCACCGGCCCGGTGACGTACTGCACGCGCTCGAGAACCATCTGGTCCTCATCGGTCCAGCGAGTGCGGTCGACCACGAAGACCACCACGTCGACGTCCTTCAGGGCGGCCGACGCGGTCTTGTTCATGTAGCGATTGAGCGCTTTCTCGCCGTTCTTGTGCAGGCCGGGAGTGTCGACATAGACCGCCTGGATCGCGCCCTCGGTCTTGATCCCGAGCATGTTGTGGCGGGTGGTCTGCGGCTTGCGCGAAGTGATCGCCAGCTTCTGCCCGAGAATGTGGTTGAGCAGGGTCGACTTGCCGACGTTGGGACGGCCGACGATGGCGACATAGCCGCAACGCGTCACGCTTTCATCATTCATTGCCATTCTCCACGCCCAGGGCGATTAGGGCGGCAGCGGCCGCTACCTGCTCGGCGATACGCCGGCTGGCGCCCTGCCCGCGGGTCTTTTCGTTCAACAGCGAAATCTGGCACTCGACGAAGAAACTCCGGCAGTGCGGTTCGCCCTGGATATCCACCACTTCGTAACGCGGCAGTTCGCAGGCGCGCGACTGGAGGAACTCCTGCAGGCGCGTCTTCGGGTCCTTGTTGGTGTCGACCAGCGTCAGGCTGTCCAGCTCGGAAGTGAGCCAGGCCAGCACGCGCTCGCGGGCAGCCTGCATCCCGGCATCGAGATAGATCGCGCCGATCAGCGCTTCCAGCGCATCCGCCAGGATCGACTCGCGACGAAAACCGCCGCTCTTCAGCTCGCCCGAGCCCAGACGCAGGTATTCGCCGAGGTCGAAACCGCGCGCCAGCAGCGCCAGTGTCTCGCCTTTGACCAGCCGCGCGCGCAAGCGCGACAGCTGGCCTTCGCGGGCCTGCGGGAAGCGCTCGAACAGCGCCTCACCGGCGACGAAGTTGAGGATCGCATCGCCAAGGAACTCCAGACGCTCGTTGTTGCGTCCGGCGAAGCTGCGATGAGTGAGGGCCAGGAGCATCAGCTCGCTGTCCTTGAAGGTGTAGCCGAGCTGACGCTCGAGACGGGCCAACTGTGGATTCACGGCATTCTTACGCGAAATTCTTTATCGAAACGGGCCACCAGATCGAGGTTCTGGATCAGCGGCTCGCGTTTTTCGTACTGGAGGTGAACGCGGAAGTCGTTGTTCACCACTTCGACCTTGACCGCATCGTTGACGTTCAGGTCGCGGATGTTGTTGATCTGCATGCCCCGGCTGACATGGCTGTAGAACTCGGGAATGGTGCGGATCTGCGAGGCCTTCTCGGTTTCCACCGAGGTGATGATCTTCTCCATCGACATGTAGTCGAGATAGTGCGGGATCATCTTGAACGCCGCGCTGGCGAAGAACGCGACAAGTGCCAGGACCAGCATCCAGCCCAACAGCGAAAAGCCTTTCTGCGAACGCGCACCTTTCATGCTCGACCTCAATGTCATGTATTCCGATGGGGAAACGCAGCGGCGCCCGGAGGCGCCGTCGACGAATCAGTGGATCAGACCGACCCGGCTGAAATTGGGCAGGTTGCTCATCTTCGGATCCGGCCAGCTCAGCCAGACCGCAAAGGCCTTGCCGACGATATTGCGGTCCGGAACCATGCCGAGAACGTCCTTCGGAATCTTCGGATCGTTCCAGTAGCGGCTGTCATTGGAGTTGTCGCGGTTGTCACCCATCATGAAGTAGTGACCACCGGGCACCGTCCACTCGCGGCCGGGTTCGGCGCGGTAACGGCTCATCTCCTTGCGGATCAGGTGCTCGGCCTCGCCCAGCTGTTCCTTGTAAAGCACCGCGCTGCCGAGGGTGCCCGGCTCCTCGCCGATCAGTTGCTCGGCAACCGGCTGGTCGTTGACGAACAGGTGCTTGTCGGTGGTGTAGCGCACCTTGTCGCCCGGCAGCCCGACCACGCGCTTGATGTAGTTGACGTTGGGATCGCTGGGGTAACGGAACACCATCACGTCGCCGCGCTGCGGATCGCCCACTTCGATCACCTTGCTGTCCAGCACCGGCAGGCGGATGCCGTAGGCGAACTTGTTGACGAGGATGAAATCGCCCACTTCAAGGGTCGGTTTCATCGAGCCGGACGGAATCTGGAAGGGCTCGACGAGGAACGACCGCAGCACCAGCACGATGGCCAGCACCGGGAAGAACGACTTGCCGTACTCGACCAGCAGCGGCTCCTTGTTCAGGCGCTCCACCACCACGGGATCGGCCTGCCCGACGCTGCCCTGGTAGGCCGCGATGGCAGAACGCCGACGCGGCGCCAGCACCAGCAGATCGATGAGCGCGAGGAAGCCGCAAACGGCCACCGCGATGACCAGCAACAACGGGAAATTGATCGACGACATCTAGCTATCCACTTTGAGTACGGCGAGGAAGGCTTCCTGGGGAATTTCCACGCTACCGACCTGTTTCATTCGCTTCTTACCGGCCTTCTGCTTTTCCAGAAGCTTGCGCTTACGGCTGACATCGCCGCCATAGCACTTGGCAAGAACGTTCTTGCGCAACGCCTTCACGGTCGTCCGCGCAACGATCTGACCGCCGATGGCGGCCTGGATCGCGACGTCGAACATCTGACGCGGGATCAGCTCTTTCATTTTCTCGGTCAGGGCGCGGCCTTTGTAGTGCGCCTTGTCACGATGCACGATCAGGGCCAACGCATCGACCTTCTCGGCGTTGATCAGCACGTCGAGCTTGACCAGGTTGGCCGACTGGAAGCGGTCGAACGCGTAGTCCAGCGAGGCATAACCGCGGCTCACCGATTTCAGGCGGTCGAAGAAGTCCAGCACCACCTCGTTCATCGGCAAATCGTAGCTGATCTGGACCTGGCTGCTGAGGAACTGCATGTCACGCTGCACGCCGCGCTTCTCGATGCACAGAGTGATGACATTGCCCAGGTGTTCCTGCGGCACCAGGATGTTGGCGCGCACGATCGGCTCGCGCATTTCCTCGATGGAGGCGAGATCGGGAAGCTTGGACGGGTTGTCGACGTAGAGCGTGTCGCCGTTCTTCATCACCACTTCGAAGACCACGGTCGGCGCGGTGGTGATCAGGTCGAGGTCGTACTCGCGCTCCAGGCGTTCCTGGATGATCTCCATATGCAGCATGCCGAGGAAGCCGATGCGGAAACCGAAGCCCAGCGCTTCCGAGCTTTCCGGCTCGTACTGCAGTGCGGCGTCGTTCAGCGTCAGCTTTTGCAGCGCTTCGCGGAAATCCTCGAAATCGTCGGAGCTGACCGGGAACAGGCCGGCGTACACCTGCGGCTTGATGCGCTGGAAGCCGGGGAGCACGTCGACGTCCGGCGTGCTCGACAGGGTCAAAGTGTCACCCACGGGCGCGCCGTGGATGTCCTTGATGCCGGCGATGATGAAGCCCACTTCGCCGGCCTTGAGGTCCTCGGTGCTGGTGTGCTTGGGGGTGAACACCCCGACGCTGTCCACCTGATGGATCTTGCCGGTGGACTTGACCAGTACCTTGTCGCCCTTCTTGATTCGCCCGTGGCGTACCCGCACCAGCGAAACCACGCCCAGATAATTGTCGAACCAGGAGTCGATGATCAGCGCCTGCAACGGCGCCTCGATGTCGCCGGTCGGCGCCGGGATCACCTTGACCAGGCGTTCGAGCACGTCGATCACGCCCATGCCGCTCTTGGCGCTGCACGCCACCGCGTCGGTCGCGTCGATGCCGATGATGTGCTCGATCTCGTCCTTGACCCGCTCCGGCTCGGCCTGGGGCAGGTCCATCTTGTTCAGCACCGGCATCACTTCCAGGCCCTGCTCGATGGCGGTGTAGCAGTTCGCCACCGACTGCGCCTCGACGCCCTGGCCGGCATCCACCACCAGCAACGCACCTTCGCAGGCCGCCAGCGAACGGCTGACTTCATAGGTAAAGTCGACGTGCCCGGGGGTATCGATGAAGTTCAGCTGGTAGGTTTTGCCGTCCTGCGCGTTGTAGTGCAGCGTCACGCTGTGGGCTTTGATGGTGATCCCACGCTCGCGCTCCAGATCCATGGAGTCGAGGACCTGGGCCTCCATCTCGCGATCGGCGAGGCCGCCGCAAATCTGGATGAAGCGGTCCGCCAGCGTCGACTTGCCGTGGTCGATGTGGGCAATGATGGAAAAGTTGCGGATATGACTCAGATCACTCACGGATCAACACTCGAAAGACCGCGGAAGATTCCCGCCGAAAAATAGCCGGCAAGTGTACCCGATAGGCCTGCCGAGCGTCACGCCCGCGCAGGCCTGCGGGCATGAAAAAGGGCGATTCGCATCGCCCCTTTTCACGTCGTTCAAATGGCCTTTAGCCGCTATTCGGACAGCTTGAAGGTGATGAAGCTGGCGCGACCCTGACGCAGTACACGCATCGATACCGAGCGATTCTTCGGCAGTTGCTGGGCAACTTCGGTGAAGGTCTTCGCCGAGTCGATGGACTGGTTGTTCAGGTGGGTAATCACGTCACCCGGACGCAAGCCGATCAGCGCCGCAGGACCGTCGAGCACCTCGCGAATGACCACGCCGCCCTGCAGATCGAGGGATTTCTTCTGCTCGGCGGTCAGCTCGACCACTTTCACGCCCAGACGGTTGCTGCTGCGCTCGACGCCTTCCTCGGCGCCGCCCATCGACATCTCCTCGCCTTCCGCCGGCAGCGCGCCGACCGTCAGTTCGAGTGTCTTGCGCTGGCCTTCGCGGGCGACCTCCAGCTTGACCTTGGACCCCGACTTCATCGCACCGACCAGGTGCGGGAGGTCCGCGGACATCACGATCGGTTGACCGTTGAGGCTGAGAATGACGTCTCCGACCTTCAGACCCCCAGCCGCCGCCGGGCCGTTGTCGAGGACCTGGGCAACCAGCGCACCGGCCGGTTTGTCGAGACCGAAGGACTCGGCGAGATCCTTGTTCACTTCCTGAATCACCACGCCCAGCCAGCCGCGGCTGACCTTGCCGTCGGTCTTCAACTGGTTGGCGACGTCCATCGCGACATCGATCGGGATGGCGAACGACAGACCCATGAACCCGCCGGAGCGGGTGAAGATCTGCGAGTTGATCCCGACCACTTCACCTTTCAGGTTGAACAGCGGACCGCCGGAGTTGCCCGGGTTGATGGCCACGTCGGTCTGAATGAACGGCACGTAGCTCTCGTTCGGCAGGCTGCGACCCTTGGCGCTGACGATGCCGGAGGTCGCGGAATGATCGAAACCGAACGGCGAGCCGATGGCCAGCACCCACTCACCGACCTTGAGCGCCTCGGAGTTGCCGATCTTCACGGTCGGCAGGTTCTTGCCGTCGATCTTCAGCAACGCCACGTCAGTACGCGGATCGGCCCCGATCAGCTTGGCCTTGAGCTCGCTGCGATCCGGCATGCGCACAAGAATCTCGTCGGCATCAGCGACCACGTGGTTGTTGGTCAGGACATAACCGTCATCGGAAATGATGAAACCCGAACCCAGGGACTGCGCTTCACGCTGGCGCCCCTTTGGCGCATTGGGCCCCTGCTGAGGCATCCCGCGCTCCAGAAATTCCCGCAGCATCGGCGGGAGACCTTCGAGGTCGGGCATCTGCGATTGCGCGACGCCGCGATCGGGCAGTTTCTGCGTGGTACTGATGTTCACCACCGCAGGCGAAGCCGCTTCCACCAGTCCGGTGAAATCAGGCAGTTCCGCCTTCGCCACCAGCGCCTGGGACATCAGCAGCAGCGCCGCGACACCCGACAGATAGGATTTGAAACTTGCTTTGAACATGGGGCCTCCCCGGAAACAAAAAAACTCGGCACGCGCCCGAAGGCACCGCGAGTCTGGTACGCCACCCCAGGCGGCGCAACTCGACATCAGCACAAGGCTGAAAATCAGGAAATGGGCATTTGCATCTATGAGCCTCGCAGGACGACGGATACTACGAAATCACGCCTTTCTTCGCTCATTGCAGGCTTTGCGCTTCACCAGGACGGATCGATAGCGCTATTCGCTCGGCGGTGCCCAGCGGAATCTCGCCCACAACGGTCACCATCACCTCGCCCTCGGCGGTCGGCATATGCCGGGAGACGGCTACGGTCGGGCCCAGTTGGCTACGCGCATCGTCGAAACGAGCGCCGCGCAACGGCTCGAGAAATACGGAAAATTGGGTGATGCCATCGCCATAAAGCATGCAGGCGACGGGCTCTGAGGACGCAGGGCTGCGCCGCTGGAGAATGCTGTTCAGGGTGAATCCCGGTGGAACCCAGTCCGAACGCCAGGCGTTATCGGGAAGAACCTTGCTTTGTGCAACTTGGACCGGCTTGCATTCGCCGCTCGCCTTGGCGGCGCCGCCTTCCCCAGCCTCTTGCGGAACGAAGTCGGTGAACTGGAAACGTTCCAGAACGTGACCGTCTTCGTTGATCAGCAGGGACTTCAGCGGCAGTGCGGTTTCCCGGTCGAGGTGCAGCTCGAAGCCGTAGCGATGCTGATCACGCGGAACCAGTGCCAGTACGACGGCATTGCGACCCGCGACCCGGGATTCGCCCGCATCGCGCAAGTCATACCATTGGGAGAGTTGCCGAGGATCGAGCGTGCGGGTGAGCCAGGACTGGCCCGCCTCGCTCAACTGCTCGACCGGCGTACCGGTGGAGCAATCGGTTTTGCCGTTTGTGCGCAGCACTTCGTAAGGAGGACCGTCGAGTTGCAACAGCCGCTCTTTCACGGCGCCACTCGCGTCCACCTCATGCCAGATACCATGCGTGGAAAAGCTCCCATCGCGCTCATACACGAACGTCCCGTGGAAGCTTTTCTGTTGCTCAGCGCTTTGCAGTTTGAGAAGCCAGTCCTGCGCATCGGCGGCATTGGCCGCCGAGGTCGCCAACAAGCTCCCCATCAACACCACCAAGGGGAGACTGCGCATGTAACCCCTCAGTTCAGTGCTGTTCTTCGAGGCTCGCTGCGCGGGCGTAAGGCAGAGGACCTTCGACACCGTTGGAGGCGGACTGCTGAGCGTGCTGGCGCAGGTACTCGGCCAGACGCTGGTCATGCCAGGCTGCCTGGTTGCCATCTGCAGCTACCGGAGTCTCGGCCTGGGCACCGTTGGCGGTGAAGCCTGCGAGCACAGCTCCACCAGCGACCTGTTGAGGCACGGTTACCTGTGAAGGCTGAGCCTGTTGAGCAAGCTGAACGCCGCCCACTTCGTCCTGGTTGTAGAAGCGTACGCCTGCCAGTACGGCGACGGTCACCGAAGCAGCAACGGCCAGGCGGCCAACGCTGCGCCAGGCGGTCGAAACCTTGCCCGGAACCTTCTCTTCAGCGATCGCTGCGGATACCGCGGAAGCGATGTCCAAGTGAGGGACAAGCAACTCCTTGTGCATAACGGCACGGGCGACCTGGTAGCGGGACCAAGTGGCACGTACGTCGGCATTTTCGCTGGCGGCGATCACTCGACGCAATTCAAGTTGGTCCGCTTCGTTATCCATCACCGCGGACAGCGATTCCTGCAGGGATTCACGAGTCATGGCAGTTCCTCTCTTGGCTTTCGCCGCTGTCTTAGGAGTTATCATGCAACAAGGGTTGCAATGCTTTATCGATCACTTCTCGCGCTCGGAAGATGCGCGAACGTACAGTGCCCACCGGACACTGCATGACGCTCGCAATGTCCTCGTAGCTCAAACCATCGAACTCGCGCAGCGTCAGCGCTGTACGCAAATCCTCAGGCAACTGCTGGATGGTTCGATGGACCGTGTCCTCGATCTCGTCCCGCAGCATTGCTCTTTCCGGCGACTCGATGTCCTTGAGGGCGTGATCGCCGTCGTAGAACTCCGCGTCTTCGGCACTCACGTCGTTGTCAGGTGGACGACGACCGCGTGCTACCAGGTGATTCTTGGCCGTGTTGATGGCGATCCGGTACAACCACGTATAGAACGCGCTGTCCCCGCGAAAGTTTCCCAGTGCCCGGTATGCCTTGATGAAGGCTTCCTGAGCCACGTCCTGAGCCTCATGGCTGTCGTGCACGAAACGCACGATCAGACCCAAAATCTTGTGCTGGTACTTGAGCACCAGCAAATCGAAAGCCCTTCTGTCTCCGCGCTGAACACGCTCGACCAGCTGCTGATCCTGCTCCTGGGTTAGCATGACAACTCCTCGTTGAGCCTGGAGTTAGGTCGCGCTCCGTGACAGATCGGCTTAGCAAAATAGACCCACATGTTGCGCAAAAGTTCTCCCCTCCAGGCAAAGCTCCAGCAGCCCGCTCAGGTTCTGCTTGGAAAATCAGGCAGTGGGCTTTCCACTGCATCGAATACGTCTTTATGCCGAGCCTTGAAGTGAGGGCAACCGTGAGACTACTTTCACCACAAGCGCCGGGCGTACCTTTCTAGGTAACCTGCTATGGAACCTGGCTGAATTAGAAAGTTCCAGAGCACCACCGAACGACATAAGCCCGCTATTGTGCCGAGCCCCTGCTCTATATACTAGGTCCCGCTTCTTCCGCGGAATCTGGTCATGAGCCAACACTTACAGCACGACGTCCTGGTCATTGGCAGCGGTGCTGCCGGTCTCACCCTCGCCCTCACCCTTCCGTCCCATTTGCGTATTGCCGTGCTCAGCAAGGGCGAACTGGCGAACGGTTCGACCTACTGGGCCCAGGGTGGCGTAGCGGCGGTACTGGACCACGCCGACACCGTCGAATCGCATGTCGAGGACACCCTCATCGCGGGCGCCGGCCTGTGCCGCGAGGATGCCGTGCGCTTCACCGTCGAGCACAGTCGCGAAGCCATCCAGTGGTTGATCGATCAGGGCGTGCCGTTCACCCCGGATGACGAAGCGGATCGCGAGGACGGCGGTTTCGCCTTTCACCTGACGCGCGAGGGCGGCCACAGCCACCGGCGCATCATCCATGCGGCGGATGCCACTGGCGCCGCGATCTTCAACACCCTGCTCGAGCATGCGCGACGCAAGCCGAACATCGAACTACTGCAGCAGCGCGTGGCCGTCGACCTGATCACCGAGCGCAAGCTCGGCCTGCACGGCAAGCGCTGCCTCGGCGCCTACGTACTCAATCGCGACAGCGGCGAAGTGGACACCTACCACGCGCGCTTCGTCGTGCTCGCCAGTGGCGGTGCCTCCAAGGTCTACCTTTATACCAGCAACCCGGACGGCGCCTGTGGCGACGGCATCGCCATGGCCTGGCGCGCCGGCTGTCGGGTCGGCAACCTGGAGTTCAACCAGTTCCATCCGACCTGCCTCTATCACCCGCAGGCGAAGAGTTTCCTGGTCACCGAAGCCGTGCGTGGCGAGGGTGGCTTGCTCAAGCTGCCCAACGGCGAGCGCTTCATGCAACGCTTCGACCCGCGCGCCGAGCTGGCCCCGCGCGACATCGTCGCCCGCGCCATCGACCACGAGATGAAACGGCTGGGGGTCGACTGCGTCTATCTCGACATCAGCCATAAGCCCACCGAATTCATCAAGGCACATTTCCCCACGGTCTACGAGCGCTGCCTGGATTTCGGCATCGACATCACCCGCGAAGCGATTCCGGTGGTCCCCGCGGCCCACTACACCTGTGGCGGCGTTCTGGTCGACCAGCATGGACACACCGACATTCCCGGCCTCTATGCGATAGGCGAGACCAGTTTCACCGGCCTGCACGGCGCCAACCGGATGGCCAGCAACTCGCTGCTGGAGTGTTTCGTCTACGCACGTTCGGCGGCGGCGGACATCGTCGGGCAACTGGACGACGTCACCGTGCCCAGCAAGCTGCCCACCTGGGACTCCAGCCAGGTCACCGACTCGGACGAAGACGTGATCATCGCGCACAACTGGGACGAGCTGCGGCGCTTCATGTGGGACTACGTCGGCATCGTACGTACCAACAAGCGCCTGCAGCGCGCCCAGCACCGGGTGCGACTTCTGCTCAACGAGATCGACGAGTTCTACAGCAACTACAAGGTGAGTCGCGACCTGATCGAGCTGCGCAACCTGGCGCAGGTCGCTGACCTGATCATCCGCTCGGCGATGCAGCGTCACGAAAGCCGCGGCCTGCACTACACCCTGGATTACCCGGAGATGCAGGCCGAAGCCCATGACACTATTCTGCTGCCGCCCATCTACGCCGACTGAATTTCAGGCAGACCCGCAGGCGCCGATGCTCCACACGGCTCAGAGCGTCGCGGGGAATGCACAGGCTGCGTACCCGGCGCAGCCCCGGAAAACGAAAGCGCAGCACCACGATCGAGGGTAACGCCAGGCTGTCCGGTCGTAGCTGAACGGGCTGCCAGCCGGCGCCCGGACTCCACAGCCGCCAGCCATCCTCGTCATACTGCAACCCGCGAAATGCGGCCTCTGCGCTCAGCAGCACGTTGCGCGGCAGATACCACGCCGCGTGGGCGAGACAGAGGACGAAGCCGAGCAGCCGGAATGGCCAGGGAATGTCGGCGACGATGACCGCTATCGAGGCCAGCACCGCCGCGAACAGGTAGAACGCCAGCAGCAACCGTGACGGTCGCCAGTGGCATTCGAATCGATCACTTGGGCTGGACACGATCCAGGATCATGCGAACCATGCGCTGGAGGTCCGGATCGTCCGGTTCGGCGCGCTGCATGAACCAGCCGAACATGTCCTGATCCTCGCAGGTGAGCAGCTTGCGATAACGCGCGCGGTCCTCGTCATCGAGGTTGGGATAGACCTCGCGCACGAATGGCACCAGCAGCACGTCGAGCTCCAGCATGCCGCGGCGGCTGTGCCAGAAAAGTCTATTGAGTTCGATATCGTCGACCATGCAGCGGGCTCCTTTGTGAAGGCCGGCATTATAGCCCCCTGCCCCTCGGCCGACACCCGCTGACAACCCGGGAGCGGCACTCTATGATGACGCTCCAAACCCTTGCGCAGCGAACTCCATGGCCGACTCCGCTTTTTTCTGCCCACTCGCCCACGAGGGCGTCATCGCCGTTCGTGGTCCGGATGCGAGCACATTTCTCCAGGGCCAGCTGACCTGCAACCTCAATTACCTGAACGAAAGCCACAGTCTTGGCGCCCGCTGCACGCCCAAGGGACGCATGCTGTCGAGCTTTCGCATCCTCCCCCAGGGCGATGGTTACCTGCTGGCGATGGCCGCGGAACTGGTCCAGCCGCAGCTCGATGACCTGAAGAAATATGCCGTGTTTTCCAAGTCCAAGCTGTTCGATGAAAGCGACGCCTGGTCGCGTTTCGGCCTTTTCGAGGGTGATTCGGCCCTCGGCGAACTGGGCTTCGCCCTGGCACCGGAAGCTGGCGCGCTGCAGCAAAAGGATGGCCTGCTCGCCTTGCGCCTGGAGAACGGCCGCGCGGAACTCTGGGCTCCGGCGGACCAGGCACCGACGTTGCTCGGCAAGCTGGTCGCCCTGCTGCCAACGGCCGACGTCGACGCCTGGAAGCTGACGCAGATTCGCGCCGGGGTCGGCCAGGTCTTCGGCGAAACCCGCGAGACTTTCATTCCGCAGATGATCAACCTGCAGGCCGTCGGCGGCGTCAGCTTCAAGAAGGGCTGTTACACCGGACAGGAAATCGTCGCGCGCATGCAGTACCTCGGCAAGCTCAAGCGGCGCCTGCAACGGCTGGCCGGTGACGCCGACCTGCCCGCTCCCGGCACGGAACTGTTCTCCCCGATTCATAGCACCAGCGTCGGCGAGGTCGTGCTCGCCGCCCGCTCGGAGGGCGGCATCGAGCTGCTCGCCGTGCTGCAGGAAGATGCAGTCGGCGACGGCCGGATTCACCTGGGGAGCAGCGACGGAGCCGCCCTGCGCCTGCTGGACCTGCCTTATAGCCTGGACGCAGATCGCGAGATCATGCGCTGAGCGCAGCCCCCAAGAACGCCTGAAACCTCAGAGAGAACCCATGAGCAAGCTTGCCGAAAAAGTACAACACGAGTTGATTCAGGCGATCGAGAACGACGAATTGGTGCTGCCGACGCTGCCGGAAGTCGCGCTGCGCGTTCGCGAGGCGGCCGAGGACCCGAACATCGGCATCCCCGCGCTGAGCAAGGTCATCGGCAACGACGCCGCGCTCAGCGCACGCATCATCAAGGTGGTCAACAGCCCGCTGCTGCGCACCAACAAGGAGATCACCGATCTGCAGATGGCGGTCTCACGGCTTGGCATCAACTACACCTGCAACCTGGCCACGGGCCTGGCCATGGAGCAGATGTTCCAGGCCACCTCCGACGTCATCGACCGCAAGATGCGCGAGGTGTGGAACCGCAGCACCGAAATCGCCGGCATCTGCCATGTGCTGTGCCGCAGCTACACCCGCCTGGCGCCTGACCAGGCGACCCTCGCCGGGCTGGTTCACCAGATCGGCGCGCTGCCGATCCTCACCTACGCCGAGGATCACGCCGAACTGATGAACGATTCGATCAGCCTTAACCATGTGATCGAGCGTATCCACCCGGTCATTGGCGACAAGATCCTGCGCACCTGGGATTTCCCGCTGCCGATCGCGGTGGTGCCCGGCGAGTACCTCGACTTCACCCGCAACTCGGAAAAGGTCGATTACGTCGATATCGTCCAGGTCGCCACGCTGCAGAGCTATCTGGGCACCGAGCACCCGTTCACCCAGATGGACTGGAGCGGCATCAGCGCCTTCGCCAAGCTGGGTCTCGATCCGAACATCGACATGCAGGCGGAGGACGAGTTGTCCAATGCGATGGAAGCGGCGATGAGCATGCTTCGCTGAGCAGCGCCTCCGCGTGATGGGCCGCCGATAAGGGGCGGTGTCATCTCACCCGTCGGCCAAAAGGAATTAGCCATGCGCCAGTCGTTGACGTACCTGTTGTTCGCTTCGCTCGCGCTGTTCGGCCATGGCGTGGCGGCGGAGGAAATCCTCCTCACCAACGGCGAGTGGGCGCCGTACCTGGGCCAGCAACTGCCCCACAATGGCGTGGCCTCGCGCATCGTCAGCGAAGCCTTTGCACTCGAAGGCGTTCAGGTGAAGTGGGAATTCCTGCCCTGGGCGCGCGCACTGCACCTGGCCGAACAGGGCCAGCGCGCCGGCACGGCGGTCTGGCTGCGCAGCCCCGAGCGTGACACGCAGTTCTACGTCAGCACCGAAGTGGTCAGCAGCGGCTACAGCCTGTTTCATCGCAAGGGTGAGACGCTGAACTGGCAACGCGTTGCCGACCTTCGCGGGCTGCGCATCGGCGGCATCAACGGCTATGACTATGGCGCGGATTTCCAGCGCGCCGAGCAGTCCGGCGAACTCAAAGTGGTCCGCCTGCCCAGCGAAGAACAGGGGCTGCGGATGCTCCTGGCGAACCGTCTGGATGTGTTTCCCATCGATCCCGTCGTCGCCATGGACCTGCTGCACAGCCACTTCAGCGCCGCCGAGCGCGCGCGCCTCACCTACGCCCCCAAGCCGCTGCGCAGCGACAGCCTGCACTTGCTGCTGTCGCGCAAGGTGGCCGGCAACGACGCCCTGATGGTTCGGTTCAACCGTGGCCTGGCCAGCCTGCGCGCCAGCGGACGGGTAGCCCAGTACCTGATGGAAACCCGGCAGTCGCTGAGCATGACGCGATAAACGCGCCACCGGACAACGTACGCACAGTCCGCGCCACGCCCGCCGCTCAGCCCGCTTCGGGGAAACGCACCCGCACCAGCAGACCGCCCTGCGTGCCCTCGTGGAGGCTGATCTGCGCCAGGTGGGCACGGCAGATCTCGCCGACGATCGCCAACCCGAGCCCGGCGCCGCCCACCTGAGGGTTGCGCCGGTAGAAGCGCTGGAAGACCTTGTCTCGCTCCGCCGCTGGAATCCCCGGACCGTCGTCCTCGACCTCCAGCGTCGCCGGCGCAACCACCCGCAGGATCACGTTACCGCCGCTCGCGCTGTGCGCCATCGCGTTGTCCAGCAGGTTGCTCAGGAGCTCGTTGAGCAGCGTCGGCTCACCCATCACCCAGGCCGCGTCTTCCGCCTCCAGCGCCACGGCGATGCCCCGCGCATGGGCCAGCGGCGCCAGCGCCATGCCCAACTCACGTGCCAGCGCCCCCAGCTCGATGCGCTCCGCGCCGCCCTCGGCGATGGCCCGCGCGCCGCTCTCGATGCGCGCCAGGGACAGCAACTGGTTGGCCAGGTGGGTGAGCCGGTCGGTGTTGGCGGCGGCCTCCACCAGGGTGCGATGCCACTGCTCCGGCTCCTGCTCGCGCAACCCCAGTTCCACCCGCGCCTTGAGCGCCGCCAGTGGCGTGCGCAACTCGTGGGAGGCATCGGCGATGAAATCCGCCTGGCGCTGGAACAGCCCGCGCAGGCGCCCGGTGAACTGGTTGAGGGCATCCACCAACGGCTTCAGTTCGGCCTGCACCGCCACCACCGGCAACGGGCGCAGGTCGTCGGCCTGGCGTTCCTCCACCGCGTTGCGCAGCTCGGTCAGCGGGCGCAGCGCCGCGCTCACCACCAGCCAGACCAGCCCCAGCGCCGCCAGCGACATCACCGCGAGGCGCCACAGGGTGTCCACCAGCAGCCCGCGTGCGAGGCGCTCGCGGGCTTCCTCGGTCTCGGCCACGCGGATTTCCGCCATGCCCTTGATGCTCTCCTCGCTCACCGGCCGCAGCAGGCTCACCACACGCACGTCGACGCCCTCGTAGCGCGCATCGTAGAAGCGCGCCAGGGCCGGATAGTCATTGGTGCGCGGCATCCCCTTCGGCGGGCCGGGCAGGTTCTCGTAGCCGGACACCAGGTTCCCCTCGATGTCGGTCACCTGGTAGAAGATGCGCCCCGCATTGTCGTAGGCGAAGGTGTCCAGGGCCACGTAGGGCACATCGGCCTTGAGCCGGCCGTCGGTCTCGTAGAGCCCGGCGGAAATGGCCCGCGCCGAGGCCAGCAGGGTGCGGTCGTAGGCGGTGTCGGCGGCCTCGCGGGCGTTGAAATAGGCGGTCAGGCTGCCTATCAGCAACAGAACCGTGAGCAGCGCGGCCAGGCGCAGCAGCAGCCGTCCGCGCAGGCTGCCGATTTCACGCATCCTGGTGTTCCAGCAGGTAGCCGAGGCCCCGGAAGGTGACGATGCGCACCGCGCGGCCTTCGAGCTTCTTGCGCAGGCGGTGGATGTAGATCTCGATGGCGTCCGGGCTCGCCTCCTGGTCCAGGCCGAACACCTGGGAAGCCAGTTGCTCCTTGCTCATCACCCGGCCCGGTCGGGCAATCAGCACCTCCAGCACCGCCTGCTCGCGGGAAGTGAGCGTCAGCACCTCGTCGTCGAGACTGAAGCGGCGGGTGCCGAGGTCGTAGAGCAAAGGGCCGCAGCGTTGCTGCTGTTCGCCGCCGAGCACGCTGCGCCGCAGCAACGCCTTGACCCGCGCCTCCAGCTCGCTGAGCTCGAAGGGTTTGGCCAGGTAGTCGTCCGCGCCGAGGTTGAGGCCATGCACACGGTCCTTGACCTCGACGCGCGCGGTGAGCATCAGCACCGGCAGCGTCTTGCCCCGCCCGCGCAGGCGCGCCAGCACCTCGAAGCCGTCCAGGCGCGGCAACCCTACGTCGAGCACGGCCAGGGCGTAGTCCTCGCTGGCCAGCGCCAAGTCGGCGGCGACGCCGTCGTGCAGCACGTCCACCGTCCAGCCCACGGCCTTGAAGGCCTGGGCGACGCTCTCGGCCAGTTGGGGGTGGTCTTCGACCAGCAGGATTCGCAAGGCGGCACTCCGGAAGACGGGCGATCGGGCTGAAGTGTAACGGCCGGAAAGCCGCTGTGAATGACACCGGGAAATTTCTTTCATGCTGAAAGGCTGGCGAAAGTTTCAGCCCCTAGCATCCGGCCAGGGTGGCAAGAACCACCCAAAGACGCGGGCTCCTGGTCGGGCCCGCGCTCACAAAAACAAGAATTGGAGACCACCGATGCTCACTGCATCCCGCCAGGCGCTGCCGCCTGTTCGCACCCTGACGCTCAGCCTCGTAGGCTGCTCGCTCGCCCCCTTCGCCCAGGCCGACTTCTTCGAAGACAGCTCGGCGACCCTGGAAGCTCGCAACATCTACCTGAACCGCGATTTCCGTGACGGCGCTGGCCAGTCGCGCCGCGACGAATGGGCCCAGGGCTTCATCCTCAACATCGAGTCCGGCTACACCGAAGGCACCGTCGGCTTCGGCCTGGACGCCCTCGGCATGCTCGGCATCAAGCTCGACTCCGGTCGCGGCCAGAGCGGCACCGACCTGCTGCCGGTGCAGGACGACGGCGGCACCCCGGGTGTGTACGGCAAGCTCGGCCTCACCGCGAAGATGCGCTTTTCCAAGAGCGAGCTGCGCCTGGGCAGCCATATCCCCGAGCTGCCGGTGGTCAAGGCCAGCGACAGCCGCATCCTGCCCCAGGTGTTCGAGGGCGGCCTGCTGAGCTCGAAGGAGATCGCCGGCCTGACCTTCAACGGTGGCCGCCTGCGCGAGGTCAAGGACCGCGCCTCGACCAACTCCGAAGACATCGCGCTGAACAACAAGAACCGCCGCTTCGCCAGCGCCGCCAGCGGTTCGCACTTCGACCTGGCCGGTGCCGACTACGCCTTCAGCAAGCAGCTCACCGGGCGCTACTACTTCGCCGAGCTGGATGACGTCTACCGCCAGCACTTCCTCGGCCTGCTCGCCAGCCAGCCCCTGGGCGCCGGCACCCTCAGCGCCGACCTGCGCTACGCCATCAGCGACGACAGCGGCCGCGCCGAAGCCGGCAAGGTGGACAACCGCGCACTCAACGGCATGCTCAGCTACGCCCAGGGCAGCCACAAGTTCGCTCTCGGCTACCAGCGCATGAGCGGCGACACCGGCTTCGCCTACATCGATGGCAGCGACCCCTTCCTGGTCAACTTCGTGCAGATCAACGACTTCGCCAACGCCGACCAGCGTTCCTGGCAAGCCCGCTACGACCTCAACTTCGCCGCCATGGGCGTGCCCGGCCTGAGCTTCCTGACCCGCTACATCAGCGGCGACAACGCCAAGGTCACCGGCAGCACCGAGGAAGGCCGCGAGTGGGAGCGCGATGTCGAGTTCAAGTACGTGGTTCAGAGCGGCGCGCTCAAGGACCTGACCTTCCGTGCCCGCCATGCGGGATTCCGTTCTACCTTCGCCCGTGATGCGGACGAGCTACGCCTGATCGTCAGCTACGCCCTGCCGATCTGGTGATTCACAATAAGACCCAAAGGAGAACACCGATGAAGATTGCCCTCACCCGCCTTGCCCTCGCTGCGTCCTGCCTACTGATCTCGGGCCAGTTGCTGGCCGAACCCAAGCGTCCCGAGTGCATCGCACCGGCCGCGCCCGGCGGCGGCTTCGACCTCACCTGCAAGCTGGCCCAGAGCGCCCTGGTGGACGCCAAGCTGCTGAGCAAACCGATGCGCGTCACCTACATGCCCGGCGGCGTCGGCGCGGTCGCCTACAACGCGGTGGTCGCCCAGCGCCCGGCCGACGCCGGCACCCTGGTGGCCTGGTCCAGCGGTTCGCTGCTCAACCTCGCGCAGGGCAAGTTCGGCCGTTTCGACGAGAACGCCGTGAAGTGGCTGGCCGCAGTCGGCACCAGCTACGGCGCCATCGCGGTGAAGAGCGACTCGCCCTACAAGACCCTCGACGATCTTGTCGCGGCACTGAAGAAAGATCCGGGCAAGGTGGTGATCGGTTCCGGCGGCACCGTGGGCAGCCAGGACTGGATGCAGACCGCGCTGATCGCCAAGGCCGCCGGGATCAACCCGCGCGACCTGCGCTACGTGGCCCTGGAAGGCGGCGGCGAGATCGCCACCGCGCTGCTCGGCGGCCATATCCAGATCGGCTCCACCGACATTTCCGACTCCATGCCGCATATCCAGAGCGGCAACATCCGCATCCTCGCCGTGCTCTCGGAAAACCGTCTGGACGAGCCGGAAATGAAGGACATCCCCACCGCCAAGGAGCAGGGCTACGACATCGTCTGGCCGGTGGTTCGCGGCTTCTACCTCGGGCCGAAGGTCAGCGATGAGGATTACGCCTGGTGGAAGGACTCGTTCGACAAGATGCTCGCCTCCGAAGACTTCGCCAAGTTGCGCGACCAGCGTGAGTTGTTCCCCTTCGCCCTGACCGGCGAGGAGCTGAACGCCTACGTGAAGAAGCAGGTCGCGGAATACAAGGCGCTGGCCAAGGAGTTCGGGCTGATCCAGTAAGCCTTTCGGCTTCGCCACCCCGTTCACTCATCCAGTTCGAGCATCTCCGACGAGGATTCTTCCATGATCCTGCAACGCCTTTTCGCCCTGGTTCTGCTGGCCGTATGCGCCGCCCTGGCCGTGATGGCCTGGCCCTACCAGGCCGCATTTTCCTATGAACCGGTCGGACCCCGGGCCTACCCGTTGCTGATGCTCGGGCTGATGAGCCTGGGCCTGCTGTACCTGGCCATCCGCCCCACCCCCATCGTGCACAAGGAAGACGAGCCGCAACTGGACCGCGAAAGCCTGATCAAGATCGCCGCCTGCGTCGGTCTGCTGATCGTCCTGGCCGCCACCTTCGAGTCGCTGGGTTTTATCCTCAGCGCGATCCTGGTCGGCCTGCCCATGGCACGCCTGTATGGCGGCCGCTGGCTGCCCGGCGCCGTCGTCGTGGTGGGCATGAGCATCTTCCTCTACTGGCTGTTCGATCGCGTGATGGACGTGCCCCTGCCCCTCGGCCTGCTGAGCGCACTGGAGAACTGACACATGGATACTTTGAGCTACCTGGGCCAGGGCTTCGGCGTCGCCCTGAGCCCCTACAATCTGGTCACCGCCCTCACCGGCACCCTGATCGGCACCGTGGTCGGCCTGCTGCCGGGCCTGGGCCCGATCAACGGCGTGGCCCTGCTGATCCCCATCGCCTTCGCCCTGGGCCTGCCACCGGAATCGGCGCTGATCCTGCTGGCCGCGGTCTACCTGGGCTGCGAATACGGCGGCCGGATCAGCTCGATCCTGCTGAACATTCCCGGTGAAGCCTCCACCGTGATGACCACCCTCGACGGTTACCCCATGGCGCGCCAGGGCCTGGCCGGCGTGGCCCTGTCGCTGTCGGCGTGGAGCTCGTTCATCGGCGCGCTGATCGCCACCTGCGGGATGGTGCTGTTCGCCCCGCTGCTGGCAAAATGGGCGATCGCCTTCGGGCCGGCGGAGTACTTCGTGCTGATGGTGTTCGCCATCGTCGCCCTGGGCGGCATGGCTGGCGACAAGCCGCTGAAGACCTTCATCGCCGCGCTGATCGGCCTGTTCCTCTCCGCGGTGGGCATCGATGCCAACAGCGGCGTGTACCGCTTCACCGGCGACAACGTGCACCTGGCCGACGGCATCCAGTTCGTGGTGCTGGTGCTGGGCCTGTTCTCCATCAGCGAGATCCTCCTGCTGCTGGAAAAGACCCACCATGGCCACGCAGCGGTCAAGGCCACCGGGCGCATGCTGTTCAACATGAAGGAAGCGGCCTCGGTGTTCGCGGTGAACATCCGCTGCGGCCTGCTGGGCTTCTTCATGGGCGTACTGCCGGGCGCCGGCGCGACCCTGGCCAGCGCCGTGGCCTACATGACCGAAAAACGCATGGCCGGCGACAAGGGCAATTTCGGCAAGGGCGACATGCGCGGCCTGGCAGCCCCGGAAACCGCCATCGGCGCGTCCTGCTGCGGTGCTCTGGTGCCCATGCTGACCCTCGGCGTACCCGGCTCGGGCACCACCGCGGTGATGATCGGCGCGCTGACCCTGTACAACATCACCCCCGGCCCGCTGCTGTTCCAGCAACAGCCTGACCTCGTCTGGGGCCTGATCGCCTCGCTGTTCGTCGCCAACATCATGCTGGTGATCCTGAACATCCCGATGATCCGCATCTTCACCCGCATCCTCGCCGTGCCGAACTGGGCGTTGGTGCCGGTGATCGCCATCATCACCGCGATCGGCGTGTACGCCGTGCATGCCACCACCTTCGACCTGTTCCTGATGGTCGGCATCGGCATCATGGGCTATATCCTGCGCAAGCTGGACTTCCCCCTGTCGCCGATCCTGCTGGGCTTCATCCTTGGCGGGCTGATGGAACAGAACCTGCGCCGTGCGCTGTCGATCTCCAACGGCGAACTGGGCATCCTCTGGTCGAGCCCGATCAGCATGAGCACCTGGGCCCTGGTGGTGGTGATGCTGGCCCTGCCGCTGCTGCGCATCTGGCGCCGCCGCAGCGCCCGGCAGCGCATCCTGGCCGATGCGTGATGGCTGGCGCGCCTGGTGGGCGACCCCGCTCGTAGGCGCGCTGGGCGGGCTGCTGGCCAGCCTCGCCCACTGGCCCCTGCCATGGATGATCGGCGCCCTGGTAGCGGTCATCCTGTTCCGCTGCACCACCCCCTGGCAGATCCGTGATCTGCCAGGGGGCCGCAAGACCGGTCAATGCATCATCGGCGTCGGCATCGGCCTGCACTTCAGCCCCGAAGTGGTGGAGCAGGTGCTGGCGCACTTCTGGCTGATCCTCTTCGGCGCCCTGTTCACCCTCCTCTCCAGCGTCGCCGCCGTGTGGCTGCTGCGGCGCGCCGGCGAAGACCCGGCCACCGCGTTCTTTTCCTGCATGCCCGGCGGCTCCGGGGAAATGGTCAACCTCGGCCAGCGTCACGGCGCGGTACTCAGCCGGGTCGCCGCGGCGCAAAGCCTGCGGGTGGTGGCCCTGGTGCTCTGCGTGCCGACGATCTTCAAACTGCTGATGGGCGACGGCGACGCGCAGTTCCAGGCGGCGCCGGTGGACGGGCTCTGGCTGGCTGTGCTGCTGCCGGCCGGCGCGCTGCTCGCCTGGCTGTGGCAACGCCTGCAGCAGCCCAACCCGTGGCTGTTCGGCCCGCTGCTGGTGAGCGCCACCGCGAGCATCGTCTGGAACCTGCACATCGGCCTGCCGCACGGTGCCAGCCAGCTTGGCCAATTGCTCATCGGCAGCGGGCTGGGCTGTCATTTCGACCGTGCATTCTTCCGCCGCGCACCGGCGTTCCTGCTGCGCACGTTGTTTTCCACGGCCTTGATGATGGCGCTCGCCACGCTGGCGGCATTCGCTCTGGGCGCGCTGACGGCACTGGATATCCGCTCGCTGACGCTGGGCATGATGCCCGGCGGGATCGCCGAGATGAGCCTCACGGCGGAGACCCTGGCGCTGTCGGTGCCGCTGGTGACGGCAATGCAGGTGATGCGTCTGTTGCTGGTGCTGTTCCTCGCCGAACCGCTGTTCCGGATCTGGCGCAGACGCCCGGATGAAGGGACGTGAAACACGCCTCCCTCTCCGCACGGGAGAGGGAGGCGTCGCGGCTCATTCGCCGCCGGGGATGTCCTTGCGCAGCTTGACCGGGTCATTCTGCTTGCGACCCAGCTTGGTGCGCAGGCGGATGTTCAGCGCCTCGACACCCAGCGAGAAGGCCATCGCGAAGTAGACATAGCCCTTCGGCACGTGGACTTCGAAGGCTTCGGCGATCAGCACCGTACCGACCACGATGAGGAACGACAGGGCGAGCATCTTCAGCGACGGGTGCTTTTCGATGAAGTCGCTGATGGTGCCGGCGGCCAGCATCATCACCATCACCGCGACGACGATCGCAGCGATCATCACGGGGACGTGGGCGACCATGCCAACCGCGGTGATCACCGAGTCCAGCGAGAAGACGATGTCGATGATGGCGATCTGGATGATGGTGCCGACGAAACCGCTGGCCTTGCTTTTCGGCTCTTCGCCGGCGGTTTCGTCTTCGCCCTCGAGGCCGTGGTAGATCTCCGAACTGCTCTTCCAGAGCAGGAACAGGCCGCCGAAGAAGAGGATCAGGTCACGCCCGGAAATCCCCTGGCCGAGGACATGGAACAGGTCCGCCGTCAGGCGCATCACCCAGGTGATCGACAGCAGCAGCAGAATCCGCGTGACCATCGCCAGCGCCAGCCCGAAGAAGCGCGTCTTCGGCTGCATGTGCTTGGGCATCCGCCCCACCAGGATCGAGATCATGATGATGTTGTCGATGCCGAGGACGATTTCCAGGGCGGTCAGGGTGAAGAAGGCAATCCAGATTTCCGGATTGGTGAGCCATTCCATGATGGTTCCTCTAGGGGGTTCGAGAGTGTTCGGATGACGCTAAACGTGGCGACCCGGAAGCCCGGACTTCCTGCCTGCCCGGGCTTTTGCCGTTCGCATCAGACGCCGCCGTGGCCGGGAAAATCCCGCCGGCGAAACCGCCGAGCAGGATACAGGCGCGGATGCCGACTGCCCACTTCGAGGTGAGGCGCGGCTCGTCAGGCCCGATCCTCGCCCGCCCATCCGCAGATCCGGCAACGAAAGCGGCGCACAGGGCAGACGCATGATCGAGCAACGTAAGCATCGGTTCAGGGCACGGCATGCGGTCAGCGCAAAGTTTCTGGCGCAGAGCAAACGATCGGCGGGAGAGACAAGAGCGGCAAGGGACGTTTCATGGCGATCACCGTTGTTGTTTTTGTAACTGGCGCTGCGGCCAGGCGCCGATCGGAATCGGCGGCACGTCGATCCTAATGCGGCGAGCTTTCGCTCACCTTTCGCTGGAAATCGCGCAAAAACCGGCGCTCGGGCGTAGCGCCGGCACTCAGGGCGCGTCCGGCAGGCGCCAGTCGATCGGCTCCAGACCCTGTTGCTGCAGGTACTTGTTGGTGCGGCTGAAATGCCCGTTGCCGTTGAAGCCGCGGTGCGCGGAGAGCGGCGAGGGATGCGCGGACTTCAACACCAGGTGCTTGGTCGCGTCGATGAGCTTTTGCTTGCCCTGCGCGTGGGAACCCCAGAGCAGGAACACCAGGTGCGGGCGCTGCTCGCTCACCACCTCGATGATGCGGTCGGTGAACGGCTGCCAGCCCTTCGCCGCGTGGGAGCCGGCATTGCCCTGCTCCACCGTCAGTGACGTGTTCAGCAGCAGCACGCCCTGCTCCGCCCAGTGCTGCAGGTAGCCGTGGCGCGGGATGTCGATGTTCAGGTCGCGCTTGAGCTCCTTGTAGATGTTCTGCAGCGACGGCGGAGTGGGCACGCCCGGCTGCACCGAGAAGCACAGGCCGTGGGCCTGGCCGGGCCCGTGGTAAGGGTCCTGACCGAGGATCACCACCTTCACCCGATCGAGCGGTGTGGAGTTCAGGGCATTGAAGATCAGCGGTCCGGGCGGGAAGACGACCTTGCCGGCCGCCTTCTCCTGGCGCAGAAACTCGCTAAGCTGCTGCATGTAGGGTTTGTCGAACTCGTCGCGCAATACGGCCTTCCAGCCTGCCTCGAGCTTGATCCGATCCTGCGTCTGCGCCATGGTGCACCTGCCGTGAAAGTAGCCGCGGCACCCTAGGAAAGCCTCACCGGCTTGTCAATCTGCAATAGCGAGCCCCCATGCAAAGCCAACCCCATGCCGACGCCAGAAACCTGCGTCTCGCCCTCCTCGACCGCTTTCTGCGCGGCGAAGCCCGAGTCCCGCAGATGCCCGAGAATGCCGAAGCCATCCGGCGCCTGCTGGAAGATTCACGGACCCAGCTGGAACAGTTGTCACGGGTGATCAACGGCGACCCAGCGCTGGCCGCCTACCTCATGCAGTTCGCCGAGAACCCGCTGTTCAAGACCGGCCGCCCCTGCCAGCACCTGCGCGACGTTCTCGGCCGCCTGGGCATCCGCAATCTCAACAACCTGGTTCTGGCGTTCTCCCTGCGCAACCTGTTCACCAGCACCGAACCGACCTTGCAGCGGGTCTTCCGCAACCGCTGGAAGAACGCCCAGCTGCGCGCCGCCTACAGCGCGGCGCTGTGCGGCCGCTGCCTGGGCATTGCCGTGGAGGATGCCCTGCTCGCCGGCTTGCTGCAGGACATCGGCAGCCTGCCCCTGCTCGACGAGATCGGCCGCTGGCCGGACGCGCCGCGCGAGGAAGACGAACTGCACGCGCTCTGCGACGCCATCTCCGGACCGATCGGGGTGATCTTGCTGACCAGCTGGAACCAGGTGCCGGCAATCGTCGATGTCACCCGTCACCGCGACGACTGGCAGCGCGAACACGCCGGCAAGGCCGACCTGGCCGATCTGGTGCAGGTCGCCAGCCTGCTGCAACAACCCCGCGACGAGGCACCCTTGGCGCAGTTGCCCGCGCTCCGCCGCCTGTTTCCCGACGCCGACCACGCGGCCCTGGCGCAGCAACTGGGCGAGGAGGTTCCAGGCGAAGCGGCGTTCTGGCTCAAGCTGCTGGGTGGCAAGGCCAGCTGAAAACGGCATGACGCCCGCCGGAGAATGAGGCAACCTGAGGGCGTCCAGCGGCCGGCAGCCACGAGCGGCCCGCCCTGCAACCCTCGCACCGAGGGCACAACAAGAACAACGTACCCACGAGGACGCCCATGGATTTCGAATTCTCCGAAGAGCAGCGCCTGCTGATCGAAAGCGCACGCACCTTCGCCAGCCGCGAACTGGCACCGCACGCCGCGGACTGGGACCGCGACCACCATTTCCCGGTGGATGTCATTCGCCTCGCCGCCGACCAGGGCTTCCTGGCGCTCTACCTCGACGAGACGGACGGCGGGCTTGGCCTGTCGCGGCTCTCCGCCTCGCTCATCTTCGAACAGCTGGCCGCCGGCTGCGTCGCCACCACCGCCTTCCTCACCATCCACAACATGGCCAGCTGGATGCTCGCGCGCTTCGCCGAACCGGAGTTGAAGGACGCCTGGCTGCCGCGCCTGATCAGCGGCGAACTGCTCGCCTCCTACTGCCTCACCGAGCCGGACGCCGGCTCCGATGCCGCGCACCTGCGCACCCGCGCGCGCCCCGAGGGCGACAGCTACGTGATCGACGGCAGCAAGTGCTTCATTTCCGGCGCCGGCAGCACCCAGGTGCTGATCGTGATGGCGCGCACCGGCGAAGACGGCGCCCGTGGCATTTCCTGCTTCCTGGTGCCCGGCGATGCCGAGGGCGTGCGCTACGGGCGCAACGAACTGAAGATGGGCTGGCGCGCGCAGCCGACCCGGACCATCACCTTCGAGGGCGTGCGCATCCCTGCCGGCAACCGCATCGGCCCGGAAGGCCAGGGTTTCGTCTACGCGATGAAGGGCCTGGACGGCGGGCGCATCAACATCGCCAGCTGTTCGCTGGGCGCCGCCCAGGCCGCGCTGGAGCAATCGCTGCGCTACGTCGAGGAACGCAAGCAGTTCGGCAAGCCGCTGGCGGAGTTCCAGGCGCTGCAGTTCAGGCTCGCCGACATGCTCACCGACCTCGTCGCCAGCCGGCAGATGGTCCGTCTGGCCGCGCACAAGCTCGACGCGGGCGACGCCGAGGCCAGCCTGTACTGCGCAATGGCCAAGCGTTTCGCCACGGACCACTGCTTCGAGCTGTGCAACCAGGCGCTGCAACTCCACGGCGGTTATGGCTATCTCAACGATTACCCGCTGGAGCGCTGGGTGCGCGACAGCCGCGTGCACCAGATCCTGGAAGGCACCAACGAGATCATGCGGGTGATCATCGCGCGACGCCTGCTCGAACAGGGCGGCATGCTCGACCGGATTGCGTAGGTGCGCCACGGTGGGCGGTGCGCACGATGTTTCCCGCCAGGACTTGAGAAGAAAACAGGAGGATTCGCATGAGCAATGCACTGGAACCCTACAAAACCCAGCTATTCGACCTGACCCACAAACTCACCGTGGAGAAGCACGGCAACACCGCCCTGCTGACCATCAACAACCCGCCGGCCAACACCTGGGAGCGCGAGTCGCTGATCGGCCTGCGACAGTTGATCGAGCACCTCGACCGCGACGATGACATCTATGCGCTGGTCATCACCGGGCGCGGCGAGAAGTTCTTCAGCGCCGGAGCCGACCTCAAGCTGTTCGCCGATGGCGACAAGGCCCGCGCCCGCGAGATGGCCCGGCTGTTCGGCGAAGCCTTCGAGGCGCTGCGCGACTTCCGCGGCGTGTCGATTGCGGCGATCAACGGCTATGCCATGGGCGGCGGCCTGGAGTGCGCGCTGGCCTGCGACATCCGCATCGCCGAGCGCCAGTCGCAACTGGCCCTGCCGGAAGCCTCGGTCGGCCTGCTGCCGTGCGCTGGCGGAACCCAGGCACTCCCCTGGCTGGTCGGCGAAGGCTGGGCCAAGCGCATGATCCTCTGTGGCGAGCGCGTGGATGCGGACACCGCGCTGCGCATCGGCCTGGTCGAGCAGGTCGTCGATGCCGGCGAAGCGCGCGGCCACGCCCTCCTCCTCGCAGCGCGCGTCGCGCGGCAGAGCCCGGTGGCGGTGCGTGCGATCAAGCCGCTGATCCAGGGCGCCCGCGAACGCGGCCCGAGCACCTGGCTGGCCCAGGAGCGCGAGCGCTTCGTAGACCTGTTCGACGCCGAAGATACCCGCGAGGGTGTCAACGCCTTCCTCGAAAAACGCGACGCCCACTGGCGCAACCGCTGAACGACAACCGGATGCGAGGCCACGGCGCCTCGCGATGGGAACCCAAGAATGAATGTGATCTTTCAGGAACTCCCCGCGCTGCACGGCGTGCGCATCGGCATCGCCACGCTGGATGCGGAAAAAAGCCTCAACGCCCTGAGCCTGGCGATGAACGAGGCCCTCGACGACAAGCTGACAGCCTGGGCCAACGACCCGGGCATCGTCTGCGTGATGCTGCGCGGCAACGGCGCCAAGGCGTTCTGCGCCGGGGGCGACGTGCGCAAGCTGGTCGAAGCCTGCCGCGAGCAGCCCGGCGAGGTGCCGGCGCTGGCGGCGCGTTTCTTCGCCGCCGAATACCGCCTCGACCATCACCTCCACCGCTTCCCGAAACCGCTGATCGCCTGGGGCCACGGCTACGTGATGGGCGGCGGCATGGGCCTGTTGCAGGGCGCCTCGCTGCGCATCGTCACCCCAAGCTCGCGGCTGGCAATGCCGGAAATCAACATCGGCCTGTACCCGGACGTCGGCGCCAGCTGGTTCCTTTCGCGCCTGCCGGGCAAGCTCGGAACCTTCCTCGGTCTCACCGCCAGCCAGATGAATGCGCGCGATGCGCTGGATCTGAACCTCGCCGACCGCTTCCTGCTCGACGAACAGCAGGACGAACTGCTTGAAGGGATGGTCCAGTTGAACTGGCTGGAACAGCCGGAGATGCAACTGATCAGCCTACTCAGGTCGCTGGAGCACGAAGCCCGCGATCGGCTCCCGGCGGCCCAGTGGCTGCCACGCCGGGAACGCCTGGACGACCTGCTCGACGTCGCCGACCTGCCTGCCGCCTGGCGGGCGATCGCCGCGCTGCGCGACGACCGTGACGGCCTGCTCGCGCATGCCGGCAAGACCCTCGCCGAAGGCTGCCCGCTGACCGCGCACCTCGTCTGGCAACAGATCGCCCGCGCGCGCCACATGTCGCTCGCCGAAGTGTTCCGCATGGAATACGCGATGAGCCTCAACTGCTGCCGCCACCCGGAATTCAGCGAAGGCGTGCGCGCGCGCCTGGTGGACAAGGACCACGCCCCGCGCTGGCACTGGCCGGATGTCGCGAGCATCCCGGACGCGGTCATCGAGGCGCACTTCGAGCCGACCTGGGAAGGCGAGCATCCGCTGGCGGATTTGCGCTAGTGACCCGTGGTTTGCCCGGCCGACGCTCCTCGTCGGCCGGGCAGCCGCCTATAGCCGGCGTCGAAGGCGGAACGCCAGAACTCAGCGCTCGCCCCACCCG